>JBCAXU010000027.1:0-37743 GCA_038533895.1 Pseudomonadota bacterium | reverse complement strand
GGCTACGACGATTGATGGGTGTAGCCGATCAGATCGTAACTTCCTGATTTAGTTCCATCGAATTACGCAACAAAGCCTACTGTGACACCAAAGATCCTTAACATTTCGGAAGCACTACAAACGAATCATCAAACTTTATAAAACAGCTAAGCAACAGAATAACCATAGTTCATTGCACCCGTCAGGCTTGCTATAGCTGCTTTCTCGAACAACTAAGATGGACATCAAATCCTTGTCAACAGTGAAGTTTTGTAAGAAGTTACAACAATACTCAAACTCATTTTGGGGCAAAAATGAGTTAGCCGAACGACACTTCATTCACTTTTTTTGTCGGCGGCCATCACGACTTTGTTGGACATTGTAGCGAATATGCTTGCTTGCATTGTTTAATTGCACACCAGCTCTACTAAATGCGTTTTGGATAATTGTGGAGACATGCTTTTGGTTCTCACCCGCGAGAAAACTGGCTCGGTCTTCGTCAGATTCGAATACGTAGACGATTTCTAGACTTTGCGGAAACGCGGCGTATTTGACGGTATGCGTTACCCATAGAAAACCATCGTAGCTTTTTAACGTATTTTCACAAACGTCGGTCAGCACCTCTCTAATGAGGTTCTCGACCTTCTTATCTGATTTGCGCATGAAGCAAACTCCGTATTTAAATTTTCGAAAGGGTCAAAGTCTACACTGTCTTGAACAAGATTGGGCAGAGGGCTTTATTCACTCCCCTATTGGTTAAACTGTTCTTAGTTCACCTCATAGTAATAAAAGCGCGCTATCAGAGTTATTGACTTATACTCCTGACCGGCATAATCAAGAAAACGCTCAACGCTGCTATGTTGATAAAAGTCTACCTGCAGTAGGTCTGCACCATCGTCACGCAATCGTTGCAGCTGAGGATAATCGCTTCGGTAATTACCGATCACGCGGTATCCATCAGACAACAACTTTTACGCCAACGCAAAGCCAAAACGTTTTCCCACTCCGGTGATTAGAATTGTCTCACTCATCTTGATTTGACGTAGTAATGGATCGCTTTAATGGTCACGGCGACGTTTTCCATCTCGACCAACGCCTGTATCGCCACCAATACTTGTTGAGTTAAACGCTCTTGGACCTGAGGTCGCTGGGCAAAAAAGCGCACGATTCGGTTGATTTTCGATAGCCCAAGTATCTTAGATTCCGGTATATAGGCGACTTGTGCTAGACCGTCGATCGTGATGAAGTGGTGCTCACAAGTTGAGGTTAAATCTGTGTCCGAAACCTTGACCATTTCATCTACGGACATCTTGTTATCGATGACACTGATTTTAGGGAAATTGTCGTAATCAAGCCCTGAAAAAATCTCATGGACATACATTTTCGCGATCCGGTGAGGCGATCAGCAACGTTCCAACTATTTATTGAGTAAACGACGTGCCTAAATGCCATCTTTCTTCGTTCTTTGCCTCCTGACTCGTTATTAATTCCGGTTTAAGTCTATTGAAAACGAGAAAGGCGAACCAAAAAGGTTCGCCTGACAGTGAGGTATTTTTAATCACGCTATGATTTTTTTTAAAGTAGCTCAACCGACTGCTGTGCAATCACAAATTCTTCGTTGGTTGGAATCACCATCGCGACTGCATTTAGCATTTCTGATTTCGCAATGATACCAGCGTTACCGAAACGTGCTGCTTCGTTACCCGCTTCATCTTCAACAAAACCGAGCAGCTTTAGGTTATTGAGGATCTCGCGGCGAATATCTAAAGAGTTCTCACCGATGCCACCGGTAAAGATGATGGCGTCTAAGTTGCTAAGTGGAATGAGGTAAGAGCCAATGTACTTCGCCACTCGGTAGGTAAAGACTTCGAACGCCAGTTTAGCGCCCTCGTGACCTTCTTCCATCGCTTCTAAGATGCCACGAGCGTCTGACGTTAGGCCTGATACACCGAGGAAACCTGATCTCTTATTCAACGTTTCGAAGACTTGCTCTGTCGTCCAACCTTTTTTAATCAGGAATTCGATAACACCTGGGTCAAGGTCACCAGAACGTGTGCCCATCATTAGGCCAGCTAGCGGCGTGAAGCCCATGGATGTATCCACTGACTCACCCTTTTCAATCGCACAAACAGATGCGCCATTGCCTAGGTGAACAGAGATAAAGCTCGCCTCTTCAACAGGCTTGTTGAGCATTTTCGCTGCTTCGCGGCTCACAAAGTAGTGGCTAGTGCCGTGGAAACCGTATCGACGGATACCGTATTCTTTGTACAGTTCGTTCGAGATAGCACCGGTAAATGCCTTTTGCGGCATCGTTTGGTGGAACGCAGTATCAAAGACAGCAAATTGAGGAAGGCTCGGGAATGCTTGCATTGCAGCTTGAATACCTTTTGCGCCTGCTGGGTTGTGGAGCGGAGCCAAGTCAGACAGGTTTTCAATTTCTGCGAGCACTTCATCATTAATCCGAACCGTTGAAGTGAACTTCTCACCACCGTGAACGATACGGTGTCCCACAGCAACTAAATCTTGTGTGAAGCCCAGTGTTTCCATCAGCGCCACTATACGGTTGATGGCATGTTGGTGGTGGTTATCTTCAGCAGTGATCGCTTCTTCGGTTTTTTCACCATTGTATTTCCAACCAATGGTCGCTTCGGGCAAACCAAAACACTCACCTAATCCGCTCACAATTGCTTCTCCTGATTGAGAATCGATCACGGCAAATTTTAACGATGAGCTACCAGAATTGATAACCAGCACAAAGGCGTTCGACATGGGATGTTCCTGTTTCAGACTAAGAAAATTAAAGCTTACGCTTGTATTATTTTGATGAACCCATTATTCAATATTTTTTTAACTTTTCAACTTTTATTGGAACATTTAAACAAATCAAACAATCTTTTGTTGATCTATCGCAAACGACTGTTTATTTCATAGGCAAAAATTAATATCAATTGTATCAGTTCAATAATCACTGCGGCCGTTTAGCGACTATGCTTTTCAGAGTATTGCATTAACTTGGGTCAACTAGAATCACTCACCTACAACCCTCCCGTCATTTCTGAACTGAGTTACCATCGCTAACGCCGAACTATTCAATTAGCTAGAGCACTGTTATTCTTGTTTGAAATACAACATCTAATGGCTGTTGGTTGAGTCATGTTGGAGGTACACAATGAACATTGGAGCTGTAGCGAAACTGACAGGGCTGTCGAGTAAATCCATTCGCCTATACGAAGAAAAAGCGTTGATCACGCCGCCGCTGAGAAGTGAGTCTGGTTACCGCGAGTACTCGCAGCAACATGTGGTTGAGCTTAAACTGATTTCTCGAGCCAAAAATGCAGGGTTCTCGCTCATCGAATGTAAAGAGCTGGTTCAGTTGGCGCAAAACAACAACCGCAAAAGTAGCGAAGTAAAAGCGAAAGCCAAAGAGAAGTTGCAAGAGGTGGAGCATAAGATTGCTCAGCTTAAAGAGATTGAAACCCAACTAAAAAGTTGGGTTTCCGCCTGTCCAGGCGACTCGGGGAGTGAGTGCCCTATCATCGAAGAACTCACCAAATAAAGGGCACAAGAGTTGCCACTTTATCGATCGCCAGTCAAATCTAGAAAAAGTCGATAGAGGCACGTCCCTTACCAGATTTGTTTGGTTTGTCGCTGGATTTATTTTTCTTGTTCTTCTGTTTGGGTTGTGATGGCGCGGGCTTTGCCTCCAGCGTTGAAGCTATTGGCTGATCATCACTCTGTTCATCGATGGCCGGCGCGTCACACACTACCACATAATATTCTTGGTTGAACTCAAAGAAGTCACCATCATACATCTTACGGCGCTTGCGCGTTTCTAACTCACCATTCACCGCGACATACCCTTCGGCAATAAGGTGCTTGGCTTCACCGCCACCACCCACTAAATTGGCAATTTTGAAAACTTTGTACAGTTCAATCGGTTGAGACGATACTTCTATGCCGATCGCTTCAATCTCAATCTCTTCGCCTGGTTGGTGTTCGTGTGTCATAACTTACTCTGTAGGATGTTCACAAACCCAAGAGTTTAATCTCTAAGCCGCAATTAATAAACTAAAGTTAAAAGTATGTAGAGAATAAGCCGAGGAGCAGTATGTTGAAATGGAGTCTGTTATTGATATCATTTTTGCTGCTGGCCAATCGTGCCCTCGCCTACCATCCCACTATGAAGGTCACGATTTACGGTGACGATGCCTACCCGCCATACAGTTACGCTGAAGAAGGAAAAGTCAAAGGCATCTATGCCGATATTCTGTCAGCCGCATTCGAACACATGCCAAAATACCAAGTTACCATGGTGCCTCTGCCATGGAAACGCGGCCTCAAAATGCTCGAAGTTGGAGAAGGGTTTGCACTGTTCCCTCCCTATTACTATTCGGACCGACGGCTATACATTTCGCCTTATTCAGATCCTATATTGGAAGAAGAAGTGGTAGTGATGTGTCACCCTGAGAACCTGATTGGCCGCGATATCACTAACTGGCCACAGGGGTACTATGGGCTAACGATTGGAGTGAACCAATCTTACGCCTTAGGTGGCAAGGCTTTCTGGCAGTCGGTCGATAGAGGCGATATTCAACTAAAAGAAGCCAAAAGCAATCGCGCCAGTATGATTAACTTATATAAGCAGCGCATCGATTGCTACATGAATGATCGTCTCTCCATATTATGGGAATTGAAACTACTCAAAGACAGTAAAGAGGTAGATATCGATTGGTCGCCAACCATTGCGACTAGGGTCAGCAGTGAGTACGGCTATCTAGGTTACACGCGAGATCCAGACGATCGATTTCACTATAAACAAGACTTCGTCGAAAAGTTCAATCAAGCGTTAGAGCAAATCAAACGCGATGGCACTATCGATCGCATCCTTGCCAACTATCGGCTTGACTAGAAAAGATAGTCCACTGGCGGTTCTTATATATAATCAAACACTTATATATGAGAATAACTTTCAATTGAAACGCTTAGATTGAGAGCCATGTGGCATGATTAACAAGAATATTTATGTAATACTCCATTGATAACTTTGTTTTTACATATATTCACGTTGACGAGTAACGACCAAAATCATGTCGCAATCAATCAAAAGCCTCACACCGAGCCCGAAAGTAGAGCATATCGACCAGTTTGCGGTTGATCTGTGCGATGCTGGGGCAGAGACGTTGTCTGGGGCAGAGTTAGATGCGTTGATGGATAATCAGTTCCGTCACATGATTGATGTGCTCAGCGATGGCATTTTTTACATGTCTGATACCGAGCACGTCTGTTTCTATAATCCCAAATTTTACCAACGCTTTGGTATCGAATCTTCAGGTCACACGTCCCTAAGCAAATGGCTCGACTTAGTGCATCCTCTCGACCAAAAAGAACTTGAGCAAAAAGTAGGCGAACATATAGAAGAAGATGGTCTTCGCGTGACAGTGCAATATCGAGTTCGTTGCACCAATGGTCAATACACTTGGCTGGAAGGCACGGCAGTCACTAAGACGGTCAACGGTAAACGTTTTATGATTGGCTGTCATAAAGACATTTCGGACCAGAAACTGATGGAAACGTACGTTCATCAGTCTTCATTTAAAGATGGGTCATCGGGGCTGTCAAACGAACAGAAACTGGCGATGGATATCGATAACCTTAAAGGCGTCGCCACTCAACCACACCATTTGATGTATATTCAGTTGGGTAATACTCGTTCATATCAGACCTTATACGGTTCGCAAATCATGCGAAACCTGCTTTCTCATCTCACTGGAACCTTAGGCGAGTTTCCCGATCAGTTCGTCGATTTGTACCGGATTCAATCTCACGATTTCGCTATTTTAGTCCGCGGACACTATCAAGAGAACGAACTGAACCAGTTAGCACAACGGGTATGTGAGGCCTATCGGGAGTCAGTTAAGACCATAGACTTTCTCTACGCCACCGATATTTGCATCGGGTTTTACCCCGATATTTGCAGTGAAATGCACGCTGATGACTTGGTTAAGATCGCGGCCCAAACTAGCCAGTTTGCCAATAACCAAGGCCAAGTTGCCAAAGTCTACATCGGCGAGACAAAGCGCCAAGTCGACCGCCACTTTTATGTCGAGCAGGAACTGGGCAATGCCATCCGCAACGGCAAACTGTCGGTTAATTTCCAACCGATAATCTGCTGTCAATCTCAACAAGTGGCGAGTTTTGAGTCTTTAGTACGTTGGCGAAGTGAAGAAATTGGCCAAATCTTCCCCGATGAGTTTATTAGCGTTGCAGAGCGCAAAGGGCTTATCAATGAACTCGGCTATTTTGTGTGTGAAAAGGCATTCCAGTTCATCCGCAAATATCAACAAACTCACTCACAGAGTGTGCGGGTCAATATTAACGTCTCTGTACTCCAACTGCTCAACGAGCAGTTTCCAACAACATTAAAACAGCTTCTGGAACGCTATCAAGTCGAACCAAGCTCAGTGGTGCTCGAGCTAACCGAGACCATTATTTTGGATAACAACAAGCAAGCCATCAATCAGCTTCATACGCTAAAACGGCTCGGGTTTCATCTTTCTCTCGACGACTTCGGTGCCGGTTATACCTCACTCAATAGCTTCTTCGATTTACCCCTGTCGCAAATCAAAATCGATAAGTCGGTAGCATGGCGCTCTTTTGAAAACCCAGTCACTTTTGAATATCTCTCTTTTGTCATGTCCCTTTGCAATAACTATGGTATTTCTATCGTCATTGAAGGCATTGAAAGCGCCGAAATGCAAAGAACCTTTACCGATATGGGCGCCACTTATTTGCAAGGCTATTGGTTTGCTAAACCCCTATCTGTTGCTAGTGCTAGCCGCTACGTCAAAGTCTAAGACTATCCCTCTCAATTTTAAGACACATTCATCCCAGCCATAATTGTGGTTGACTAATTAACTTTAGTTGTAGAAAATTCGCCCAACTTAAATCGTTCGCTAGTGTTTCGAAGCACACGCTTCTTAAACCAGACCAGATATTTATGCTGTTTGGTATTGTAAATGGAATAGACAAACACTCCTCTCTCAATGAGAGTTAGAACATGGAAATAAGCACCAATCTATGTTTTTGGAGTAATCTGTGCCTGTATCTTTTCGTCCAATGTTGACAGCTGCCCTCTCGGCCGCCCTAATGATTTCACCTGCTGCCTATAGTGCTGAGCAATCTGCAATTTGGTTTGAGCACACTGATATCAATTTGCCCGCTAACACTACTGTGTCCAACTTGGAAAATGGTTTACGCTATATTGTGTTACCAACAAGCCGCACCTCAGACGAACTCTCGATTCGTGTGCGTATCGGCGCTGACGTGAATAATGGCTCTGCGGAACCTATGCTCTCTCAGCTCATCGCAACCAACATCACGGCGAGCAGCCAGTGGCAAGCTTCAATTGGTTCCGCACAAACGGTATTGAGCCTAGACTTAGCCCACGCTGACTACGCTCAACTTGAACAGCATTTAGATCACATCAAAGCTGCGTTAGTTCAAGCGCCTCATTCTGATGACGATTCGCTACAAGCGGAGTTCGCAAAGCTGTCTGCTCAACCTTTAAACGAGGCCATCAGTGAGTTTCATCAGCGTTATTACCAACCGAATAACATCAGCGTGATTGTGACTGGCGGTGTGAAAAGCCGAGAAGTCACCAGACTCATTCGCCGACAGTTTGCGCACTGGGATGTAAGCAATTCATCATCTATCCATTTGGCGAATGACACCATCCCCGCGACTGATAACAACACGCAGGATATGAACGATGCTTTAGCATTGGTCACATTCAAGCCGCTTCAATCGGAAATTGATAGCAAGCAGCAACGTAAAGACATGCTTATGGCAATGTTGGCGAACAGATTAATTGAACAACGCATCGCTCACGCACTCGAACAGCAGCAGTCGATCGCAACCGTACAGGTAAAAAACCATCGCTTATTCCAACAACAGTTAATGAGTCAGATCCGTGTGAGCGGCCTGTCACCCAATGAGCGCGCTGAAGCGCAAAAGTTAGTGCGTGAAGAGATCCGCCGCGCCGCTGCGTCAGGATTTACTCAAGCCGAATACGAAATGATTGTCAGTCAAGTTCGACAAGAGTTGCAGCGCCAAACTCGACTAGAAAATCAAGCTTACAGCAGCGACCAAGCTGACAGATTAGTTGCAGCGATTAATCAAGGGATCGTGTATACCGACCCATCTTACGACCTCGAACTGCTAAACTTTCACGTTGCTCACTTGACTGAGTTCGATATCAGTAAAACTTTTGAAAGCATGTGGAGCGAAGACAATATCCGCGAACTTTAAAACCAAACAGCATAAATATCTGAACATCTATTTATCCCATTTGGTATAACTCTTTAAGCCACTCAACATGAGTGGCTTTTTCATAAATAAGAGAGCTCAACCAGTTGGCGCGTGTAAGGATGGGTTGGCTGGGTAAACAGCACCGACGTATCACCTTGCTCTATGATCTCGCCTTGCTTCATCACTATGGTGTAATGGCATAGCGAGCGCACCACGCTCAGATCATGGCTGATAAATAGATAAGTGAGCTGATATTTTTGTTGCAGTTGTTTGAGCAACTGTAAAACTTGCGCTTGGACGGTGCGATCCAAAGATGACGTCGGTTCATCAAGGAGAATAAATTCCGGTTTGAGGATAAGCGCGCGCGCAATCGCTATGCGTTGACGTTGACCACCGGAAAACTCATTTGGATAGCGATGTCGGGTTTGCGGATCTAAGTCTACCTCTTCCATCACACGGCAAATTTCTGCATCAATTTGTTCTTCGGTCAGTTGTTGATGCACACGCAACCCTTCACCAATTACTTCGGCCACCGACATGCGCGGATTTAGCGCTGAGAATGGATCTTGAAACACAACCTGCATCTTACTACGAAATGGCAGCATCGCTTTACGGTCCAACCCTTGTAACTCATTGGCTTGATACTGAATAGAGCCTTCAGAGTTGACCAAACGCAGTATCGCCATCCCGGTGGTTGATTTGCCAGAGCCACTTTCGCCAACCAAACCAATCGAATGTCCACGTTTTAGATCGAACTGCATGTCGGTCACCGCTTTAATATGCGACACCACGCGCTTGAAAATCCCGCCTGTGATTGGGAACCAAACTCTTAACTGTTTCACATTCAACAGTGACTCGAATCCTCCTTGCACAGCGACTGGTTGGCCTTTTGGATCAGAATCAATCAGCTTTTGAGTATACGGATGGCTTGGCGCGCTGAATATCTGCTGACACTGCCCCGTCTCGACCAACCTGCCATGCTGCATTACCGCAACTCGGTCTGCAATACGGCGGACAATACTCAGGTCGTGAGTAATAAATAGCATCGCCATACCCAGCTCCTGTTGCAGTTGTTTCAGCAGGTCGAGTATTTGCGCTTGAACCGATACGTCCAAGGCAGTCGTCGGCTCATCAGCGATCAGCAGTTCAGGCTCATTAATCAGCGCCATCGCGATCATCACACGTTGACGCTCTCCTCCCGAGAGTTCATGTGGGTAAGCTGAGACTTTATATTCTGGGTTACGGATCCCGACTTTCGCCAGCCACTCTATCGCATGGGCATGCGCCGCTTTGCTACGCATACCACGATGAATCGCCAAGGTCTCCACCAACTGTTTGCCAATCTTATGCAGCGGATTCAATGACACCATCGGCTCTTGAAAAATCATACCGATGCGCCCACCGCGGATACCACGTAATTGTCGTTGCGAGCAAGTGAGCATGTCGATACCGTCAAAGTCAATCCGCCCAGATAGATAGTGCGCTGACCCTTTAGGCAGTAACCTGAGTATCGAGTTAGCTGTCACCGACTTACCAGAGCCGCTCTCGCCCACCAAAGCTAACGTTTCACCTTTTTTGATTGCAAGTGAGACATCATGGGTAACCGGTTCAATGCGCTTACCGCGTCCAAAACCAACACTTAAGCCATCAATCGTTAATACTGTTTTGCTCATGACGCTTTTCCTTGATGATGTGGGTCAAATGCATCACGCACCGCTTCGCCAATAAACACCAACAGTGTCAGCATCACTGACAGCACGATAAATGCAGAAAAGCCCAACCAAGGTGCCTGCAAGTTGGCTTTTCCTTGCGCCAAGAGTTCACCAAGAGATGGCGATCCCGTCGGTAAGCCAAAGCCCAAAAAGTCTAAGGAGGTAAGGGTGGTAACGGAGCCAGAGAGAATAAATGGCATCATGGTTAAGGAAGCCACCATCGCGTTGGGTAACATATGTCTGAGCATAATCCGCTGATCAGAGACACCCATCGCCTGAGCTGCGCGTACATAGTCGAAGTTACGACACCGTAAGAACTCGGCCCTGACCACACCAACTAAACTCATCCAACTGAACGCAACCATAATCCCGAGTAGCCACCAGAAGTTAGGCTCGACGAAACTCGACAAAATGATCAGCAAAAACAGCGTCGGCATGCCCGACCAGACTTCGATAAATCGCTGACCAAAGAGGTCGAGCCAGCCCCCATAGTAACCTTGTGTCGCCCCAACAATCACACCAATCACACTAGAGATAATGGTCAAGATAAAGCCAAACAGCACCGAAATACGAAAACCATAAATGATTCGGGCTAATACATCACGGCCTTTATCATCGGTTCCAAGCCAGTTGGTACTATCGGGGGCCGATGGAACTGAACCTTGAATGTTGAAGTTGATCGTATCGTAACTAAAAGGGATAAGTGGCCAAATGATATGGCCCTTCTCTTCAATCAGGTCGATAACGTAAGGATCGGTATAATCGGCCTCAGTCTCAAACTCTCCACCAAATCGAGTCTCGGCGTACTGAGTCACAATAGGGAAAAACCATTGGTTGTCGAAACGAATCACCAATGGCTTATCGTTGGCGATCACTTCTGCAAATAGGCTAACAATAAAAAGTAGAGAGAACAGCCACAACGACCAAAATCCACGTTTATTAGCCTTAAAACGTAACCAACGTGCCTCGTTTAGCGGATTACGAGGCTTTTTAGTTGATGTCATTAGCGCGCCTCAAAATCAATGCGTGGGTCGACCCAGGTATAAGTCAGATCCGAAATAATACTCAAAATTAATCCCAGTAACGTCATGATGTAGAGAGAGCTAAACACCACCGGATAATCTCGTTGAATGGTTGACTCAAAGCCAAGTAACCCAATTCCTTCCAGCGAAAACATCACCTCAATGAGCATCGAACCGGTGAAAAAGATACTGATAAAAGCTGCGGGGAACCCTGCAATAATGATCAACATCGCATTGCGAAAAACGTGCTTGTACAGGATGTCGCGCTCATCCAATCCTTTCGCTCTGGCAGTAACCACATACTGTTTGTTGATTTCGTCTAGGAACGAGTTCTTGGTCAACATACTCAAGGTCGCAAAACCGCCGATCACCATCGCAAGGATCGGTAGGGTTAAGTGCCAAAAGTAATCGACTATCTGTTGATACCAAGTCAGCTGGTCAAAGTTACTTGAAACCAAACCTCTTAGCGGAAACCAACTGAAGTAATTGCCACTGGCAAACAGTATGATCAAGATAATGGCGAACAAAAAACCTGGGATAGCATAACCAACAATCACTACGGCACTCGACCAGATATCAAACCGGCTGCCATGATGAATCGCTTTCAATATGCCGAGTGGAATAGAGATCAAATAGATGATCAGCGTACTCCACAAACCCAATGAAATCGAAACGGGCAAACGCTCAACAATCAAGTCAATGACATTACCACCTTTAAACAGGCTGTCGCCAAAATTAAACGTGGCGTAGTCGACCAGCATATCCAGATAACGCTCGTGCAGTGGCTTATCGAAACCAAACTGCTTCTTGATCGCCTCTACCACTTCTGGGTCCAGTCCGCGTGAGCCCTTGTAGCCTGACGCCTGTGCTTCGTCGCCGACATTGAGATCCACTTCGCTTCCGCCACCAGCAAAACGCTCCATGATGCCAGAGCTATGACCTTCTAGCTGCGCTATCGCCTGCTCTACCGGACCACCTGGCGCAATTTGAATAATAAAGAAATTGATGGTGATGATCGCCCACAGCGTTGGAATAACCAGCAGCAGTCGGCGAAATATATACGCAGCCATAGTAATCCTTGCTTAACGGCGCTTCTCAGGTAATAACTGAGCTTTCTGCTCTGAAATCCACCAGGTATCGACACCTAGGTCATACTTAGGTAACACCTCTGGTCTCTCAAACTTATCCCACATCGCGACGCGATATTTTCCAGCGTGCCACTGAGGAATGATGTAAAAGTTCCACTGCAATACCCTATCCAATGCGCGACCCAGCGACAGTAGCGCCTGCGGATCTTGCTGGTTCTTGGCGATTTCCATCGTCAGATGGTCTACCACCGGGTCGGTGACCCCAGCAGTATTATAGGTAGAATCTAAGTAGTTGGAGTTCCATACAATCATCAGGTTTGGACTTGGGTAAGCATTGGCAGAGTATGCAGATGACACCATGTCGAAATCTCGGTCTCTAAGACGCTTGATGTACTGTGTGGTATCTACGGTGCGGATTTTCATCTCGATCCCCATCCGCGCCAGGTTCTTCTGCACCGGAATGGCTATCCGCTCAGTGGTCGGACTGTAGATCAGCAGCTCAAACGACATAGGCTGGCCGGTGGCCGTATTGGTCATCACCTTATCTTTTAGCTCCCAGCCCGCTTGCTTAAGTAACTTAAATGCAGTGCGCATTTGACTGCGAATCCGGCCCGAACCATCGGTAACCGGTGGCTGATACTCTTCGGTGAACAAGCGAGGAGGCAGTTGCGACTTAAACGGGTTCAAAATCGCCAGCTCTTGCTCTGATGGCGTGCCCTTTGCTTCATAATCGGTATTCTGAAAATAACTTCGAGTGCGCGAATACTGACCATAGAACATGTTGTTGTTCATCCACTCAAAGTCCATCGCATAAGTGAGCGCCTCGCGAACCTGTGGATCGCTAAAGATGTCACGCTTAGTATTAAATACAAAGGCTTGAGTACTCTCTGGCTTCTGATGAGGGATTTCTTGCTTAATGATGTAGCCTTTATCGAAGTTGCTACCTGTGTAGGAGTTGGCCCAAAACTTCGCCGAGTTCTCTAATCTAAAATCAAACTCCCCTGCCTTAAACGCTTCCAACATTACCGTATCGTCTCGGTAATAGTCATATTGGATCTGTTTGAAGTTGTTACGCCCAATGTTAACCGGCAGATCCGCTGCCCAGTAATCATCGACCAACTCGTAAGTCACGCTTTGCCCTGGCTTGTAATCGCTCACCTTATAGGCACCACTACCCACCGGCGGAGTCGCTAAAGGTTCAGAGAGGTTTTTGTCCTGCCAAAAATGCTTAGGCAGTACTCGTGCACCCTGAGCAAAGCTGAACATTTTTTCACGATTTGGCGTCACCATATCAATTCGCACGGTCAAGTCGTTTTTCGCTGTGACGGATTTGATGTCTTGATAATAAACTCGGTATTGCGGCACGCCTTCACTCATAAACTTATCAAAGGTGAAGGCGACATCGTGAGCCGTGATCGGCTGGCCGTCGTGAAAACGCGCTTTGGGATTGATATCCACTTCTAGCCACGTGTAGTCATCGGAATAGCGAACTTTCTCGGCAATCAAAGGATAGTAGGCATCGACTTCGTCACTCGGCGAGTACATTAATGTGTCGTACAGTTCACCACTCTTGGCAGCTGCGACGCCGCGTGACGCAAAACGATTGAAGTTGTCGTAGGTACCGACTTGACCATAGACCACTTTGCCGTATTTGGGAGCGTTTGGATTGACGTAGTCAAAATGAGCAAAGTCGGGGCTGTATTTGGGCTCACCAAAGCCGACCAACACTTGGGTTTCAATCACATCGGCGTTCGCTGATAAGCTGACAGCGGCGGCCATGACGCCTCCCATAAGCAAGCGAGACAGCATTCTCATATCCTAATCCCTCAGTCGATTAATTATGTCCGTAAACTCTTATACTACAAATTACTATCAATAATTCAATTACTTGGATAAGTATAGAAGCATATTTGACGCCGAGTACAAAAAGTGGCGCAAAGGAGCCAGGAATCTAAGCGGTTTTACAAAAAACGCCTGCAGAGCGCAGGCGTTGTTAATCAGAGCATCTCTTTTGCCACTAAATGCAAAAGATAGGTCTCTCGCTCAATACTCAAGCCCTTTTTCGGGCTTTCGGCCATTGTTTGCTCATTATGTGCGATAGCGTCGTGGATGTTAACCCACATGGCTTTCATGCCATTTTTGATTTCATAATCTTCGTAGTTGGTGTCGCCGAGTCGACGAGCGATTTTGCAGGTATAGCAATAGGAGGTCATGTGGACCACATCAGCGTCCTCTTTGTACCAAGGTCGAAACTCTTCATAAATACCAAATGGCTTAATCGCATGAATGTCCTGAGCTCCGGTCTCTTCCTCTAACTCGCGAACCATAGCAGCGATGATGTCTTCCCCTTCATCCACACCACCACCTGGGATGGAGTAGTCGTGATAACGCTCGGTGTAAAGCAAAAGAATGTCCTCGCCATCGACCACAATCGCCCGCGCGGCATCGCGTTTGAAAATGGTTTTGTCGTCGAGATGGTCGATATCAGGGTGAATCGCGGTGGTTAAATGTCTCATAATTGTGGCTAGGTTTAGAACTGTGCCCGGATTCTAACACTAGCCACTAGGGTCATGCCATTGGCGGGTTTGGATCAGGCAAGTTTAAACCGACGAATCGTGCCCATTAGGTTCTCGGACACCCGACGCAGTTCTTTACCCGAACTAGCCATTTGAGTCGACTCCTGTGATACAGAGCTAGCCATATCACTCAAACTCACCACATTGCGGTTAATGTCGTTGACAGTAACCGTCTGCTGTTCAGCTGCGGTCGCAATATGCTGCGCCATCTCTTCAATGGTATGAACTTCTTGGTTGATCAAATTGAGAGTTTGTCCCGCTTGGGTAGAGAGTTGAGAGGCTTGAGTGGCTTTTTGAGCCCCTTGATTCATAACCACCACCACATTTTCTGCTCCCGTTTGCAGCTTTTCAACGATATTTTGAATCTCAATTGTCGACTCTTGAGTTCGCTGCGATAAGGTTCTGACCTCATCGGCCACCACAGCAAAGCCTCGTCCTTGCTCGCCTGCGCGCGCCGCTTCAATAGCAGCATTTAGCGCAAGCAAGTTAGTTTGCTCAGCGACGCCGCGAATCACTTCAAGCACGGTATCGACATTTTTGGCATCACTAGCCAACTGCTGTACGACTGCTACGGCTTCATTGATTTGTTCGGCAAGAGCATTCGCCTCAACAACATTTTTATCTACAATAACATGGCTGTTTTGTGTCTCTTTTGCCGCTTGACGACTGGCATCATTCGACTCTGCAGTCCGACTCGCGACCTCTTCTACTGTGGCCAGCATTTCTGTCATTGCAGTGGCAAGCATATCTACGTCATTTTGTTGCTGATTAAGGCTGTCATCAATATGATGCACTGAATCTGCAAGTTGCGTAGCCGAAGCAGAAACTTGTGTTCCTGCGTCGGAAATCTTGAGCATGATCCCCTGAATGGAAGCGACAAACTGGTTGAAGTAGCGCGCTAAATAGATGAGCTCTTTGCTGCCCTCTTCCTTGAGCCTCTGGGTGAGATCGCCTTCGCCTTCAGATAACGTCTGCATGGCTTTCAAGGTCCGTTTAAGTGGCGATGTTATCGTTTTTATGAAGTATGCGACCACTATGACCAAAACCAATAGAATGCCGGCCGCATAGGTTAACGAAGCGACTTCAGAGCGAACCATTGCGGCTTCTAGCGCCTTCATATTCATCCCGGAGCCGACCATCCAGTTCCAGGGTTGAAACATCGCGGCATAGCTTGTTTTCGGATCTAAGGTTTGTTTGTCGGGGTTGTTCCAGTGGTAGTCAACAAAGCCTCCACCAGAACGTGCCACTTGATAGAGCTCTCTTACAAAGTATCTGCCCTCACTATCTTGCAGATCCATAATGTTGGTGCCCAGCAGAGAAGCGACTCCCGTCGCAAGCTGCACCCCATTGCTGTCTCCAATGAAGATATAATTATCGCCATCAAAACGCATCGAACTGATCGCCTCCAGCGCCCTCTCTTTTGCCACCGACTCACTCAGATCGCCATTGAGCATTTTTTGATGATAATGACCCAACACACCTAACGAACTTTCGACCAAGTTTTCAACACCTTGCTCGTAGTTTTCGCGCATGTGCTCTCTAGATTTTTCAATATTCAACACGGTGTTTGCTAATAACCCAATAGCAAACAAAACCAAAATCGACCACGCCCTTGCGGCGATAGAGACCTCTTTAAACTTCGTCACTAACATATCCATATTCCTAGCCGTCTAATCATCATTGTGTCGAGGCTTCTTCGTCTTCGTCCAATGCGCGAAAAATACCAAGACCACATCCAATAAATAAAACTAGCAGTAAAATGAGTACTTTGAGTGACAGAGATCGACAATTAGAACCGCGTTATAGATAATAACATTTCTATCATTTCAACTTATTGATTTAATCATTCCTTGACCAAAGATAGCCACATAATATGCTGAGGCCCAGCGGCGCCGCCCAGGTATTGTTCTTCGGTATCAATAAACCCGACTTTGAGGTAACAGTGGTATGCCTGCGCATTGCGGCAGTTTACGGTGAGAAACACTCGATTAAAGCTCGGATAGTGCAAACCAAGATAGCTATTGAGTTGTTTTAGTGCTTGCTGCGCGTAGCCTTTTCCTTGTTGATGCTTATCAATGAGAAAAGCGCGAAAGCCCAAGCTGCTCGCGTCGGCAAATGGATAAGCGAGGTGGTATTGAGTATCAATCAAAAAAATGCCTACCACTTGTTGCTCGTTCAAAACCACATGAGGGTGCACCTTGTCGTCGGCGTTAAGCAAGACTTCTTGAGTCGTGCCAACAAAAGGGAGTTGCTCCGTGACTACCGAGAGTTCGACGACTTGAGCGAGATGATCGGGAGTCATGGGAGTTAAAGTTATCATTTCAGCGGCCCTGAGGTTAGATGCTATATCCCTATATTTCAGTAATTTAAGCTAGCAATCAAGAACAACTTAGCCCTATTAAAACCATGGTTTATTTTCACTGCAAATAGGTATTCAATAGCAGCATTACTCTCCGACATTTTTTTTGAGAGGTTATTATGATTGATGTCGCTGTGTTTAGTTGCAAATCGTACGATCAAGCTTCGTTTAGCCAAGCTAACCAAAGTTATGGACTTAATCTTCACTTCCATGAGTTTCCCCTGACGGTAAAAACCGCCAAAATGGCTCACGACTGTCAAGCCGTGTGTGCTTTTGTCAACGATGACTTAAGTCGTGAGGTGTTGGCAAAACTTGCCGAACAAGGGGTAAAGTTGGTAGCCATGCGCTGCGCTGGCTTTGATCGCGTTGATCTTGAGGCTGCCAAACATTATCAGATCCAAGTGGTACGTGTTCCTGCCTATTCACCTGAGTCTGTGGCCGAACATACAGTCGGCCTAATGATGAGTCTCAACCGCCGTTTCCATAAAGCGTATCAAAGAACTCGCGATGCAAACTTCAATCTAGAGGGTCTGGTCGGGTTTAACTTCTTTGGTAAAACCGCCGGCGTCATTGGTACAGGAAAAATTGGTATCGCGACCATGCGGATTTTAAAAGGTCTAGGGATGGAAATTTTGTGTCATGACCCTTACCAGAACCCGCAGGCACTTGAAATGGGCGCCCAGTACGTGTCTAGACAAACTCTATTTGAGCGTAGCGATATCATCACCCTACACTGCCCTATGTCTGAAGATAACTACCACTTGCTGGATGAAGCCGCATTCGAACAGATGAAGGACGGCGTGATGATCGTCAATACCAGCCGTGGTGGGCTGCTCGACTCTGCCGCCGCAGTAGAGGCATTGAAGCGGGGAAGAATCGGCGCGCTGGGTCTCGATGTTTATGAGCACGAAAAGGAGTTGTTCTTCCAAGACAAGTCTAACGACGTGATCGTAGATGATGTATTTCGAAGACTTTCTGCGTGTCACAATGTACTTTTCACTGGGCATCAAGCTTTCTTAACTCATGAAGCCTTGGGCAACATTGCTGATACAACGCTAGCGAATATTGCCACTTTTGCAAAAGGCGCCACATCAGGTAATGAGGTCATCGACTTATAACATAACGAAAAAGAGCCCCTACGGGGCTCTATCGCTACCAAAGGTCTCCATTACTTACGCAAGGCGTTGAGTTTAGCTTGAGCAATACCAAACACAGTATCAATCGGATAACTCCCTTCATCTGTTGGTGTCCCTGCCGGTTTGCCGGTGAATAGCTCAATGGCTTCGGTAACATGGTCAATAGCCCAAATATGAAATTCTCCCTTTTCTACCGCTTTCACGATATCTGGCCTTAACATCAGGTTATGCATGTTCGAGCGCGGAATAATCACCCCTTGCTCTGGCGTGCGCCCTTTGATTTCACACACATCAAAAAAACCTTCAATCTTTTCGTTCACGCCACCAATGGGTTGAGCTTCACCAAACTGATTCATCGAGCCGGTAATCGCGATATCCTGACGATTGGGCTGTTTGGAAAATGCCGACACCACCGCACAAAACTCCGCCATACTGGCACTGTCACCATCAACACCACCGTAAGATTGTTCAAACGTAATCGTGGTATTGAGCGGCACTTTGGCGGTCTTGCCAAACACCGTGGACAAGTAAGCACTGAGGATCATCACCCCTTTTGAGTGGATACTGCCGCCTAAGTCGACGCTGCGTTCAATGTCGATAACGTCACCCTCACCGTAGCAGGTCGTAGCGGTGATTCGGTTTGGCGCGCCAAACATATATTCGCTGGTACTCAGTACCGATAGCGCATTAACTTGCCCTACCGCTTCTCCGTGGGTGTGGATCAGCGTTGTACCGTTGACAAAACTCTCCATTACGCTGTCCTTGAGTCTGCTCACTCGCAGCTCTTGATTGGCCAATGCTTCTTCCACATGGCTCTGGCGAATCATGTTGGAATTGGCTTGGCGAGCGACATAATTGGACTCACGCAGCAGGTTAGCGATATTGGCAGAATGGAGCGAAATTTTATTCTGGTCGCCGGCAAGCCTTGAGCTGTGCTCGATGATGCGTGCGATTGCTTTTCGATCGCAGTGCAGCATACCGTTATCATTCACCACGCTTGATATAAAGCGAGCATATTGCAGCTCAGAATCAGCATCGCGCTTCATTTCGTCCTCGAAATCGGCGGTGACTCTAAACAACTCGCTGAACTCAGGATCGTAATGTTGCAGTAGTTGATAGGTGCGATAGTCCCCAAACAGAATAATCTTCACATCCAGAGGGATAGGCTCTGGGTCGAGTGACACGGTACCAGTCAATGTCACCTCTTTTTCTAGCGAGGTGAGATTAAGCTGACGCGCTCTTAACGCTCGCTTAAGCCCATCCCACACATAGGGTTGCTCCAACACTTTCTGTGCGTCCATCAACAGCACGCCGCCATTCGCTTTGTGCAAGCTACCGGGTCGAATGAGCGAAAAGTCAGTAAATACGGTGCCTTTGAAAGTTGCCGTCTCAATATAACCAAACAAAGTGTGATAGTTAGGGTTCTCCTCTACCACGATGGGGAACACATCTTCTTTACGGCTTACTAGAACGTTAATCTTATAACGACGCGGTAACTTCTTATCTAGTGATGCATTGGCAACCTCACCTTGCTCATCCCCCTGTTCAAGAAAAATATCGGCGTTCTCGACAATGTCTTGCTGCAGCTCGGTTAAGTAGGTTTTGATTGCCGGATAACTCGAGTAGTCTTTTTTCAACTGTTTGATGAAGTGGGTAATGACATCTAAGGTAACTTCATCATTCAGCTTCTTGATTTTTTCACTGTACGCCTCTTCCCACTCGGTCAACTGGCGAACCATGTTTCTCAGTTTAACCTCTAATGCGTCAATGGTTTCGCCGAATGCTTCTTGCTCTTTCTTACTCAGCTCATCAAATGATTCCTCGGTGTGCAGTTCTTCACCATTCATCGCCACAAATTGATAGTCGCCTTGTGTGGTAATGGTTAAGCTAATCCCTTTCTCTTTCGCATCTCGACTGATTTGCGCTAGTTCCGCTTCCTGTTTGGCGGCCAACTGGTTTTTAAGTTTGTCCGCTCGGCTATAGTAAAGCTCGTTGTCAAAGGCGAGCGGCATGGCATTAAGCAATTTTGCCATTAGTTTTTCGATATCTTGACGGAATCGGCTGCCCACCCCACACGGCAGTTTCAGTACTCTTGGGGTACGGATGTCTTCAAAATTGGCCACATAACACCAGTCAAACAGTGCGTTTGCGTCATGCTGATGGCGATTAAGGTAGCGTAAGATCATGGTACGCTTACCCAAGCCATTTTGGCCGATGGCATAGATGTTATAGCCTTTCTCTTTGATCGACATGGCAAACTCGACTGCCTTTTGTGCACGCTCCTGTCCGACGATTTCATCAATAGGCGCCAACTCTTTAGTCGACTTGCTTTCTAATTTTTCAAGTTCAGCGGGAAGGTACAGCTGACCTGCTTCAAGTCTTTGAATCGTCATCACTCTATCCTTGTTGTTATTGTTCTCTTATCACTAGTTTAGGCCAGTTTTTATTATATTTTAGTGACTTACAGCCAATTGGAGTCCAAGCGAGCGTTTTTTAATCAATCTCCATAAAATTCAATATTGTAATGATAGTTATTTGCATTTGATAACTAATTGCATTTAAATAGTCATAAATGGGTTAGCGTGAAGGTTATAGGCATGGATTTACAACAGTGCTGGTCGCACTATTTAAAAGCTGAACAATTATTACAGCAGGGGCATTGGCCCGAGGCGCACTATCTCTATCATCAAGTGCTAGAGCACCTACCCAGTCATCTGCAAGATGCTTTAACGGATGGTCAAACCAAGCCTTGTCAATTTAGTTGTCTGATTGCCTGTTTGAGGGACGCTGCAGTTTCTCAATCGGAAATCCTTAATAAAATGGGCCAGCAGCAACAGGCATTCGACCTGCTCAACCAAACTCACGCTCATCTTCAGTTCGTCTCGATTGAATCGTTTGATCTGGTACACGCGACACAAGCTATCATTCATCAGCAATGCGAAGATCTTATCAAACACATCGCCGCTTTCTGTAGTGCCCAGCGCAGTGCTAAGTGGATGTTTGAGCTTGAACAAATTCAAAAGGCTCACCATTATTTTTCGACATTAAAACAATACAACGCCGCAATGGACGGGGCACGTACGATCAATTAACCGAAATCGACTTGCTAAAAGAGATTCAGCGCAAGCATAACATTGGTTTTTTGTTCATCTGTCATGATTTGAGCGTAGTGAAAGCCTCGTCAGACCGAGTGATAGTGATGCAAAAAGGAGAAGTAATGAAGGAAGGAACCGCATAAGAGATTTTCCATAACTCACAAAGTGACGACACAAAGAAACTGATCGCGGCGTCATTTGAGTTGGACGAATCATAACAAGCTGCCTAAGCTTAAAAGAGTTCGGTATGGCCGCCGAGAAAGCCGACGCATGGATGCGTCGGCTGTTTTGTATCTAGTGGTTTGATTCTAATCAGAGCTGATCAGAAATAATGCGATATTGCTAAGTAGCGAGTGCGTATGTGCTCGATCAACAGTTTCACTTTATTAGGCGGCTGACGGGTAAATGGGTAGACAGCGTATATCCCAAGCTTCTTACCCACCTGCTCGGGAAACAAGTCGACTAACTGGCCATTGCGAATATCATGGTAGACCAAGCACCTAGGCACATAGGCAATGCCGTGCCCACCCAAAGCCGCTTTGCGCAGTGCGGTTGCGTTGTCGGTTGAAAACGACCCAGCGACGCGCACAATATAATTGCCTTGCTGTGACTTAAACTCCCACTCGCTGGCGCCTGTGGTTTGGTAAGCGTACTGCAAACAGTTGTGGTTAGTCAGGTCTCGCGGCTCATAAGGTTTGCCATTGCGAGCAATATAGGAGGGCGACGCACATACCACCCACTGAGAATCAAGAATATGCCGTGCGATCAAACTCGAGTCCTCCAAATATCCGGTGCGTATGACCAGATCAAAACCGCCCTCAACTAAATCGACAAACCGATTATCTAATGACATATCCACCGTTAGACCAGGGTGAAGGTTACAAAATTCAGCCACGGCATCGGCTAAAATCAAATCACCGGAAATCGAAGGAACCGACATTTTGATATGGCCGCTCACTTTTTCTCCGAAGCCAGAGACAGCGTCCATCGCCTCTTGAGCGGCTTGCTTCACATTTTTGGCACCATGGGTTAACGCTTTACCCGCTTCTGTTAACGTCAATTTACGCGTTGTTCGGTATAATAGCTGAACACCAATTTCTTCTTCTAAACGAGCAATCCTTTTGCTAACTACTGAATTTGTAAGGTTATTTGCTTCAGCAACCTTACTGAAACTGCCCATTTCTACTACTTGAGAAAAAAGAATCAAATCATCTGCACGCATCGATTATGTCACTTTTGGAACTAATTATTTTCATTATTTCCCTATATCAACAAAAAATAAAGGCGTAAATTCACCCCCAATTAACAAAACCATCACAAATATAAAATTTAAGAGACTCCTAAGAGTCCTGATTGAAGAAAGTAAAGGACATACCAATGAGCGATACCCTACTAGCCCTCGTGGCTTTCTCACCGATCGTGGTGGCTGCCATACTCCTGGTCGGACTTAACTGGCCAGCAAAACGTGCCATGCCAATAGCTTTCGGCCTAACGGTTGTCATAGCCCTATTTGCCTGGGATATGTCAGCGACCCGTGTGCTTGCCTCAGTTTTTCAAGGCTTAGGCATTACCGTCTCGGTACTTTGGATAGTATTTGGCGCCATCTTCCTATTGAACACCCTCAAACACACTGGCGCTATTTCAACCATACGTAACGGCTTTACCAACATCTCGCCCGACCGACGTGTACAAGCCATCATTATTGCCTGGTGTTTTGGCTCCTTTATCGAGGGAGCATCGGGTTTTGGCACGCCAGCGGCGATCGCTGCGCCACTGCTTGTAGCAATTGGTTTTCCCGCACTGGCCGCTGTATTGATGGGTATGATGATTCAATCTACCCCCGTCTCTTTCGGTGCGGTTGGTACGCCTATCATCGTTGGAGTGAATAAAGGCCTTGATACGCACAATATCGGTGAAGCCCTGATTGCCAATGGCTCAACGTGGGAGGCTTATTTACAACAGATCACCTCAAGCGTTGCCCTTATTCACGCGGGTGTGGGTACTATGATTCCTGTGTTGATGGCAATGATGTTGACCCGCTTCTTCGGTAAAAACAGAAGTTGGACTGAAGGCTTGGACATTTTACCATTCGCGCTTTTCGCCGGTCTTGCTTTCACGGTTCCTTACGCGCTTACTGGCGTATTACTTGGTGCGGAATTCCCATCACTGATTGGCGGTTTAGTTGGCCTATCGATTGTAGTATCCGCAGCCAAACGTGGCTTCTTAGTGCCGAAAACCACATGGGATTTTGAACAGGAAGACAAATGGCCCGCAGAATGGTTGGGCTCACTGAAGATTGAACTGGATGATATCAAAGCCAAGCCAATGAGTATGGCACTTGCGTGGCTGCCTTACGTATTATTGGCCGTGGTTTTGGTAGCAAGCCGCGTTAGCACTGAGTTTAAAGCCATGCTGACGGGCGTCAGCGTGTCATTCTCGAATATTTTGGGCGAAACTGGCGTCAGCACTGCAATCCAGCCTCTTTACTTACCTGGGGGGATCTTGGTTTTTGTTGCCTTGGTTGCGGTCTTACTCCAATCACGTAGCGCAGCACCGCTGGCCAAAGCGTTCGGTGAATCGAGTAAAACTCTGATTGGCGCAGGTTTTGTGCTGGTGTTTACCATCCCAATGGTGCGTATCTTCATTAACTCTGGCGTCAATGCTGCCGACTTGGCCAGTATGCCGGTTACCACAGCGAACTTTGCTGCCGGTCTTGTTGGCGATGCCTTCCCTGCACTCAGCGCAACAGTCGGTGCACTAGGTGCCTTTATTGCCGGCTCTAACACTGTCTCTAACATGATGTTTAGCCAATTCCAGTTTGAAGTGGCGCAAACTCTGACCATTTCAAGTGCGGTTGTGGTTGCTCTTCAAGCAGTTGGCGCCGCGGCGGGTAACATGATTGCGATTCACAATGTGGTTGCCGCATCGGCCACTGTGGGTTTGTTAGGACGTGAAGGCGCGACCCTGCGTAAGACCATTATCCCAACCATGTACTACTTACTTATGACTGGTGTTGTCGGTCTGGTTGCCATCTACGGCCTACAGATCACCGATGCGCTAATGTAAATCGCCAAGGCGTTAATGCTCTCCAATCTAGCCAGTGCGAATGTGAAAACGCTAGCAAAACGATGAGCATTAACGCCATCTGCTTTAGATGTCGACCATACTAAGCCTTCAAGAGAAAGGCGTCGTACAACTCATTAATAGGATTGAATTATGATCATCTCTGCTTCGACTGATTACCGTGCTGCGGCGAAAGCCAAATTGCCGCCGTTCCTCTTTCATTACATCGATGGCGGCTCCTATGGGGAGCACACGCTCAGAAGAAACACCGAAGATCTTGCCGAGATCGCACTTAAACAACGCGTATTGAAAAACATGCAGGATCTTAGCCTAGAAACAGAGATTTTTGGTGAGCAGTTTTCTATGCCCATCGCTCTGGCACCGGTTGGCCTGACTGGCATGTATGCAAGACGCGGTGAGGTGCAAGCGGCGAAAGCAGCTGAGAACAAAGGGATTCCCTTTACCATGTCGACAGTTTCTGTCTGTCCGATTGAAGAAGTCGTGCCTGCCATTCAGCGTCCAATGTGGTTCCAACTCTACGTACTCAAAGACCGTGGTTTTATGAAGAACGTACTTGAGCGCGCCAAAGCCGCGGGTGTCACTACGCTGGTGTTTACCGTGGATATGCCAGTGCCGGGTGCGCGGTATCGCGACATGCATTCAGGAATGAGTGGCCCCAATGCAGCAATGCGCCGCGTGTTTCAAGCGATGCGCCACCCAAGTTGGGCGGTGGACGTCGGCCTGTTAGGTACACCTCACGACTTAGGTAACATTTCAACCTACCGTGGCGAGCCGACCAAGCTTGAAGACTACATCGGCTGGCTTGGTGCTAACTTTGACCCTTCAATTTCATGGAAAGATCTTGAGTGGATTCGCGAGTTTTGGGATGGCCCAATGGTAATCAAAGGCATTCTTGATGAGCAAGATGCCAAAGATGCCGTCAGCTTTGGTGCTGATGGAATCGTGGTTTCTAACCATGGTGGACGTCAGCTTGATGGCGTGCTCTCTACCGCCAAAGCATTACCCACCATTGCGGATGCCGTGAAAGGCGACTTGAAGATTTTTGTCGATTCTGGCATTCGAACCGGCCTTGATGTGGTACGCATGCTTGCCCTTGGCGCAGACTGTACCTTGTTGGGTCGCTCTTTCATCTACGCTCTGGCGGCGCAAGGACAAGCGGGTGTCGAAAACCTGCTCGACTTATACGAAAAAGAGATGCGGGTCGCGATGACGTTGACAGGAGCGAAAAGCATTCACGATCTCAACCGAGACTCATTAGTCAACTTTAAGTAACTCTGCCGGGTGTCACGGTAAATCATTGACAGCTGTGACACCTTGTTTCTACTGACCACTAATCGAAAAATCATAAGGTCAGCAGCTAGCACAAGGAAGCCGACATGTCGAAACGTATCAATGACAACACCTACCTCCAACTCCAATCTCTGCTCGCAGTCGAGATAGACGCTGAACGCATCGTGACCGAGGAGGCGAAGCGCCTCGCCTATGGTACCGATGCCAGTTTTTATCGCTTGGTACCGAAAATCGTGCTGCGATTAAAAAGCCTAGATGAAGTCGTTTACGCGATTCAATGTTGCCGAGAGATGGAAGTACACTTTACGTTTCGCGCAGCGGGGACCAGTCTCTCCGGTCAGGCCGTCTCTGATTCCGTATTAATTACCCTGACCGATGATTGGCGTGGTCATCAAATCATTGATAACGGTGAAAAAATCATACTTCAGCCCGGAGTGATCGGCGCCGACGCCAACAGGTATCTCGCGCCTTTTCAACGTAAGATTGGTCCAGATCCCGCTTCAATTAACACCTGTAAAATCGGCGGTATCGCAGCCAACAACGCAAGCGGCATGTGTTGTGGTACCGCGCAAAACTCATATCGGACTATCGACAGCATCAAAGTGGTATTCAGCGATGGGACCCTGCTCGATACCAGTTGCAGCGACAGCATTGCTGCGTTTCGCGTAGCAAGGCCAGACATTATTGACGGACTGAACCGCCTTGTGGCGGAAACTCAAGCCAACGCCGAGCTAAGCGAACGCATCCGTCACAAGTATCGCCTGAAGAACACCACAGGTTACGCACTGAACGCTTTGATTGATTTTGAAGACCCTATCGAGGTTCTTGAGCATTTGATGATTGGCTCGGAAGGCACGCTGGGTTTTATCGCCGAAATTACCTATAACACTGTGGTCGAGCATCCGTATAAAGCCTCTTCATTGTTGGTATTCGCCGATATTGAAGAAGCCAGTCGCGCGGTGACCACCTTATCGAAAACCCCTGTTGCGGCAGTAGAACTGATGGATGGCCGTGCCCTGCACTCGGTAGCCGATAAGCCGGGAATGCCCGAATTTATTGCACAGCTCGATATCGAAGCTGCTGCGCTCTTAGTCGAGACCCACGCCAGTTGTCAGCACAGCATTGATGACCAGTGTCAGCAAATCATGGCATCGTTGGCTAACTACTCGATTATTGAATCCGTTCCCTTTACGCTCGATGCAAACATGGTCGCGACGCTCTGGGGTATCCGCAAAGGGATGTTCCCGGCAGTCGGCGCGGTGCGCGAAGTCGGTACCACGGTCATCATCGAAGATGTGGCGTTCCCGGTAGAGAACCTGGCCAACGGCGTTCGCGACCTGCAATCACTGTTTGATAAGTACCATTACAACGAAGCGATCATTTTCGGTCATGCACTTGAAGGCAATTTGCACTTTGTCTTCACTCAAGGATTTGACTCGCAACAAGAGATCGATCGCTATGGTCAGTTTATGGATGATGTGGCCGAATTGGTGGCGGTTAAGTATCAGGGCTCTCTCAAAGCAGAGCATGGTACTGGGCGCAATATGGCGCCGTATGTCGAGCTCGAATGGGGCAAAGACGGCTATCAACTCATGCAGCAAATCAAGGCACTGTTTGATCCACAAGGTTTGCTCAATCCGGGAGTGATTATCAACGATAATCCTCACTCGCACATAGAAAACCTTAAGCCAATGCCTGCCGCCGATGACTTGGTTGATCGCTGTATTGAATGTGGTTTTTGTGAGCCCGTTTGCCCGTCTCGTACCCTAACCTTGTCGCCGCGCCAACGCATCGTGCTCTATCGTGAGTTACAAAGGCGACGCACGGCCGGCGAACAGACCGCCGCCACAGAGCTTGAACATATTTTTGAGTACCAAGGTCTGGACACCTGCGCGGCAACTGGGTTGTGTGCGGACCGTTGTCCTGTAGGCATAAACACGGGTGATTTGGTCAAGCAACTGCGTACGGCCAAATATCAAAAATTCACCCCAATTGCCAAATGGACAGCCGACCATTTCGCAACTACCACCTCCTTGACCCGCGCTTCGCTTAAAACCAACCAAATCGCGGTGAAAGTGATTGGCGAAGGCGCGGTCAGTGGCCTGACCAATGGTCTGCGTAAGCTATCAGGAGGCAAAACACCTGTCTGGCTAGCCGAGACACCACAATCGAATAACCACAAGCTAGAACAAGCGATGGAGCTACTGGTGCGGTCCGACAAAAAAGTGGTTTACCTGCCCTCTTGCGCCTCTCGCACTATGGGCCAACAGACAAACGCTCAAGATCAGCGCAGCCTTACTGAGGTGACATTGTCACTTATTAAGAAAGCCGGTTTTGAGGTCATCATTCCCGAAGCGCTCAATGACCAGTGTTGTGGCATGCCATATGACAGCAAGGGCATGAATGAGGTAGCCGACAGCAAAGTTAAACAACTGGAAACAGCACTGTGGAAAGCAAGTTATGAGGGAGAATATCCCGTACTGATGGATACCAGCCCGTGTGCTAAGCGAAGCATTGAACACTTCACTAAGCCGATGGAAATCCTTGAACCCACCGGCTTTGTTGCCAAGTACCTCCTCGATCATCTATCGATTACGCCAAAACAGGAAACGGTGATGTTACATGTGACCTGTAGTTCACGTCGTATGGGGCTAGAGGGCGATATGCAAGCTTTAGCCAAGGCCTGCGTTTCAAATGTGGTTGTGCCCGAGCATATTGCCTGCTGTGGCTGGGCCGGTGACAAGGGCTTTACCACTCCAGAGCTGAATGAAGCAGCGGTGCATCCCCTCAAATCTCAAGTTCCTGCGGATTGCACTCGCGGCTTTAGTAACAGCCGTACTTGTGAAATCGGGCTTTCTCATCACAGTGGTATTCCTTACCAATCGATCCTCTATCTGGTCGATGAAGTCTCGGCTCCCCTATAACCCCTTTCTGACTAGGGCTGCGTCCATCGCAGCCCGCTCAAAAAACTTATCATCCCCAGTGCAGTTTTTGATGCTTTTCTTCGACGAAGATGATTAGATATCATCAGACGTCAGTGGGAGGACTCAGGTGAAAATCATTATCTTACATGGTCTTTATATGCACGGAATGGTGATGAAACCACTTAGTTATAAGCTAAATGGGATGGGTTACCGAACTGAGGTACTCACCTACAACAGCCTTGCTATCGATGAGCAGCGAGTATTTAGCGATATTGATCGCGCCCTCTGCTCAAAGGGTAAAAACATCTTGGTCGGACACAGTTTAGGTGGACTGATTATCAAGCACTACCTGAAAGCCCGACAACCTTCCGAACGCCAAGTCTCTCATGTTGTGGCCATAGGCTCGCCGTTAAAAGGGGCATCTATCGCCTCTAAAATTCAAGATATAGGTTTGGGCGCAATTTTGGGCAACGCGCCCGACTTTGGCTTGACTCAGCACGAAGAGGATTGGGACTTTGAGCAAAAGCTGGGAAGCATCGCTGGCACATTGCCGATCGGCGCACGATCGATTCTAATCAGTGATGATCACAAACGCTCGGACGGCACCGTGACCGTGGAAGAGACAAAAATTGCTGGAATGACCGATCACATTGAAATCAACAACAGCCACACCAGCTTAATTTATGGCGCATCGACCCTAGAGCAAATCCATCACTTTATCCAATACGGTCGATTCAAACACTAGCGCAAAAAAAGCAGCGATTTCTCGCTGCTTTCTCATTATAGCTGAGGGGTTAATGTGTATTTGGTGGTGATAGCCTCCTCACCAAAAGAGGCGGTAATACGTTGTTTAAACTCCGCCAATGTAATCGATTGGGTCATGGCATCAACATCGGTTAACGCCTCAACGCCATAATCATGAACCAAGTAGCGCGCATAAAACCAAGTTCGGTCAACAGGCTCGTCCGCCAAAGGCGCTAAGGCAACACTCAACTGTTTGGCCACTAGGTCAAGGTCATCTTGAGTAACACTGCTGAGCATACTTTGCACAACTGTTACCACCGCTTGGTCGATTTTGTCCATATCGCTAGGGTTAACCTGAGCCTCAATCAACCAGTCGGTGATGGTTTCACTGTCTTGTGCCGCGCTAAAGGCGTCGGGAGCATAATCCAGACCTAACTCTTCACGTACATAGTCAGTAAGGCGTTTGGCTAGCAAACGTTGAATCATATCGTCAATAAATGCGGTACGAGCACTAGTTGCTGTGGCCGTTGCATTGGTCATACGTATCAGATAGAAGCTGCTGTCCTCATTGTGAATCGGCATATCGATGCGAGATTGTGGCGACAGATCCAGACCCACATCAATGGCCATAATTGGTGTTTGCTCCAATGGTATCGCTGCAATGAACTGTTTGAGCAATGGCTCGACTTGCGCCGCGGTGAGGTCACCCACTATCACCAGCTTGTTATTACGATTCGTCGCAAACAGTTGTTGATAGACTTGTTCTATCTGCTGCTCATTAACCATGGATAACTCAGGCGCCGTCGCTAAACGGTGGTAGCTATTAGGTAAATAGCTGTTTTTATTGATCGCTGATCCCCATTGACCAATCGGTGTCGCCAAGTAGGTTTGCAGATCTTCTATTTGCTCTCGTTTAACCACCTCAAGTTGGCGCGAGTCTACATTGGCATTAGTCACTGCGTTATAAATGACATTAAGCGCATCGATTAACTTTGACTTGGTCGTGGCCACTTCTAAACCATGATGGGTATAGCTAACAAAAGGGTAAACTTCTATTGATTCTCTAGTCAGATAGGCATCAAACTCGCTACCAGTAAACTCGCCTACTCCACTACGTGTGATCACCGCCCCAGCCAAATCTTTTGCCGCTTGGAGCTCCTTATTTAATGCGCTCGACCCACCTTGGCTGATGTACACCATCTGTACGTATTTGCCTGCAGTGCTATCCGCTTCAAACCACACCTCTACACCATTGGACAAAGTCCAAACGCTGAAACCGTCCTTAACCTTGCTGCTGATAATGTCTCCTGCAGCGCTTGGCGATTTTAGCTCAGCGACTTGACTCGCCAACGTAACGGGTTTTATCCCTGGTTTTGCAAATTGTGCTTTCAATTGAGGAACCTGACTTTGCAAAGCGGTGACCGATGGGCTGTCTTCACCCGCTAAGATCAATGCGTATTCACTTGACAGCAATTGTCGGATTTGCTGATTCAGCCTTTCTTGAGTCGCTAACTGCAGCAGCGCTTCAAGGCTGCGCTGGTAATCACGCTTGGACTGATTAGCGACGCCCTGTGTCTGGCTCGCCACCATGGTCTCGACTAACTCGGTACTGGTTTGCTGTTGCCAGTTGTAATCTAAATTGTCTAACTGCTGGCGATAGCCACTCAATGCGGTTTCTCGCTCTTGTTCACTAATACCAAAATCACGCAGTGCCGCTAATGTCGACGCCAACATTTTTTGCGCTTCGATACGCTCCGACTCCGCAAAGCCGACATGCAAATAACTGTATCGTTGATAATTGATATAGTCACTGGTGACGGATAACCCTTGTAGAGGAATCGCTGCATCGTTAAACGCCGAATCTAAGCGATTAAAAATCAAGGTCTGTGCTAAGTCATCTAGCCAGGTATCCAGCAGTTGTTGGTGATTTTGAATAATCGCGGTTCCTCTATCCACCATCAACCCAATACTTGAGGAATCATATTCTCCAGCCAGATTGACATAGTCGCTCAGCGTTATCTCTATCTGTTGTTTGTGGTTACTAGGCGGCTCAGTGTTGGGTTTCCAGCTCGAAAACTGGCTTTCAATTAACGACTTGGCTTCATTAACACTAATGTCACCGCTAATGACGATCTCGGTATACTGAGGATGGTACCAAGTTTGGTAAAACTCGCGGATACTTTCTGCACTGGCATTATTAACCGATTCTTTGCTGCCAACAGGGTCCATATCAGCGAGCGGGGTGCCAGCAATTAAATCATCGTACTGCTTCTCGGCAAATGAACGATTTTCAGGGCGCGCTCGGCGAATCTCGCCTTGAATCACGCCTTTTTCTTTTTCGATTTCAACCGGGTCTAAGGTGAGACCATCAGCGATATCTCTCATCCACACCAAAGCGGTAGGCAACTGACTGCGGTCAGGAAGATCAAGCTCGTACACGGTTTCATAGTAAGAGGTATAAGCGTTAATGTCAGAGCCGAAGGTTAAACCTGCTTGTTCAAACATGGCGACCACACCTTGGCTTGATAGATTTTTCGAGCCATTGAACGCCATGTGTTCGAGAAAGTGAGCGTAACCGCGTTGCTGTTCTGTCTCCTGTGCAGAGCCAACATGGAACAACAAGCGCAAAGAGACCGGTTCGGACTCTTCAAGCGGGTAGATATGAAAACGCATGCCGTTTTCGAGTTGGCCAGATGTCCAATCTGGGTCTTGTTCTATCGGGGTTTCAATCTTGGGCTGACTGCAGCCAACTAATATAAATACTAATAAAAAGAATAATTTACGCATGGCCATACTACTTAGTTATTGGTCTGTGACCGACTATACATCAAGACTATCAATGTGGTTATTGATTTCGTTGTAAACTGGCAAAAATCACGTAGCATGTTGCAGATCTGATACCTGAGGCATAAGATCATTAGGGTAACAATCGATTGATCAAGAGGCAGCTAAATGGACGGCGGCAACAATCCCAATCCGACCTCGCCCCCTTTGACGGAAACCCAATCTGAGCAGCAACGCGCATTGGCAAAACAAGCCAAGGCGCTCTCTCACCCTGTGCGGGTTCGTATTGTTAAGATTTTAATCGATTTAGACAAACAGGGCGGCTGTTTGAACCATGATATCGTCGGGCAACTGGGATTAGCCCAGTCGACGGTTTCCGAGCACTTGCGAGTACTAAAAAGTGCTGGGTTTGTTCACGCGCAGCAAATGCCGCCCAGGGTGTGTTATCGCATCAATAAGCAGGCTCTTAGCGACTTTTCAAAGCTGTTTCATCAAGTGTTTATTGAGAGCATTTATTAACGGTCTGCGGGATGATTGACCCCATCGTGGGTCACGATATCACCGAGATCAAACGGATTCACGCCGGCTAGGCAACCAACATTGTACCCGTACTCATCCGGGTAAGAGCGGCGTTGGTGATGAGTATAGATACCGCACACAGAACAAAAATAGTGCTTCGCGGTTTTTGTATTGAATTGATAAAGGGTTAGAAGGTGTTCGCCTTCCAGGATACGTATTCCACCCAGCTTCACCGACGCGACAATGGCCCCTTTTCGCCGACAAATCGAGCAATCGCAACGTCTTGGTTTTTCAATCCCATTAGGTAAAGAGAGTTCAAGCTTAACGCTTCCACAATGGCAGGTTGCGATATGCTTGTCGCCAATCTGAGTATTTCCTACTTGTTTGATCATACACACTTCCTTGTGTTGAAACCTAGGGGCTGGTGGCTAACTCAGCTTTTCCTGCATCCGCCGGAAAACGCTCTTCATACAGCGCCATAAAGTCTGCACGTATCTCTTGCTCTAAGTGAACCGCTTTGTCGGTGGGACAGAAAAGCATAATATGGACAAACTGCTCACCCGTTGCCCCACTGGTGATGTGAATGTGCGCCTCAGAGCCGGGCAAGTCTACCCCTGCGTGCTTTTCTATCATCGAGTTATAGCGCTTGGCCACATCGTGAAAATAGTGGGTATGTTGCTCAATTTTCTCGCTTAACACTGGCAGCAATGGGTAAAGATTAACAAAATCTCGAACAACGATAGAGAAGTTATGGAAAACATAACGTTTCATAAAGTTGAGGTTCTTTACTGGGTAGGTAAAAAACATGCTGTTAGGTAAGGTTATGGTCTTACCCGTGTAGTGGTATTGACCATGGTGAAGGTCAATCTCTTGAATCACTGTCGCCATGATATTGTGCTCTATCACCTCGCCACAGGTTTTTCCTACCTCAATCCAGTCACCAATGCGAAACGAACGAGAGCTGGCACGCTGAATGGAGCCGGTAAAACAAAGAATGATCTCTTTGGAAGCAACGACGATTGCGACTGCAATAGCGGCGACCGAAAACGCAAATTCACTGATTTCCGATTGCCACAGCACAAACAGCGTCAATACGGTAATGATGAAGGTGCCATTCTTGGTGCGCGACATCCAATTGCGCTGCTTTTCAGACACAAAGGCCACTTCGCCCCGTATCTTCGATAGCACTAGCTTTCTCAACAGCGAAATGGTGATGATGATCAGTGCACTAAACACCAACTTATGAGTTAGAAGAAAATCAATAACGACCTGCGCTTTCTCCACTCGATACTCCTAATAGATCAATAAAAAGGGGCGCTATGCCCCTTGAGTGACTTCACTTATTCTTGAATTAGATCGGGGAGCTCACCCTGTTTAAAAACAACAAATGCCCGACGGTTTAATGCATTGGATTCAAGGTCTTGTTGTTGTGTTATCGGGGCGAGTTCGCCAAACGCTTTAACTTCCCATACAAATTGCGTTGGGTCTAGCTTGGTCTGCAAATAGTGCTGCACAGATTGCGCTCTTTGTGTCGCGAGTTTTTGGTTGTAACTAAGTGACCCCTGGTAATCGGTATGCCCGGCAATCAGCACGCGTCCATTTAGGCCGCGTAAGTTGTCGGCGAACTCATCCAGCGATTGCCGGTCTACATCGCTTAGTTGGGCATCGTCAAAAGCAAAATGGGATGTCATTGCCACATACACTTTGCGTTCTGGCTCTGGTGGTGCACAAAATGCATTTTCCTGTTGAGTTTGGGTCTGCTCGAACACGACATACGCACGTCTGTTTTGCGCGTTGGCCTGGACAGAGGTGCCTTCAACGATAGGACGAGACTCCCCGTAGTACTTTACTTCCCAATCGTAGCGGGAAGCATCCAACTGGCTCTGCATGTACGCTTTTATTGATTCCGCTCTGCGCAAAGATAGCCTTTGGTTATAGTCATCGTCACCCTGATAATCGGTGTGACCAACTATAGATATCTGACCATGATATTTACCAATACTGGTGATCAACTGGTCTAATTGTTGTTGATCAGCAGGTTGTAGATCGGCCTTGTCAAAGGCAAAGTGAGAAGCGACCGCAATACGAATATCTCGCTCTGGGACGATACACTCTCGAATTAAAAACTTCTCGACGAGTGGGTCGCCAAACTTATCCAGGTTCTCTTTACTGACATAAGTCTCGGTTGCACACGCGCTGAGGATCAGGGACATCAACGCTACACTATACTGTTTTAAACCTGCCATCTCTCAATCCTCAGATCTTACCAATTAAGTTGATAAACACGCCTCTGGCATCGTAGTCATCGTCGTTGGCTAAGTTGCCGTCAAAACCAGAGAAGTTGTAACCAATTCCGACCTTAAAGTTGTCAGATAGGTGCTTGTTGACGGAGATTAACGCACCATGCTCGAGTTCATCGTTGAGTGTGTCTGTCTTCCAGTGATACTCGCCGGTGACATCCCATTCTTTAATCACGTGATATGAAGCGCTCACACCATATAGATTAATGTTACTTTCGACCGTTTCAATACCGCCAGACGCCCGCTCGAAGTCCTCTTTCTTATCTTTGTGCGCGTATTTTGCGCCCACGTCCACTTTAGCGTTCACCGAGTAAATCCCCTCGACCTCAATAATATGGGATTCTTCATTGCTGTAATCGACATCTCGGTCAAGGTTATCCTTGTCAGCAATGTAGGTGTAACGGCTTAGCAAGTTCAATCTGTCATTGTAAATCGGCCGATAGGCTAGGCCACCTGTTGCTTCGACGAAACGCTCTAAGGTTTGGTCCGTTTCCTTGCTGATCGACTTGGAATAATTGAACTTCCCAAACAAGGTGTACTCTTCGGTTAAGTTTTGCGTGTAGCGGTTGGTGGTGACGAACTGATCAACGCGACGCCTATTCACATCGACATTCTCGTTACCTTTATCGACACGATACTCTATCTTGTGTTTAAGGTTCACGTCGTCAATATCAACATTGGCCGTGAAGGTTACCGCTTTGCGCTCAGTGACCTCTAGCTTGGTCGGGTCGATTTCGTTCTTCTTCTCGATTTCACCCTGCTGATAACCGATACCGAAGTCGACATCATCACTCATGTCATAGCCGAAACCAAATGAGTCGATCTGGCCTTTGCCGTTGTTTTCATCAACAAACTGATTCTCTTGATAGAAGTCAACATTGGAAGTCAGATCGGCGCGCTGACCGACCACAACGTTGTTGCTCCCTTGGTAGTTATCATCAATATAGGTCACGTATGTGGTGTAGTTTTCGGTAATGTCGTAACTGGCTGTCGCCTCAGTCGCGTCCCCTCGATCGCCTGTGGTGTATTGCGCACCCAGTGAGAGGTCTTCAAACACGCGAAATTCAGCACCTACTGAAACACTGTCGTTGTCATCGTACTGATTGGTTTTGTCAACGGTCGACTGACCTTTAACGTAAACGCTGTTGTCGCTGTCCCAAATATAGTCCGCTCTTAAGCCCGCTAAAGTACCCTTACCTTTTTCGTTGTCGCGATTCAGCTCATCAACCTGCTTGGCTGCAGCAGACAGTTTTACGTGCTCGGTTAACTTAAACTGAGCTTCCAGTTCAGCCTGTTGGGTATCAGTCTCTTTTGTGCCATCAAGCTCTGTCTCTTCAATCGACGTATAACGAGTGGCAAAGCTCAATCGGTCAGACGCTTGCAGTCTTAGCTCCGTACCATACGACAATTGCTCTAAATCATCACTCTGACTGGCATAACTGTAACCCGCATCTTTTGATTTATACCAAGCTTTCACATCGTTACCCACCGCGCCAAAAATGTTAGGCGCAATGTCATATAAACTAGCCACACCCTTGACCTGAATAGAGTCACCTTTGCGCTCATCGAAGTCTTCTCCAACTGGGGTAAAGGTCAAACCGCCATCAAAGGAAACAAAGTTAGAGTCGGTTTGACGACCTTCACTATGGGCCCATTCGGCTTTGATGTATGTCCCTTCTGTTGCACGCAAAGTTAAATCAGCGCCGGATGATTGATAGTCTTGACCATCACGCTCTTCCATCGCGTAGTTAACACCAACTCCAATGTAGTCGTTGAGCCAACCCTTGGCACGACCGCCATAGGTGAGCGAATCTTTGACATCTGAGCCTTTTGGCACGTACTCATAATCAACCGCTAGATAGTTTTCAAAGCCATCGGTTGGCGTATCGTCGATCACACTGCCAAAACTATCGGAAATAATATTGCTCAATGGACGCATTAAGATGATACGGCCCTGATACGGATCAATTTCATAGTCGCGGCCTGATTGCAGCGGCACTTCACGCTCTGCAATCCCAGAATCTTTATTGACTACCTTAACGTAGACTTTATCGCTGCCCGGCACCAATTCACCATGGCGCAAGAAATACAACGAACCGCCGGTGCCGAGAAACTCATCATGGGCAAACGACGAATCAGCGGACGCAGCGAAGCCCACAATGTTGAGCCTGTCTTCGCCATATTGGGTGGTGGAACGAGTGCGGTAATCGCCTTTAAAGCCATACAGACTACGGTTATAGTCGTTGTTATCTGTGCCCGTTAACCCTGTGTTGTAGTTACCCCATAGCACGCTCGATTTGTCATACTCTAGGTCGAGATAGACTTTGCCTTTAGTGTTGACCACCTTTTTAATATTGGCCCCATCGCCGTAATCGCCATAATACAGTTCGTCGTCATCCTCTAAAATGTCGAAAACCGTTGAGTCCTCTGCGGCAAAAGGGTGCTTAAAAATATCCTGAATACGGCCATTCTTACTATCAAAATGGGTGGTCAATCTCAGTTTGTCGCCAAACTTACCTTGACTAAAATAGGCGATTCGTCCTTGGTTATATACATCGTCTTGATACTGTTCATTGACCCCCAGCGCACCAGTATTACCTGTGACTTCATTCCTACCGACATACAAATCAGCCAAGCCGGCTTGGGCGTAATACACATCGGGGATGCGCACATATAACTGATAACGGCGCTCATCACCGTTATCAAAGATCACTTTTGTTGGGAAAAGATAAGCATCCGCGGGTAAGAACTGCTCGGCATAGAGCTCTCCGTCTTCCACTTCAAACTCATCTTCACCAATCACAACCTTGTCGACGCCCTTAAG
>JBCAXU010000026.1:0-38390 GCA_038533895.1 Pseudomonadota bacterium | reverse complement strand
GAAACAGACTCAAGTGACCAAGAGCGGAAATGGTATGTCGCGGTTTTGAGCGTATCGATACCATCCAGCACCACACGACCAGGGATTGAGATAAAACCTTGTTGGCTTTGCGCGGAGCTGCGGAAGAAACTCGGTTGGTCAGCGCGGCCTAACATCAGCTTCATGTTGTGCCACTCAGCGCGCTTGTGTAGCAGGCGGAAATCGAAGTCGATCACGTTCTTATCAATAGGAAAAAGTGTTGACTAGTGAGTGTGTTGTTAGGGTATTTATATAAAATTCAATATTTTATATTTAAGTGGTCTATGTTTTTTAGGTGCATTCAGAAGAGTCAACGTTGACCTGTGTTGCCAATAAATTTTAAATCGATTGTTAAACTTAACAAGGGCCGCCTTTTTTATTTTTGTTGACTAAATGTTGTAGACAACAAAGTGAGATCAATTTAGTCCCAGTATTTGCCTACGCATATCAACTTCATGAGGAAAGCTCTTTTTGTCACAGAGTCTTCTAAGGGGATTACGACGAGGACAATCATTTCTTGGCTTTGTTGCGTAATTCGAGGGAACTAAATCAGAAGGTTGCGATCTGATCGGCTAAGTAAGTTAATTATCCGAGTCTCATGCCGAAGCCTCGCTACAAAACAACGAACTGGAAACAGTACAACAAAGCCTTAATCAACCGTGGTTCACTCACTTTCTGGATTGATGAAGAAGCCATTCGCCAGTGGAAGCAGAGCAAACAAGATAAACGAGGTAGACCTCGTCAGTTCAGCGACTTAGCCATTACTACTGCGATTATGGTGAAACGAGTTTTCTCAATGCCGTTGAGAGCATTGCAAGGGTTTATCGATTCTGTTTTTACATTGGCTAACGTCCCTATAGTCTGCCCACATTACAGTTGTATCAGTCGAAGAGCTAAGCAAGTCGAGGTTTCATTTAAACCAAAGACTAGAGGTGCAATACAGCATCTAGCCATTGATGCGACGGGTCTCAAGGTTTATGGCGAAGGTGAATGGAAGGTCAAGAAGCATGGTACTGACGGGAAGCGTAGAGTCTGGAGAAAGTTGCATTTAGCGGTAGACACCAGCAGTCACGAAATCGTCGCGGCAGAACTGAGTTTATCTAATGTTACCGATGCAGAAGTCCTTCCTAACTTGCTCAAACAAACACGCCGAAGAATTATCGAGATATCTGGTGATGGCGCTTATGACACAAGGGATTGCTACGATGCCATACGGTTCAAGCGAGCTGTTCCTCTCATCCCTCCAAGAGAAGGGGCAGCCTTCTGGGAGAATGGTCACCCTAGGAATTTAGCGGTAGGTTGCCAGAAGCTCTACGGCACCAACAATAAGTGGAAAAAACGGTACGGCTATCATAAACGCTCACTATCAGAGACAGCAATGCATCGAGTGAAGCAGTTGTTAGGTGGGCGATTAAGTCTGAGAAACTACAATGCTCAGGTTGGTGAAACTTACGCCATGATTAAAGCGCTGAACAAACTTACAGGGCTTGGTATGCCTGAAACTCAGTGTGTTGTATAAGAATTAATCAATTGCAGGCAGTTTAGTTCTCTGACCGAATTACGCAACATATATGGACGCACCTCAGGATGCAATGACTGATTCAATGATGATGATACGGTCGCTAACATATATCCGACGTCTTTCTAGGTCTACTATGTGACCTGCGCCATGATGTAATCCGCTCCTCACTGTCTTTTCAAAGCCTCGGTTTCAATAACCTCGTTGCGTTATCAGAGTGTAGTAAGGATGGTTCACCGTTTATTCATCAGCTATTGCAAACTCAGTTGCTTCTTGAGGATATCTCCTTAGAACTTAGTATTTTTAGTCAAACAGGCTTAAATGCCTGATTAATATCGTATTCACTATTTTTCGCCAAGATGTGCCATGCTACCCGACCGAGCTTGTTTGCAAGAGCGACAATCGCTTTTGCTTTTCCTCGGCGTGCAATGAGTCCTCTCAACCATACTCCCATAGCATCCGCTTTGTTAGCTCCGCACCGAACCACTGCGCGAGCACCGTGAATAAGTAATGCTCTCAATTCGCGATTGCCATTCTTCGATAGAGAGCCAAGACTACTTTTTCCGCCTGTACTATTTTGTTTTGGAACTAGGCCACACCATGCTGAGAACTGGCGACCATTTTGGAATTGGTTTCCAACACCTACCTCACTAATCAGCGCCGCTGTCAAAATCGGACCAAACCCAGGAATATTCCGAATAGCCTCATATTTTGGATTTTGCTGACTCAACATGGTGACACTTTGGGTCATTTCATCTATCTCTTCGCTAAGACTGACAAAGTCACAGTATAAAGTTTGCAGTAAGTTCCTCATTACTGGGGAAAGGGCATTCTCTGCGTCTTCAAGAGCTAGCGGTAAATGACTTCGTAAAGCTTTAATAGAGAGAGGAAATACTACCCCGTAATTCAGCAGCCAATCCTCTGATCTGGTTCGCCAAGGCAGTTCTGTTTTCTACCAAACGTTTACGGACACTGCGTATCGCTTTAAGGTCTTGTTGTTCAACAGACTTAACAGGAACGAAGTGAAGATTAGGTCTAGAATAGGCTTCGCAAATGGCTCTTGCATCATTAGCATCGTTCTTTTGCCGCCCAACAAATGGTTTTACATGCTGAGCTGGAATAAGAGCCACTGTATATCCTAGCTCTTGAAATATTCTGCCCCAACGATGAGAAGTTGCACATGACTCCATTGCTAGAGCAGTTTGCTCTGGTAGTTGGCGGACAGTATCGAGAAGCTTATCTCGCTTTACCTTTCTGTTTGATAAAATTTGTCCATTTGTACCCAGAACACACACTTGGAAGAGATTTTTCGCTATATCAATACCGACAACTTTAATAGACATACTTGTTACTCCTGCTCTTAATGGTTGTACTATTAGTTTGGTACAACGACGCTAGAAGGGAGGTGCGTCCATCACATCAAAGCCAAATCAAGCCCCAAATTAAGGTTTGAGGCTTGGTGTTTTGAGCGAACGGAGTCGGAATCTAAGACCAAAGCCTTAGATTACCGTCTTCACCGAGTCCCATAAAGGACGTCTGAGAAATGCGGCAACCCTGATCGTGTCCTAAGATTTCGTGGAAGTTCTGAGTATTGAATATCACCAGATCACCCACTTCCGGTTTCACTTTACAATGTGTGGAAGACTCTAACACCTCGTAAGGAAAGCAGTAGTCGTTTTCAATCTTTAAATGGTCATTATCCTTGGAATGGACTGTGTCATAAATGATTAGCTCGCCACCTTTCCCTTGGTAGTTAGTGTAATAAATATTCCAGCTCAATTGGCGCAGTAGCTGAGTGACGGCCCAAGGCTGGTGGATGTGACTTGGCGCGTGATCGACATGCAACTTGCCATGCCCTTTGAAACTTCGAAACGCCCCGGCAAAATAGTCACCGTGCCCTTCCTCGTAATAGATCTCCACTCCGCGTTCCGTCTCACGTCTGAGCGTCTCCATTACCTTCTTCACTGGATTGATATTCAGATCTTGATAAATGTCGGCGACTTCTTGCTCGGCGCGTTTCTTCTTGAAGAAATACACAGATTTCTTCATATGGGAATAGCGGTTATGGCACATAGCCTGCTGATTTACGGGAATATCATTCATATGCCCATATCTTGATACCAAACGTTCGGCGACCGTCTGGCAGATATCAGGGTCAATAAACCCGCGGATCAGGATGCCGGGGATTTTAAAATCGAGCAGCAGATCCATGTTTTCTTTGCTTAGCTCACACAGTTCTTTTGTAATCCAACGTGTCATAATAGGTCCTTCATCGGTGAACGGGGTTATCGGCATGATTGGCGACTGCGTTTGCCTGCAAAGGATACCTTTAACTGCTCGGTGTCGGTGTTTTGACCTACCACGATTTCAGCCCCCATTGAGACTAGACCATTCGCGCGATGGGCCCCACAAATGTTAGCTTCGACGCCCATGGAGAGATCGACGTTGGCCTGATTAATGAGTAGGGCTTGACGGGTCTGATTGAAATCCGCCCCCATGTTCAGTGCAAGATTCAACGTATCGAGGGTACCAGAGACGGTGTAAGACGCACCCATGGTCCCATCGAGGTTCAAGACGTCACTCGCGTAGCTACAGGTAGCCATGTCCACTGCGACACCAAACTGGGCATTGACAGTGTGGAGCGGTGTAGTGGTGGTGATGACGACATCCAGCTTGTCTGGGTTGAAATCGAACCCATTCTCACGATAAGCCGTGTTGTTGATCGTAAGAGTGCCGTTGTCCACCTGCCAAATGAGTTGGTCAACAAGCTTGGCGTTTCCGCTGATCGCGAGCGTGTCGCGTTCCCCACATTCGACCTTGACGTTCATCCCTCGGGAAAGCGATAACGCTGAGAACGACTGCGGCTGGAAGGTTTGCTCAGCGGCCACGACTGTACCAGTATATAGGAGCAGAAGGGCAGTGATCGACATGGTTTTCATAAAAGTTCCTCTTGGGTCGTTGGAGTCGATCGACTCGTTTTGTTGAGAGTAGTGCGTATGCAAATTGGGCCTCGCGGCCTCAAGTTCAGTTTGAATTCAGGACGTAATTGCAGCGAGGTTACACTCTGATCCAGTGACCAGTCGTGCTCGCGGCAGAGCACCAGCAAAGCCATCGCCAATTGATTGAACGTCAAGCTCATTCCTACACAGGTCCTAGGGCCAATCCCAAAAGGGAAATATTGCGTGGGATTCAGGCGTTGACGTTCAGTAAAACGGTGGATATCGAACTCATCCGGACGCGGCCAATATTGTGCGTTGCGGTGTATCAGCCAAGAACAGAACAGCACATGAGTGCCTTTAGCAATAGGTACGCCATCCAGGGTGATGTCGCGTTCAGTACAACGCTCGACTAGGGGCTGAACGGGCGAGAGTCTTAAACACTCCTTGATTGCCGCCAGAGTGACGGGGCAGCGCTGGATACTCCAGCCCCGATGGGCCATGTTATGACTTTCTTGACGGATTTGGCCGATCACCTCGGGGTGACGAGCCAGATGAACCAGACACCACAGTAATGTCGAAGCGGGGTTGTCAATACTGCCCAGTAGGTTTCCCATCAGTAAATCGGTCAGAAAGGCGAGTCGCTCTGGGTGGCGCTGAATGTCTAGGTGCTGGGCAAGTTGTCTTAACTGTGTCGTGTCGTCAGGGGAGGCGTTATGGAGTGCTGTGTCAATAATCAGAGTCAGTTCTGAGCGAAATGCCTGGACGCGCGGGTCAAGATAAAGCGCAGCTTTGTCCTGATATTCGGCTTGCTGAACCAAATGAAAGAACACTTCTTGATGACGCTTAGTCATTGCGATAGCCGTGTTAGCATCGATCTGGGACCCCAAAAACGGGGCTAGAACACATCGTGTGGCCCATTCTAGGCACAACGGCCACAGATCGCCGATGATGGACTGCGAAGAAAAACAGTCGCTCAGCCATTGAGCCGCATCTTCGTTCGCTTGCTTCAGAGCCGGTTGCTTGGGGTTGACAGTCGGAGTGGTGAGCGCGCGCAACTGGCGCCACTCATTGCCATCACGGGCGAACGTGAGGCTCTGGCCAAACTGAATGCGGCCAAGTGCCGATGAGGACCGTGTATCGTTCATCTCTTTGGTAAAATGGTCATCGTGATCAAGCCAGTACTGGACATGGCGAGAGTCGGCCAAGATCAGGGTTTGGTTGCCATTGTCGAATTGGAGGGTAAAAATCGGGCTATCCGGTTGATACGCCTTTTCGATGGCGTTGAGGATCCCCTTAGCTTGAAGGGCTCGATTACTCACTCGGTGGCAAGGGAGAGTGGTTGACATAGTGGCTCCTGAAAATTAGTGTTCGGGGGTGTATGCGATCGAGCAAGCGCCAACGTAACCGCCGGAGCCAACGGAGAGCAGGGCCCAGCGCTGCGGGTGATCAGTGTGGCGTTGAAAATGGCTCGCCATGAGCAGAAAGGGATCGGCGGCACAACAGTGGCCAATCTCCGGCAATAGGCTGAGATCCAGCCGCTGTCCCGCATCAGGGAAAGCTTTTGTGTAGTTGATCCAACTGACGCTATTAATGTTATGCGGTAAGATTGTACTGTGCGGACGCTGAGAATCGTCTAAGGCGTCTAGGGCATCATTGACTAGGTTATCGTGTGCTCTATAGAACGCCTGGTTCTGCTGTTCGTCCCCAAACAGTCCATGATGATATTGGCTGTCATGATGGGTATAGATGCGTTCTATCTGCCACGGACCGGATAAGCGGTCGACCACCAAAGCGGCATAGCCGTCAGCCATCATCGTACAGCCAGCCACATAGCGATGCTCGGGATTCAAGGCGTGGAAACTGTCTCCGATCAAGATCAGGATACGTTCGGTGCTCCTCTGTGCCAACAGTGTGCGCGCCATCGACAGGGCCCAGAAACCCCCAGCACAGTTGTGCTGATCCACCTCATAGCAATGACGAACCGATTGCAGATCGGGTATTGCCTCAACGAGTTCCTTCAGTTGGTTTTGACTATCAGCGCTCTGGATAGGGAACGCGTGAACGTAAATCAGAGTATCGATCGTCAGTCCGTCTAAATCGTGCAGAGCGGAGTGGATCAAGGTCTGCATAGCGTGCAATGGGGGCTCCTGATCGGAGTGTGCGGAGACACTGTCGATACCAAACAGGCGACTGAACACCTTAGCTTCCATTGGTGAGCAGCCTGCCCTCTCTGCTAGACGCGACACGGGAAGCCGAGATGTCGGCAAATGGGCCGCCAGCGAGGCTATTCGCATGATGCCTCCTCACCTTGCAGGCCCACTGCGTAGACCGTGTCCTGTTCGTAAACCATCAGTAAATAGTCGCGATCTATCCTTCCCTGTGCTTGCAAGGTAAAAAACGGCGCACTGCAGAGTAACTTGGAGTCCGTCGCAAGGTGATCATGGCCGTTGGGTAACGCATTCAGGCAGGTCTGCTCTGCGATCACTGTCGCGTCGCTGGCCAATTCAAGTTCTGTGATCAGAGTTTGGATGGTTTCCGCAAGCTCAGTGAGACTGACCTGCGGCACTTTACGATAACCGCGATATCGCCAGCCGATTCCGTTGTGCTCGACTTTAAGTACGCACGCACTGTTGCACGGCGACAAACGGGTCATGAGCGGCGATTTGTACAACAGGTTCTTCTGATCCGCGATCAACAACAGAGCTTCCTCGTCGGCTTGATCGAGATAACGCTCAAGACATGCCAGCGCAAACAAAGGGGCGGACAGTCCGCGATCACTGATCGCCAGACCAAAACAGTCTTCGTTTAAATTAAGACGATGGATGGCGTGATTGACCACGGATGTACCAAGATGCAGATCTGGGGTCCAATGTGCCATCAGGACTGTATTTACGTCTTGAATATCGGCGCTCTCTGTTAGTCGCGAAAGTAGGGTGTCGATCATGCTCGAGAAAGCGGCTTTGTCCTCCGCGTCAATGCAGGCTCGGACTCGACTGTCGGACACTCGGTTATACGTCAGACCATTGGATTCGAAGAAGGCTTGTATAAATTCTTCCCAGTACTCTTGCTGTGTCAGCCACTGAGGATCGAAGGTTTCGAGATTGCCGAACGTATCACAGACAAGGTGATGGGGGTTTAGTGTCAGCGTCATCTTGCGACTCCATGGCTAGCCGTGTAGGAACGATAAGAGTGCAGTCGGTGGATGTTGCTGGTGCCTTCCATGTATTCAAAGGCAAACGCATCGCGATAGCATTTCTGTAGGTGATGTTCGGTGAGCCAAATGTCACGTGGTAACTGCTCTGAGAGTAGATGAGCAACGCTTTCGACGAAGCGACAGGCGCGTACTTTCAACAGACTAGTGAGGTGGACTTTGGCTTGGCCAGCATGGAAATCTTCCCCGATGCGCAACATCAGGGTGTACAGGGCATGGTAGTGTCGCCAGTAAGGACGTATTCCCTTGACTCCATGGCGGTCTAAGGCGTTCAGCAGCCTATGAGCTGTGCCAAGTGCCATCGCTGCAACCAAAGGCCGATGTTTTTCAAACACGTGATTGATGGCCGCCATCCCCTGACGAAGTCCTCGTTGAGTACCGCCGAGCAATTGCGTTTCTGTTATCGGAAGGTTGTCAAACGTCAAGGCGGACAGGCCGGTACCTAGCAACCCATAGGCGTCCAGCGCTTCGATGTGAACATGCGCAGTGTGATGTTGCGGCTCGACCATCACTAGGCGTGAATGATTACCATGTTGTGCAAACACCAGGCCCTGACACGCTTTCTGTGCACCGCCAATGAAATATTTATGGCCATTGAGCTTTAGAGCGCCATTGTCTTCGTGAGTTAAGGTGGTGGTAATGTTCTGGGCATCCGAGCCGACGTCAGGCTCTGACACGGCGAAGAAGGTCCAAACTGGACCGGATAAGAATGGATGGAAAAAGCGTTCCCGCTGTTCTTCGGTGGCCAGTACGTCAACAGCGCGACACGACAAGGAGTTGCCAGGCATGGCGAGCATGGCACTGGCGTCGAAACGAGAAATGTATTCCGCTAGTTGCAAAAAATGAGGAAAGACGTCGGGATCAAAGTGTTCGGTTTTCAGTGCGCCATTGTAAGGATTATAGGCCTGAGGCAATCCTATATGGGATATGGCCATCAACTGTTCATCCTCGAGTAACGCCATCTTGGCCTCGGGCTGGGTTTCCAATTGTGACCCGAATTCAGTGAACTTGATTAAGTGATCATCTAAATAACTAAAGTTGAGCACTCTTTTGCTTGTCATTGAACGATTCTCCATAAGTAATCGGAAATTTCAGCCAGCTATATGACTGGCTAAAATTAATTGATGACCTAGAGTTTATGACGGATATAAAAATGACAATTGATTGGAATTGCTGATTTGAACATTATTTTTAAAGAAATATGAGGATAACTGCGTAGGGCGTGCGACGCCAGGTTTTATATATAAGTATATATTTTTCAATTGATTAATTCACCACACCGAATCAAGGCAGAGCTAGCAGTTGCTCCGAGTCCGACACTGACTAATAATAATTCATGACCGGGAGATAATTTATTTTCTTGCCACAGTCTGTGAAGGTTGATAAAAGGATCACAGCCAAAGCAATGTCCATATTTTTCAATATTATTCAGAAAGATTTGTGTACTTGGGAAATTAATGTTCTTGGAAACTTGTAACCAGGATGGTTTATTTACATTGTGGGGTAGCAGATAGCGAATATCGCTCGCAATGCGCTGCATATGATGCAAGCTCCACTCAACATGTTGGGCCAGAAAGCGTGGGTAGGCGTCCTGAAAGGCCTTTTGATTGGCGACGTTGGTCTCAAAACCATTATTGAGAGCAAACTGCCCCGCGCGCTGACTTCGATTATCGATAACCTGAAAGCACTGACCTGTTTTGGAGAGCAGCACCGCACACGCGGCCTCGCCCATGATGGTCGTATCGGGGACCAGTCGCACCCATTTATGAAAGGCTTTTTCAGCGATCAGTAAAATGGCGTACTCGTCGTCGTTGAGTAAAGACGCGGTAAACTGCAAAGCAGACAAGGCGGTCGAGCAATGACTCATAGTGTAGCTGCAAAACTCAACACGGGGATGACATTGGGTTTTGATGTACTGTGTGAGCGGAGCATTGTCAAAAGGAGCGATGGCCGGAATAGTATGGCAATGGACCACGTGGGTAAGGCGTGTTTTGAGCTCTGGATGGCCGTCCAGCAGGCGATCCACCACAGGGCGGGCCAAATCAAGCAAAGAACCCTGGTCGTCATATGGCAGCCGCTTGAGGCCATAGAATCGTTCGTACATCTTTGCTTCGAGGGGGCTCAGTCCAAGATCTTGAGCCGCTTGCGGAACGGATTGGGTGCGTGGAGCAAAATGGACTTGAATGTCTTGTATATTACATAGCATGGGACGACTCCTGCGCATGGTCGATAAAAGTGCAAATGGTGTGATGGATCTCGTCATGGTAGAGGATGCCAAGGTGGCCGAGGTGCTCGCCAATGAGGAGCTGTTTTTGCTGTCTTGGCAGTGGGCACCTGCTGTGGTTAACGCGCGCTTGATCGCTACTGAATCGATGGTCTTTACTGCCATGAACAAATAGCACATGCTCAGCGTAACCCCCACTATGATGGGGGAGACAATCGATTGGTAAGTCATGCTCGGCACAGTACCAGCCGGCCAAGCGCTTCGCTAAGCCCGTTGATGTCGAGAGCGAAAGCTGATCGACAAAATGCTGAAACGCATGCGTCAGAGATTGAGGGGCGCCGAGTAGGGTTGTGGAGCGCCTCCCCGCGGAGACGGGCAACAGAGTCGCCAAAAGTCCACCTAATGAATGACCAACAACATGTTGACACGGGCCAAGCTTATGCAGGATCTGTGTCAGCCAGATCCGTTGAGCGCCAAAATGATGCCCCCCAACCGGGGTGGCCTCACCGTGTCCAAGTAAATCAGGGACGACTACCCTGTAGCCGCGTGAGACCAATTGGTTTGCTAGTGGAGCAAACATGCCCGCGTACCCACCCCAGCCATGAATGAGTAACACCGTTGGCGCCTGTTTAGGGCCCGTCTCATACACACGACCTTGTCCGACAGAAGTGGAAAGATTGTGCTGGCTCAGGGTTGCTAACCAACGTCGTTCTTGGCCACGAATTGGTAATTGGTGAGGTTGATCAAAATGCTCGCACAGCGTTTTAATGGGTAGCTCATGCAACTCACACATAGGACACCTGTTTGGTCGGGGTCGGGGTCGGGGGAGGCTCATGCGGTGGCGCTAGGGGTAGACAGGAATCGAGTGTGCGGGGCGTAAACGTAGTCAACGGGTAAGGGGTCGTGCTGAGCAGCGCGTACTGGAGAAACGATGCTTGTTGGCAAAGCTGAGCTGTCTCAATGACTTTAATGTGGTCAAAAACCACCAGTACAGTCTTTCCTTCTTGTACCCAGGCACAAGCCAGGTCGAGGTGCGCGGACGAGAGTTGCTCGTCATCGTGTCGTAAGCCGAGGCTGTGAACCCCGCCACCTAACTGGTGCGTCAGCCAGGGTAAAAAGGGTGTTTTGCAGTCCAGTTTAGCATAGCGATGTACATATAGAATGACTAACTGATTGGATGACTGGGCAGTCTCTTTCACCCACGCTGGCAACGCGGGGAAGACAGCAGAAGTCTTAAACAGTGGCCTTGCGCTTTCTGGATCGTTCAGTGCTCGCCAAGGGCCAATTAGGGCATGTTCCGATGGGGTAAGAGCGACCTTATGTGGAGCCAACTGCAGCTGTTCGAATGCGTTTAGCCACACAGGCTGAACGCCATGGGAGCGACTCATTGTGTGGCCTCCCGAAACTGCGTATGGGCGTTGAGCCAGTGAATGTGGCGTGTGCCTTCAGCATATTCGAAGCTCTTCAAATCACGGTAGAGCTTGGCTAACAGCGGATCAGAGGCCAGCGCACCGGGTTCGAGGCGATGCAGCAAGGCGTCGCACACGGACTCGGCCGTTTGCACTGCTTTGGCTTTCGCCAGCCCTACCGCCTGAGTGACCGACTGCCCTTGATCAAACTTTCTGGCTACCACAAGTAGGCCCTCTAGCGCCCCCGCAAGCTCACGTTGAGCCTTATGCAGCCATCGCCGATGTTCGACTCGGGCGATCGTACCTTGTTGTTCGGCGTGCTCCACTAAGGCTCGAGTCGTCCCCAGCGCTAAGCCTCCAACACATGGACGTAAGCTGTCGAACGTGGCAATCGCTGCCCCGGAAAAACGTTGAGTTGGTTTGAGGTGGGCCCCGAGCAAAGCGCGGTCGTCCACAAACACGTTGTTAAAGGACAGATGCGAGATTGCACTACCAGGGACGCCATGCGAATGGAGGCGTGTTCGCGTCAAACCTTTAAGTTGCGCAGGCTCTACTAGAAATACATCCATACCAATTGGCCCTGGACTGGTGCGGGCAAATACGACACCAATGTCGGCGTGGAACCCGTTTCCAATGAAGTATTTTTCGCCGTTGATCAGATAGCCTCCGTCGACCTTGGTCGCGGTGGTGGCAATATTGCCCGCGTCCGAGCCGACACCAGGCTCACTCATGGCGTAGCAGCTCCAACTGAGCTGATCGCGGAAGCGGCCGAAAAAACGTTCCTGTTGCTCTGCATTCCCCATCGCTTGCAGCACAAACCCAGCCATGCCAGGCGTTGGGCAGGCGAAGATAAGATTTGGATCGACGTAGGCAAGAGCTTCATATAGAACACAGCGCTGCTCGACGGTGAGCGTGTGCAATACGTCTCCGTTGTCGAGTTCCAACGGCGTTGGGTTAAACACTTCGGCCAGGCCTAAGCGATTAAGTTGCGGGGCCAGCGAATACTCCGCTGTGGCACCGTAATGTTCACTGTGCCGTTCGAGTTGCATACCCAAGGCTCGCCCCTCGCTAAGGGTATCAGTGACCAGGCGACGAATTGCGTCAAGTTGCGGTGATAGCATGATGATGAAATCCCTTTCAGTTTTAGTAGGTAATAGCACTGGATTCGTGCCTCAAGGCACGCAGTTGGTGACGATCAATTTTTCCGTGTAGGTTCATCGGCATTTGTGTCAGAAACTTATAAGCGGACGGCACCATGTATTTGGGCAGATGGCGGCGCAGATGTTCGTCCAATGCACGTTGCTGGTGAGGCGAAGGTTCGAGCAACTGGGCAAACAGGATCAGGTCGATCACAGTCTTGTCTTGGTAAACGGGCAGCACGGCACAATGCGTCACATTGGGCGAGTGAGCAGCGACGGTTTCAATCTCACACAGTTCGATTCGATTTCCGCGCCACTTCACCTGACCGTCTTCGCGGCCCTTGAGAAACAAGTGACCTTGGGCATCCAGATAACCCATATCACCGGTTCGGTAATATCGCTCTCCATGACGCTTCCCAAAGGCGACGTTTCTAGGGTGTGAGGCGGGCACGTAGCCATGGCCCACTTGAGGCCCGTAGATCACCACTTCTCCAATCTGCCCTGGCGCGAGTGGCGTGCCATCGGGAGTTTCAATCGTAATGCGATTGTTGCCCATTGGGAGACCAAGAGAAAGCAGTGATGCAGGGTCGATGGCACGGATCGGGTGCGCGTGGGTAACGCAACTGGTCTCGGTCGGTCCATAAGCATGACGAAGGGTGGCCTTGGGGAAACGTGTTGCCAGTGTGTCAATCAGGGCCGGCGAGACAAACTCTCCCCCAATGAAAAACAGAGTCAGTTCTGGTAGCGATTGGTCGTTAAACTTAGGATCCAGACACATCATTTCAAGAAAGCTTGGAGTAGAAAACCAACTCGTCGCGCATGCCTGCCCACACTGGGTGAGCAGATTGAGGTTTTGCCTCGGCATGGCGTTGAACGTATGTGGCAGCATGCAGACCGCTTGATGGCTAGCAAGACTGGAGACCAGATCCAAAATGCCCATGTCGAAGGAAAGACATGCGTGATTTACATGGGTCCCCTGACTCGCATTGGCCTCAAGCAAGGCCCCATACCAGTGATGGAAATGGGCATAGCTGTCGTAGCTTATCTTGACCCCCTTAGGGGTGCCCGAGCTGCCCGATGTGGTCAGCACATAAAACGGGTCGTTTGCTTGACGCTCAACGCAGCGTCGCAGAACAAACGGTTGGTCAGCAAGGCTAGCCAAGTCATGCGTAGTCGGGGACTCTGGGCATCGTTGCTGGTAGCTTGAGTCTCCCAGCAGCAAACAGTCACTGGCGTGGACCGCTTGTACCTGCGCCACCCGCTGGTAGGGATTGGACGCGTCGACGACGCTGAACGGGACATTAGCAAACGTGCAGGCCAGAATACTGGCCACAGTGTCGACCTCCTTGTGTCCATAGATGACGCAGAAGGTTGGATGCTGTTGGGTTAGTAAACCCAATACGGCCTGAACGCGTTGACCTAAGGTCGCGAAAGACACGGGCCCTTTTAATTGCACTAACGCAATCGCCTCCGGCGTGGCGTGAAAGCGGTCAACAATGGACTGGATCATAGTGGAAAACAAAATACTCTCCTTGTTTTAACGCGTGCTCTACCACTGAGGCGCGGTCGAGCTTACTGTTGAGGTTTAATTGATCGGTCTCGATGGCATACCAGAATTTAGGCACTATGTACGGAGGAAGTTGAGTGGCCAGCGAGTCAGCACAGTCGGCCAGCGCTAAAGGGGCTTTTACAAAGGCTCTCAAGGCTTGGATCTGTCCCTTGCGAAACCATGGTTCAACAAATGCCTCTTCGACGTCAGGAAGCGAGTGAAGGGCTTTTTCTATCACGTTCAGATCAACGCGATAGCCTTGCATTTTGATCTCTCGATCAGCACGGCCGAGAAAATATAGCGTGTCACCTTCTAACTGCCCGAGATCGCCAGTGTGATACCGGCGTCCGCGCGGAGACATTAGAGTGACAAACTTGCGGTTTTGTTCGTCCTGAGCTCCCAAATAGCCGTTGCCTACTGAGGCCCCCTCAATCAGAATTTCCTGCGTATCCGGGGCGATGACGATTTGGCTGTTGGGGCGGACCCGACCAATCGGTAGAGGGCGGGGATCAGCTAGGTGGTGCGAGAGAATTTCAATGCTGGTCACGGCGACGGTACATTCGGTGGGCCCGTAGGTGTTAATGATGGTGGCCTGAGGAAACTGGCGTTGAAGCGCTTCAACTAGGGGCTTAGGTAACACTTCTCCACAGAAGATAAAACGTGACAGAGCCGGTAAGGTTTCGGCACTAAACTGACGGTCTTTGAGATAGTACGCTGTCATACTTGGGGTTGAGACCCAAGTGGTTGTGCCGTGTTGACGATGACGTTCGATAGCTAGCCGGGTCTTGACCATGTCACGGTGATCGAGTGACGAGATAGGTTGACCGTGTAACCAGGCCAGCCACAGTTCATATAAGGACACATCGAAGCAGTAGCGGATATTACCGCTGATCGCCCCCTCGAGCGGAAAGGCGTTGGTGATCCAGTCTATAAAATCGGCGGTATTGGCGTAGCTGACCCGGATCCCTTTTGGTGCCCCGGTGGTACCGGAGGAGAACATCATATACATGGTGCCGTGATCGTCGAAGGTCGCGGCCTGAGTACGCCACTGCGTCGCGACTTGCTCACGCTCAGACGAGCTCAGCGTGGTGTCGAGCGACACGGATTGGGTCGAGATAGACAGTGCCGGACTCAGTGAGGTGGTTGTGGTGTTGAGCAAAAGCGTGGCCCCTGATTGAGTGGCAATGGTCGACACTCGGGATAGGGGGTTGTCGCTTTCGATCGGAATGAAGGTTCGTCCAGCTAAAATACATGCCCAGTACGCCACCAGATAGGCTCGGCTTTTGTGACCATAAATCATTACCGGATCCGGGCCATGTTCGCGCAGGGAGCTGGCTAAAGTGCTCGCATTGTCGAACAGTTCCAAGTAGCTGAGATCCCCGTCAGTATGATGATAAGCGGGACCTGCATGATAACGAAATGCGTTGAAAATCGTTACCATGGCGTCGTACGCGACACTCATGCTGCCACCGTGGATGACGTTGCCTTGGCGATGAATGTCGCAATGCTACCTATCGATTCGAAGTCGTTGATCTCCAACGTGGCCGGATCGATGTGTAGGCCTTCGACAGCGTCTTCAAGGTACATGATCAGCTCAATGTACAGGCCACTGTCGAACCCAAGATCGCGCTCGATACGTGTGCCAGCATGGAGCTCAGAGACGTCGTCGTTATCGAGGACTAGGCTGATGGCGTGAATGACTTCTTGAACATAGTCTTGCATAGGAGTTCCTTGTTAATGGTTAAGTTCTGAGGCTGGAGTCGCGTGGCTCCAGTGTTGAAGGAGCGGCTTATCAATTTTGCCGTTGCTGTTACGAGGTAATGAATTACAGACGCACACACGATGAGGCACCATGTACGATTCGAGTTTCGACTTGCACCATTGTTTGATGACCGCTTCATCAAGTGCTTGATCGGATTCAATCCAAGCGACGATTTCGTCGCCATAGACGGGATGGGGCGCGCCCACCACCACCACCTGATGCACGTTGGGGTACTGATAAATGGTCCTTTCGACTTCCTTTGGTGCCACTTTTTCACCACAGGATTTGAGGATCTCGTCTTGGCGGCCGACGAAATACAGATAGCCCTTCTCGTCGAGACGGCAGAGGTCGCCCGTATACAAGACATACTCGGTACCATATGGACCAGGTTTGAGTTTCTTGGCCGTTTGCTCCGGATTTTGCCAGTAGCCGACCATGACAGTGTCACCTCGGATCACCAGTTCTCCAGTGGCGTTGTGGGTGTGCGCTTGACCGCGTTCATCGACGACCCAAAGCTCAGTGTTGGGGATGGCTATCCCAACACTGTCTTTATGCAACGTCAGTTGATGGGGAGGCAGATAGGTACAGCGATGACATTCGGTTAAGCCATACATGGAAAACACGCGCGCCGACGGAAATAGGGTGTGCAGTTGATCGATGGCCTCTGGATGGAGGGCGGCAGCAGTGTTGGTGATGGTTTGAACACTTGACAGGTCGAAACGTCGAGCCAGTGGTGCGATCACGCTCAGCATCGTGGGCACAATCGGTAAAATGGTTGCTTGCTGTTTCACCAAACGATGCAACGAAAACAGGGGTTGGGCGAAATTGCGCTCGACAATCAGGGTCGCACCGACGAGCGCCGACATAGTCACCTGGTGCAACCCGTAATCAAACGTAAGTGGGAGCGCACAGAAAATGCGATCAGTTGGATCGATCTCGAGGTATGCAGCGACAGAATGTGAAGCTGCGACCATGTTTTTATGGCTGAGCATCACCCCTTTTGGGTGGCCAGTAGAGCCTGACGTGTAAATGATGGTTGCGAGATCCGCTGAAATGGGGGTTGGTAGCGATGTTTCCATGCCGTGTTCTGGGGTTAGGCTGTGCTGAGTATTAAATAGGTGGGAGGGATGATTACTGAGGCTGAGAGCCTGACGCGCCGTAGGCTGAGAGTCTGCATCGACGACCAAGAGTCTGGCTGTACTGTTTTCCAGCAACCAGGCGAGTTTTTCCGCTTTGGTATCTGGGTGAATGGGCACAGCGACCGCACCGACGTATTGGGTGGCCCAGAAGGCACGGACAAACGCGACTGAGTTAGCCAAATACAGCATCACTCGATCGCCCTTGGTGACTCCTTGTGCTTGAAAAATGTGTGCTAACTGGCGCGCCTCGGCACGCAACTGGTGGTAAGTGAGTTGTTGTTGCTCATCTATCACGGCGATTTGCGCACCGAACAAGGCGGCACTGGCATCAAGGTAGTGACTGAGCACGGATTTGTTTGAATACATAAGATCCCTTTTAAATTAAGTAAGTACTAACGCACCAAAGGTGCCTGCCACGCCGGCGGCCATACACAGGATTGGCCCATTAGGGCGTCGCTGTTGATTTACTCGCCAATAATCATGGAGATTGATGAACGCATCGCCACAAAAACAATGGCCAATGCGATACAAGTTATTTCGGTAAATGCGTTCGCGCGGAATGGTCAGTCGATCTACCAAGCGGTCGAACGTTGGTGGGCTCATGTGGTAGGGCAACATCGCCTCAACTTGCTGAGGCTCGATGTTCGCTCTCTTTAGCGCTTGCTCGATAGTGTGGGTCATGGTCGGAATGAACGCTCGGTCATAGGCGTTGGCTTGTGCTCTATCGCTGCTGACGGTTCGATGACTGATCGCTCCAAGCGTTTGCCAAGCCAGTCCGGTCACTGCTAGCCCCGTCGCCTGATCATCATTAGTGATCAGCGTTGCACTACACCCCTCACCAAACAGGCCGTTTTGATCCACGTACTGAACCGTGTCGTGAAAGCATTTATCACCAGTAAGTAAAATGGCGTATTTGGGGGCTTCGTTGGTCGCTCTTCGTCCTAGAATGCGCTGCAGCAGTGCAAGGCCCAATAGTGAGGAAGCACACGAACCTTGAGTGACGGACAGTGACTCGACATGGGCTCCGATGTGCTGATGGCACCATTGCTCAAGGACGCGGGTCTCGAACGGGTAAGTGGCGTGCAGAGAATGTGCATAAACGACATGCGTGATCGCGCTGCGCTTGTCCTCGTGCTTTGCCAGTAGCCGCTTCAACGTCGTGTGCAGCAACTCAGGCAGCGTGTGATCGGGAAACAGACAGGTGGATTCGAGCTTCAGAAATCGGCTGAAGATTTTTTGGTTACGTTCCCCCCACTGGTAGCGTTGATGAAGTGTATCTAGGCTCGTGAGCTCTGGATTGATGAGCGTGGCAATATCAAGAATTTTCATCGCGGTTCTCCGGATAGAACCACAGTAAGTGTGTGGTGTCTCGGTAAGTACGGCACAGCACTAGACCACTGACCGATGGCTGGTTCTGGGCCAGCATCGCCAGCCAGGGCTTAGCGAGATGAAAAGGCCACGCGCTTGGGGCGCCGTCGTCAAACACCGTCGCCTGTGAGTGTGGCATCCAATACGCTTGGCTGCGAGTATCGGTGAGGATGTGCGCAGTATGGAGATCAAATGGACAGACGGCCTGGACGGCGTCGCACCATTCGCTGCTGACAAGTGGATCGGCTGGTGTGATAGCGTGGTAGCCACTGCGCATACCTGTTGGTTCGCTATTTGACCACAGCATGGCGGCTCCCACATTGTCCGTTTGATGATCCGACAGGTTGTGACTACGATGCATATGACTGGATTGATCGGCCGTGATGACTAGGGCGTGGCCCTGGTTGAGTGACCAGCGACAGACAAGGTCATAGGCCAAAAATGGCGCGACGGGACCCGACTCGCTAATGGCAAAGGCGAATGCTTGCTTGGCTTGGCAATGCTCAACAATGAAATTGCTGATGGAATGGCCCATTTCACAATCGCTACTCCAGTGACAAAACAGCACCAGTTCCAAAGGCATGCCACTAGGCAGATCGAGTTTGGTGAGCAGTGCTTGGGTCATAGTGAGAAACGATGCCTGTTTCGGCTGATGCTGCCACTGCGCGGCCAAGGCGGCTGAGTCGATAAAGGGCAGCCCCAGAGAGCGCTGACGCGCGTCAAGAAAGGCAGCGATCTGTGCTTCATCCTGCGACGTCTCCCCGGAAGCGAAGGATAAGGGGGAGACGTGTAGGGTGACGTAATGTTGCGTGTCTAAATGTAATAGCATAGAGGATTACGATATCGTAACGTTGGAAACACTGGGCAACTGCACCCGCAATGGCACCTGTCGCTCAATCACATCTCTGAAGCATTCGGCTCGGCGGATTTGGATCGCGGTGTCGCCTTCGATCAGCACTTCCGCGGGTTGACCAAAGCTTAGAAAGTTAACGGGTGAGGCCGTTGGGCCATAGGCGCCAGAGTGAAACACACCAAGCAGATCGCCCGATTGCAACTGGGGTAACATCACACTATCCCCGATCAGATCGGTTGGCGTACAAAGCGGGCCTGTGATCATATAGTCTTCCGTCGGCTCGTCTTCGATAGGTGTACCCAGACGTCGGATGGGAAAGTTCTTGCGGATGACCGACCCAAGACCTGCTGCGGCGCCATGGCAGTTAGATCCTCCGTCACAAATAGCGAAGGTTTTGCCTTTCGACGTTTTGATATCACGCACCGCAGTGATGAAGACGCCCGAACGTGCAATGATGTAGCGGCCAAGCTCCATGATAATGCGCGTTTCAGGATGGTTAGCCTTGAACTGCGCAATAAGGGGTGTTAATCCCAAAGCGGTGGCGTCAAGGTCAAGAAACTGTTCTTTAGGGTAATACGGGATCCCCAGTCCACCGCCGATATCGACAAAGCCCAGTGGGCGGTCCAACTTCGATTCGATACTGGTTACCAGAGATAGGATGTTGCGTGTGTTTTCAATTACCGCTTTTGCATCGAGAATGCGCGTACCCAAATACACATGGATACCGGTTAGGGTCAAGTGAGGGTAACGATCCAACTGGTTGAGAGCCGCCATTACAATGTCCTCATCAATGCCAAACTGACGCGGCTTGCCACTCATCACCAGGCGCGCTTTTTCAGACGTAAAATTGGGGTTGATGCGAAACGCAAAGGCTTGAGATTTTCCAGCACGTGACGCGACAGTTTCGAGTCGCTGTAGCTCATTCAGGGATTCGACCACCACGGCTTTTATCCCCAGTTCAACACAGCGTGTAAGTTCCTTGTCAGATTTGCCTGGGCCGACAAAGATGATGTCCTGAACCGACGCCCCCGCATTCAGAGCGGTTTCAAGTTCGGTCAGCGAACACACTTCACAACCAACACCTTGCTGATGAATAATTTTGACCAGGGATAGGTTGGGGTTGGCTTTTAGCGAATAGTAAAATGTCAACGCCTGAGGCATGGTGCTCTTCAGGGTTTGCAAGTCGTGTGTCATCTGAGCGCGGCTGTAGGCGTAAAAAGGCGTACCGATCGACTGAGCCAGCTGAGGGTAGGTCACGCCTTCGATACCATGAACACCAATTGCCGGTGTTTCAAATTTAAATAGATGCATTACTGATGTGTCCAGAAAGATAATTAGAAAGCGAGGAAAGATCTCTGAAATGACCGAGGAACTGCTCGTCCATGAAGGAAAACAGGTCGATAGTGCCGTTGGTTTGCTCTTCCATCCATTCACTCAGTCCGGCAATCAACTGGACCAGAGAAGAGGAATCGAGTAAGCCATTATCGCCATACACAGCATGACCTGTGGAAATATGGTTAAGGGTATCTTTCTTACAGCCTATTTTTTCCAGCTCTTTTAATATTAAGAGCTCAAGGTTCTTCTTGTTAATTACCATTTTGAGTTCCCTTTTGGATTTGCTGTTGAATATATTAAATAGAATTAATGGTAATTTTTGACCAAGGTTGTGGAATTTATTTAAATGGTATTTATCTGGTTAAAAGCAATTTCAATCAAATGTTTTTGGGTTATATCGTATATAAGTATCACCTTACTGGAGTCAGAAAACGTTTATTCGGTGCTGTGTCCCAAGGCGAGTTCTTAATGCTGCTTTATCGCTGGGAAGGGCGCGGCATTGTGCTCCGGACGGACGTTGCGTGGCTTTGGGGAACTGCCTGAGTCTATCCCCCATTTCGGGTTAGGGTGATCGCGCGTTTTAGACCGTGATTGGCTAGACATATGAGGGAGAAAACTATGGGAAAAGATGGCCTTATAGTACGGCTTGCCCGGCTATAGTAAAGGACTGGCAGTACGTTGGATACCTTTGTATTAGACGCTGAAAATGGAGGGCAGGGTTCCGAATGTGACATCCATCAGAGGTCTAAATGAGTCCTCTATGACCACACTGACGCCTAGACTATTCGCTACGTAGGAATCACACAGTTTGGCGACCCCGTGTGGTGTACACCTGCGAGTCGAGGCCGATAGAGACATGTTTTTCATCAGACTGAAATAAGTGGCTATATGTTCGTGACAATATAGAACAAAAAATTCTGGCTTTATTTAATGTGATTTTAAAGCTTGGTTGGTTTCCATGTTTGATTGGCATTGTAAAATTATTAAATTTAAAAAATAAAGGTCTTAATAACAATTTCAGTCAAATCTTTTTCCACAAGAACTTTTATCTTCTTCGCCAGATTGGAATAACAGGCACTGGCCTTTTGTCAGTGTGCTACCCCTAAATGAGGCAGAGTGATGAGTTATATCGTGGATGTGACCAGTAATGTGCGGACCCCGGCCAATGTACAGCCACTATCGTCCCTGTCAGATAGTCATGCGCTGTCGAACAAAGAAATCCAGGTGCTACAGCGTTTGTACGCTCAGCAATCTGCGGTCATACAGCCTCATGCTCATAGTGACATGCTCAACGAGGCGCTCGCGACGCTTTTACAACACCACATCCATTTGCGTGACGTCAATGGATTGGTGATTTACACCAAAACGCAAACGCACAACACCCTGTTCGATCAGGACTGGTTAGGGGCGTTGCTTACTCGTGTGGGTCTGACGCATTGGACAGGGTTCGCCCTCAGTATGAATCACTGCGCGTCGGGATTGAGTGCACTGCACTTGGCTGCCCGTTTACACGCACAGGGCGACACGCGGCCGATCATTGTACTGTGTGGTGAAAAAAGTCTCGCGCCGTTTAACAAAATGGCCGTCTCAGCGCTGGGGGAAATGGCGACCGCGACTTTAGTCCACCCAAGTGAGGGTCGTTGGCGTATCACCGCCAGTGAGGTCAAACATTTAAGCGCCTTCTACGCTTCACCCGAATCAATGACGCCGGACACCAAACGCACCATGATGGAGACATTTTATCCATTACTGCGCGACTTTGTGCGTGGCCAAGCGGTGGACGCGCAGGCCGCCATCTTGCCCTACAACCTCAATTTGCCCGTGTTAAAGCGCTTGGCTCGTGACTGCGGTTGGGGCGATCGTCTGTATATCGACAACCTGAGTTCACTCGGCCACACGTTTTGTTCTGATGTGTTTATTAATTTTATCACTGGTCTCGAAGAGACCGATTTCAATAGCGCCTTGATGTTTGCCGCTGGAATGGGAATGACCTTTTCCGCGTTGCATCTTGAGCGGTCGACCCTGTCAATGTAATGGAGAATCCTATGACAACTACAATGCAACACATTCAATCGGCTCTGGAGTTAGTATTGGAAACGGATCAGCTAAAGATCTCGATGGACACCAATTTCGATGATGATCTGGATTTGGATTCGGTGCTGTTTGTGCAGTTTCTACTCACCCTCGAGGACGCAATTGACGGATTGCTGTTTGATCCAGATCTGATTGGTCAGTCTGCGTTTAATAATGTGCGTACGTTGATTGACTTCATTGAGTCTCACACCACGGCGGTGGAAGTCTGAGATGAATATCACTCAAGCAATGATCGAGCAAGTGTTCCACGCCGGTCGCCATGCTCAGCTAGAAGAGGTGCTGCCCAGATTGATCCACTGTGCCACGGAGCATTCCGCCCAGGGACTGGCGTATCAGGGCTTCGCTTTGACCAAGACTAACGAGGGGGCCGGACATCCTCAGGTGGTGGATCTCAACGGTCAGGCTGTTGCCGAATCTCGGCTAACCTGGCTAGCGCCAGATCGGCTGCTGGATTGGTTAAACTTGCAAGTGGCCACGGTGTCAGGCGAACAGGCGTTTTGTCTACCGATATCGACCCTGATAGCGAGTGCTCGTCTGGGATTGGTGGCGCGAACCTTGGACTACGCGCATCAACACCTCCAGAATCGCAAAAGCTTTGGTCAGAAAACAACGAGACACCAACTGATCAAAGCCAGTTTTTCAGACATCTATGGCGACGTGACTTTGTTGAACCAGCAGTTGTCGCTTCGTGTTGAGAACACAGACCATCAGGGGCTGGAAACCGAGCATCAGGCGATCACCCGTTTGTCGAACCAAGCCGAGAAACTTATGGGGGGACATGGTTTCCTAATGGGGTCGACCCACACGGTGAGTCATTTGTCGATGTTGCTGTACTCCGTCTTCGGCAAACAACCATCGACAGAGGCTGTCTAACGGCAGCCTCTGTACTGAGAGGGGAATAATATGAATACATCCAAGCAGGCTATGCTGTCTGTGGCTTCGTCACCGAACTTGTGTTGGAAGCCGATTTTGACGATTGCGTGGCCGATGATTTTGGTGGCCATAGTGGTGTCTGTGGCACAGAACGGTCAAATCTGGATCCTTGGCCAAGAACAGGTGCAAGGTGAACGGGCGCTGTATAAACTGTCGATGCTGCAGCCATTCTATTTCCTGTTTATTGCGTTGCTCGAATGCTTGACCATCACCAATCAAATTTTTAGTGCCCGTTCGGTGCACGCTTGGTCATCACGTAAAGTGGTCAATAGTACTCTGCTTTTTGCGCTTGTCGGATCGGTATTTCTGCTGGGGTTGGCCTTGCTTAGCGTTGGTTTTGAAGCGCAATTGCAGCCGCTACTAGGCGGGGAGGCCGAGGGGCTGTTTCGCGATACCCTGCCGATTTATCTGCTGTCACTGATCCCACTACTGCTGTTGGAGTTGTGTAATGCTGGTTTGCGTGGCCAGGGCAAAACAGCCACTAGTATGCTGATGATTTCTAGCTATATCTTGCTTAATCTGAGCGTCTGTTACATTGCGTTCGTCCACTATGATCTGGGCTTTAAGGCGATTGTCTATAGTAATGTTATCTCGACACTGCTGGTCTTGCCGGTGGCGTTCATCTTTCTGTGTCGCCAAGTACTGAAAGGGGTCGATCATGAGGCTATGTTGTTCCTTCCACGCCTCAAGGCTTTATCTATGGACGCCGGGGTACCAATTTTTTTGTCGATGTTGGTCGCGTTTGTCAGCAGCGCAGTCATGTTTCCGATGTTGAGTGATCTCGATGCTGACTATGCTCCTGGATTCCTGATTGTCGTGAAACTGCGCAGCTTGTTTATAATTCCTGCGGTGGCGTTGGCAAGCGCAGTGGCGATTTACGTCAATCAGAATATGCAGTCAGAGCCTAAGCTCGTACTAGCGCAACTTCTAAAGCAAGGACTGGCGTATCTGACGTTGCTGTACCTTCTGCTCAGCACGGGGGTGTATCTTGTACAGCAGCCGCTGGTCAATGTGCTGGCCAATACGCCAAATGTGGAACAGGCGGGTTACTTCCTGATGGCGCTGTTACTGCCGACTTTCTTCTTGACGTCGTTGCTGGCAGCTTCCCAGACCATATTGGAACAGTTGGGGCATGGCCGTCAGGTGTTGCTGATTACCCTTGTGTGCGAAAGCGTGATGCTCGCCACTTTGGTGGCGAGCATGCAATGGCAGCGCAGCGTGAACACCCTAGTGACTGTGATCATTGCTTTCAATGTGATTTACCTGCTGTGGTTCTTACGTGAATATCAGCGTATGCTTAAACGTCTAGGAGGTCAGGATGCTGTATAGCCTCTGTTATCCTTTGATGTGGATGTTGGCCTACGGCCATCAAAAATACCACTGGTGTTTGGTTGTGACCAAGCGTCGACCTAAGCTGTTGCTGCAAACCGTTGTCCGACCTGAGAGCCACTATCATCGGCAGTGCAACTGGCTCAAGAGAGCCGATATCGAACTGCTAAGCTGGTTTTCTCTCAGCTTAGCCGCTCGGTATACACTACGGCTGTTTGAGCGGCCGACGCGAATGCCCTGTTTATCACAGGATCTGGCGTTTGAAGCCCAAAGTGTGTTCGATGAGTTGACGTTTTCTGGGCACAAAGTCCGAGTGTATCGTCATGAGCCAGAGTGTCCCAATGGTCAAACCTTGCTGTTGTTACATGGATGGGAAGGGCGAAGCGTAATGTTCCGTCCCCTGCTCACGAAACTGCTGAGTCATGGGTACCGGCTGATCTTGCCTGATTTGTTGGCGCACGGGCACTCTGAGGGAAGCCGTTGTTCCTTCTATGAGCTGTCCTCATTGATCTTAGAATTGGATAGGAGGTACGGTTCGTTTGACGCCGCGATCGGTCATTCCTTCGGTGGGACTGCGTTGGCCATCGCTCTGGATCAGGGACTGACGCTAAAGAAAATGGTGACCATTGGCAGCCCAAATGGCTTTGGCAATATGATCGATGCCTATATCGATTATTTTCATTACCCCTCGTCACTTAAGGCCCAGTTAAAACACCTTTACACTCGCCAACAAGGAAAGAATCCCGATGATATTGGGCCGCCGTTGTGGGGGCGACTCAATTTACCCACATTGATTTGTCACGATAGCAATGATGTTGTGATCAAGATTCAAGAGGCCCATGACATGCACGCCAGTTTCCCTAACAGTCAGTTGTGTATCACGTCAGGCAGGGGCCATCGCGGTGTGCTCAGAGACCATCAACTGCACAACGCTGTCTTGGGATTTCTCTCGGCGGCTTAGCTGCCCGTCTCACCATGTCACGCTCAGGGCAACTTGCCGCCCGCCTGCGCAACAAAGACGATACCCTTTGATATCGTCATTGTTGTGCCCATAGTTCAAACTAACGAAAGCTGCGAAGGACGATACTGCGGCGCAACGATTCACATTTGTTGCCGTAGATAAGTTGGTAGCAATCGGCCTGATGATGTTGAGGTTCAAAAGAGGTTTTGTACTTCAATGGGGTCACACCGTGCGCTTTACTGAAACTGCGAGAGAAGTGCGCTAGCGAATTAAATCCACAAGCATGACTGATGTCTGTCAACGACCAATGTGGGGCAATCGCGATGTATTCTTTGGCAAACTGAATGCGAACATCCCAAAGCCAGCGCATAGGTGAACTTTCTAAATATTCGTTAAACAGACGACAGATTTCGAACTTAGAAGCGCCAACATCTGTGGCGATTTCATCAAGTTGAATTTCCATTGAGATATTCTCAACAACATAGTCGATAATATGAAGTAAAAGAAACAGTTTTCTTTTGTTTCTTGTTAATCCTAGGTTAGGTTTTAATTCCAGGAGATCGGAAATTAAACTGTCTTTGAAATTTAAAATGTCTTTGTTATTTATTTGATGGTTCGAATTTTTCACAGAACTATTCCCTAGATTTAAGACGGTTTTCTGTCTTTTAACTGACGTTGCTATCGTTAATTCATTATTTTATTAATAGGTATTGTTTGGTCTGAATTGCTTATTTGTATTCAAGCAAAAAAAATCGATCGGCGTTCCGCGAGGGACGCACACGGCTAGTCCGCAATCCTGGCTCAGTTCGTGATACTGACACTGCCAACACTGACTGATGGAATTCTGCTGTGGTTCATACAAATCGACATGATGGCGACCGATGTTGAATCGAAAGCTATTCAAAGGCTGCGCTAAGCCTTTACCAATGGCTTTTATGTACGCTTCTTTGAGGCACCAGAGCATGTGTGATTGACGCTGAGCACCTTGCGGTGGCAGCTGGTTCAAAGCAGAAACTTCCTCACAGTGAAAAAAACGACGTGCTATCTTCGCGTAGTCTTTGTGTACAGTACGGAACTCAATGTCCACGCCCACTTCTCCAGTACGGGACAACACTAAGGCCATAACCGACCCAGAATGTGACAGGTTAAACCATGCGTTTTCACGATCGGTTAAAAATGGCTTGCCATACCAATTTCTTTCAATGTTTAACTCTTCCTCCAAGTCACCAAAATATAATTCAATCATTTCACGTAATAATAAGTTTGATAAAGATTTTATAGAATTATTTGTCAGAGTATTAAATTTGATACTACTATTCAACATGGGTTTTTTAAAATCAAATATTAACACAAGATTTGATTTTAAAACGCAAGGAACCCTAGGTTTCATTGTGTCACCTATATATTGGATGAAATAAATATTTATCTTTTTATTTAATTAATTATTTATATTATTTGCCATTATTTATAGGGCAGCAATAATTTCGCAATACATCCTTTATGCTCTTTGCGATTTTCTAAAGTGAAATACCCACCATGGTTTTCAGCGATTTTACGACACAGAGTGAGGCCTATGCCGCTTCCAGAAGGTTTGGTGGTGTAAAAGGGCACAAACAGGTTGTCTTTGTTCATCAGTCCGGTGCCTTCATCCGCCACATCGATTAAAAACTGATGTTGCTCTTGTCGGCAGACAATGTGGATTTGTCCTTGCGGATCTGACATGGCTTCATCGGCATTTTTCAGTATGTTGATCATGGTTTGCTGTATTTGGACCCGATCCAGATTGAGGGTTAGATCGAGATCGCCATTGAGTGCGATGCCACGGTGGTCGAATAACGGTAAGATCCCATCCAACAGATCACGTAAAAGAACACGGGTTTTCGATGGGGGTGGCAACTGGTTGAGGGTTCGATAACTGTCGATGAAGCTTTTCAGGCTTTTCGAGCGTTCTTCAATAATGCACAGACCCTCATGGACTTCATTTAGGGGCTGATCTTTGTCTTTCGGCAGCAATTGCTTGAGCACTTGGCTCAAGGAAGCAATTGGAGTCAGTGTATTGTTGATTTCATGGCTCATGACGCGAAACAGGTTGCCCCAAGCTTGGGTTTGTTCTTCGCGAAGGATAGCACTGACGTCAGTGATGAAGAGTAGGGTCTTTTTTTGCCCATCTTCGAAATAGTGATCCGTTTTGATTTGGAATCTCCCCTGTTTCTCAGGGAAGCGCCACTCAACAATTTCGTCTTTGGTTGCTTCGAGTAAGCGAGAGATGTTGAGCGAATGAACCGACTGATTGACCAATTGTAAGGCTGATTGCTTCATCAGATTTTCCGTTCCGGCATTAATGAACGACACGTTGTTGCGTTCGTCGAACGCAATGATGGCGATGTCGACGTTGTTAATGATCTTGCCAATAAGCACCTGTTGTTGTTTGATTTCTCGCTGCTGCTGGCCGAGGGTCTTTGACAGGCGATTGAGCATTTCTTCAATGGGGTCAGGGTGTTGGGTGACTTTGCTGCGGATGTTAAACTCATTGTTTACCATCGACTCGACCAGATTGGTGATGGTCGCGATGCGGTAGTTTTGTAGCTGTATCACTTTGACTAAACAGTAAGTCAAGATTAGCGCGTGCGCGAATACGACGACCCCAATCAAGTAGCCAGACATCCCTTCACTGTACATCAGCCCGAGTAACAACAGACTTTGAGGTAATGATGCCAGTAACAGCAAGCGCTTTTGCTTTTTCTGCAGCGAAAGTTCTAGCATGGAGATCCTCACGGTTTCGATTTGTTCAGACGGCGGTAAAACGCGCTGCGGCTGAGTCCCAAAGACTCGGCGGCGAGATTGGCGTTGCCATCCCAATGCGCCAGACGCTGTTGTAAAATAGTATGTTCAAGGCGGTCTAAAGTCTGGGACATATCGCCACTGACGAGCTCACTGACCTCGGGCAGTGTACTGCCGGTTGCATCCCCCTCAAGGGTCAGGTTCGCTTGCTCAGGTAACACGCGCACCGTCAAGGCGCGATCGTACTCACCGTTGCCCAGTAACACCATACGTTCAACTACGTGACTCAGTTCTCTGACATTACCCGGCCAGTCATAGGCTTGCAGTACCTGTTGCGCCGAGTCTGAAAGGACACCGATGGGTTTGCGGTATTTGCCGCTGTAGCGCTCGATAAACTGCTCCGTCAATGGAATGATGTCCTCGACCCGTTCCTTGAGAGCAGGGACGCGAAACTCAAAGGTATTGAGTCGGTAAAAGACATCCTGGCGGAACGTGCGTGACTGAACCATATTCGGGAGATCGGCATTGGTAGCAGCGATCACTCGAACATCAACGTGCTGTGTCTTGGTCCCTCCGACTTTTTCAAACTGGTTGGACTCGAGAGCACGCAAGAGTTTGGCTTGCTGTGGAAGTGGCGTATTGCCAATTTCATCAAGGAATAGGGTCCCGCGATCGGCCAGCTCAAAACGTCCGAGACGTGTTTGTTTGGCATCGGTAAACGCGCCTTTTACGTGACCAAACATTTCACTTTCAAATAAAGTTTCAGGGATACAGCTCATGTCGACGGCGACAAATGACGCTTGATGACGGACAGAATGCTGATGAATGAACTGGGCCAACAGACTTTTGCCCGTACCATTGTCCCCTGTAAGAAGGATGTTAGCATCACTTTGGGCGACCACTTTAAGCGTGTCGAGCAAGTTACGCATCAATGGCGACTCGGCCACCAGGTCCGTCGGTTGTTTGTGCTGTACCTGAGTTTTAAGGAATTGGTTTTCCTGTTCCAAATATCGCTGCTTGCGCTGGCTGTCGCGCAGTTTTATTTGTGTGCTCACCATGTGGAGCAGACGTTCGTTATCCCAAGGTTTTTCGATAAAATCCGCTCCACCTTTTTGCATGGCCTGAACCGCGATGTCAATCGAGCCCCAGCCCGTCATGACAATTACGGGTAGCTCGCTGTCGAGCGCTCTGATCGCGTCGATCAAGGTCAATCCTTCCTGCCCCGATGTTGTATCCAGTTGGTAGTTGAGATCCACTATGGCCAAATCAAAATTGTGTTGCTTCACACAGTCGAGAGCCTGATCCGGTGTCTGAGCCGTTACCACATCAAATTGATGCACTTTGAGTATCAGTTTAAGCGTCGACAGAATATTGGTGTCGTCATCAGCAACGAGGATGGTATGGGTATTCTTTGACATATCCTATTTTTCTTTTTATATAGCCTGAGGCCTTTAGGGTGCGCCTAGTGGCAATGACGTTGTTCAAACCGAACGCCATGGGCGTCCGGCTTGGCATTATTGTTCGCGTAAGGCAACCATTGGGTTTTGCCTGATGGCTTTCTGCGCGGGTACTAAGGTCGCGAGCGTGACAATCAGTGCAATGCCAGCAGCGATCAGGGTAAATAATACCATCGGGCTGATAGCACTAGTACCAATGATGTTACCGATCAGCGGAGAAGCAACATAGACAATCGGTGCTGATAGGACAAGCCCTACCGCTAACTGCCCCCAGCCTTGGATCATAAGCATCTTAATAATGTTGGCTTCTGTTGCCCCCATTGTACGGCGTATCCCCAACTCCTGACGACGCTGACTGATGGTCTTGGCCATCACGCCGTAAATCCCACTGCCAGCCAGCAGCACTGCAACAAAACCAAAAAGGTTAAACAGGATAGCTATATAGGTCAGGCCAGCGGTGTTACGTTCCAACAACTGTGTCATGGTTTTCGGATGATAGACCGATAGTCCCGCGTCAAGATTGGTGACTACCCGCTCAATATCAAAGCGGGTATTCGCTTGAATTGGGTTGCGGGTCACAATCGCCACATGGCGCTGCGGTTGCTGCAACAGTGACTGATACACGCTAGGCATGCGCTTACTGTGGCCAAATGGGCGACCCTGGATGACGTGCGAGACGACCCCAACCACGGTCGACCATTGCTGGTCGTCTGCCCAGCGTAGCTTTTTACCCAGAACATTGCTCTCACCAGGCCAGTAACGTTGTGCAAAGCTATCCGTGATGACGACCACGTTACGGGTGGAAGTGGTGTCGCGGTTTTCGAGCAGACGGCCCTGCTTCAGTTTGACATCCATCATCGCCAACGTTCCCGGCAACACAGAGATGGCATTGGCTCTCGGTAGGAGATGTTGTTCGTCATTCAGAGCGGCCTGACCCTCTAGAACGACTTTGCGCGTCATGGAAAATTCGCCCGGTAGCTTGGTCATGATACCGACTGTCAGATCAGGCGATGACGCTTTCAGCTCACTTTGCAGCGCTTGGTAAAAATTGTGGAGCTGCTGGGATGAATACTGCTCAGGCAAACTGACTTTCGCGGTGTAAAGCCCCTGTTCGTTGATCCCATAGTGGATTTGCTTAGCTTCATACACCACAGCTGTTAGGTAAGCACCGAGTGACAAGATGGTGCAAGACAGTAGCACTTCAAAAATCACTAAGGTGCGGCTCAGTTTACCGCTGCGTCGGCTCTGTGCACCGCGGGTCCCATCACGCAAGACTTCGGTAATGTTACATTGCGTCATACGCCAAGCGGGTAAGGAGCCCGTGAGCAGACTGACCAGCACGATGAGACCGAGCGCTTTGAGCAGTACATCGGCATCTAGTCCAAGTTGCCACCAGAAGGGCGGCTTATCCGGTACCATGGCGATGATTACCTGGTTGGTCAGCGTCAGTCCCCAACCAGCGAGCAAGATCCCTAGTACGCCCCCGAGTACACAGATCAGGGTACTTTCGAGCATCATTTGGCTGATCAGGCGGAACGTTGGTGCCCCATGGGCCATGCGGATCGCACTTTCCTTTGAACGTTCTGAGGCGCGCGCTAACAATAGGTTGCCAACATTGCAGCAGGCAAGAAGTAGAACAAACGCGACTCCAAACAGCATCACCATAAAAATGGGCTTGGAATCCTCTCCAACGAAACTGTCCATGAAGGTGATTGCAAAGGCAGAACGGCCAGTGTTCGTAGCAGGATACATGGTGGTCAGAGAGGTCATTATGCCACTCAGTTCTTTGTCGGTGTCGCTCAGGGTTTTCCCTGGTGCCAGTTTGGCAAAAACGAACACTTCAGGCGCATTATCACGGGTAATTTTGCTCTCGTTGAGCTGAGTCGGTAGCCAGACTTGGTTATTCATCGGGAACTCGTAGCCAGCGGGCATGACTCCGATGATTTCCGTACCAACCCCGTTTATGTCGATCTGCTGGCCTAAAATATCCGTGCGTCCGCCAAGATTGTTTTGCCACAGCTGATGGCCGATGATGACAACGGGATTGGCGCCCTCAACAATGTCGAACCGGTTGAAGTTTCGCCCCTGTGCTGGCTGGGTGTCGGTGTACTCAAACAGATCCGATTGCGCACGAATAGCCACATAGCGCATCGCTTTACCGTCTATGCTGACATTGGCAATGTCACCGTAATAGAAGCCCAAATTTTCGAGCGTGCGGCTTGAGGACTTGATGGCTTGATAATCCACATAACTGAGGGGAGAATCCCCAAGACGCAGATCGTTGATGCTTGGGCTGACCATGACCATACGTTCGCCATCGGCAAAAGGCAGTGGTTTGAAGGCGAGGGTATTGATGAGCGAGTACATATAAATACTTAGCCCCAAACCGCAGGCCATGATCATTAAGGTGAAGACCGTGAATCCCGGTCGTTTTAACGTTACACGGATGACGTGATTAATATCCATTATCCAACTCATGGTACCCCCTTACGCCACTAAACCGCATTCATTTTGGTTGCGATCATCGACTAAGGTCCCATCGAAAATTTCGATTTGACGCAAGGCATGAGCCGCCGAACGAGGGTCGTGAGTCACGATACAGATAGTAACACCATCGGCGTGTAACTTGTCGAATAGCGTCATTACCGCTTCAGTATTCTTGGAGTCGAGGTTACCCGTTGGTTCATCGGCCAGCAGCAGTGACGGCTTACCGACAATAGCGCGTGCGATGGCGACACGTTGTTGCTGCCCGCCAGATAGTTGGGATGGAAAGTGCTTACCTCGGTGCTGCATATCGACTTTTTCTAGGGCGGCGCTCGCCATGCTCTGCGCCTGTTTACGCGATAGTTCTTTGCGGTAGGTTAGGGGCAGCATCACGTTTTCTTCGACCGTTAAGTCACTGATGAGATTAAATGATTGGAAGACAAAGCCAATTTCTTGATTGCGGATCTCCGCTAAACGCTTCGATTTCAAAGTACCGACATCAATGCCATTGAGTTGATATTCACCGCTGCTTGGGACATCCAATAAACCAAGGATCGACAGCAGGGTTGATTTGCCACAGCCTGACGGACCGGAGATAGAGACGTACTCTCCCTGATCAATGCTAAAGCTGATATCGCTCAAAGCGTGGGTTTCGATTTCATCGGTATGAAAGATTTTGCACATTTCTTGCAACTTGACGATGGTAGACATAACAGTTCCTTGTGGTTTTAGTATTTAGTTGATGCTGATCTGATCGAGATGGGACCACGCATTGGTGTTAGACGTAATAATGCGATCTGCGGCGCTTAACCCAGACTTGATCTCGATATTGTCCGCGGACCCTAAGCCGAAGGTCACAGGAACACGAGTCGCAGAAAGCCCGTCTGGTGAGATCTTAAATACGCTGCCCGGAGCGTTACTTTGTGCGTAACTAGGGCGGGTGACGAACAAAGTCTGGTTAACACTCGACACCTTTATAGTGCCCTGGATGCTTAAATCAGGGCGAACCTCTGGAGGAAGTGGACTGATCAGCGACACATCTACCTGTACGGTGCCATTGACCACGGCTGGATCGATACGCGCCACTTGGCCATCGATGATGGTGTTGTGGGTGTTGATTGTGACCGCTTGGCCCAAGGCTACGTCGCGAACCTGGCGTTCCGGGATATCGAGCTCCGCGATCAGATCGCCCTGTTGAGCCAGTTTGGCGATGTTATTTCCGACCGATACGCGTTGCCCTGCTTCAATGTCAACCGCTTGGATCACGCCGTTTTGATTCGCCACGACCGTCAGTGAGTCGAGCAAGTACTTTGAGCGGTCAAGACTACGCTTGAGGCCATTGAGCATCGCTTGATTGGCGACGAATTCCGCCTCCTGTGTGGTTTTCAGTGTCGCTAAGCGCTGTTTCTCTATTTCCCAGCTTTGTTTGTATTGCTCTGTGTCGAGGCGCGAGCGATCAAAATCAATTTTTGATACTGAGCCGTTAGCACGTTTATACAAGGTTTTTTCCGCGTCGTACTCCAGTTTGGCTTTTTCATAATTGTGTTTGGCTTTGAGCACTTTAGTTTGCGCATCCAGCACGTTGTTGTTATGACGCATCTTCAGCGCTTGTAGGTTAGCGTGAGCAGCTTCTAGTTCCCAGCGAATTTCCTCGGTTTTCTGAGCCAGTTCCGGATTCACCATTTCAGCGATCACATCACCTTCCTTAACCACCGCTCCCGGTTTGACCAACACACGTTCCACTCGACCATCAACGTTGCTCGAGATCCAACGGATGTATTTCGGCGCCAGAATACCATTGCCGCGTACTTCGACGGCCATTGGGCCTTGACTAATGGTCGAAATGATGATGTTGCTTTTGTCAACTTGGTAGAGCTGTGTTGACATCACCGAAGAAAAATACCCGCCTGCTATGACGAGCACTAAACCCAAGGTAATGAGGCTGACTTTCTTGAGTGGGAAAGACGCTTTTTGTTGTTTTTTAATGTCCATGAGAACCTAGCTTTCTGCGAATGTTTTTTTATTGATTTATGCATCAAGTGTGCCAAGTTTATAATTGTATATGAAACAATAATATATGAGTTATTCCTGTAAGAGATTCCCAAAAATTTCGTCTCAGAGAGTATTAAAATTGGGATAGTCCCATAAATGGCATGGAAGTACTTCTTGAATCCTGTACTCGTTCAGGATCAGGAAACAGGCAGTAGCAAAAACCTACGTTAAAATCAAAGGCACTTAGTATCATCATGACCGTGTGCAGTTGACAAACGTGGCAACATGATGGACTTCTACCTATCCAAAGAGCCGCGTTGAGCCCGTCCCGTAGTGTTTTTTCGACAATGCCATGGAGCAGCATAGTCTCCGGAAAAATTGCTCTTTTCCATAAGGACTAAGAATAAATCGGTCTACATTTTCGCGACTTTCGACAACGAGTACTTCACTATTGGAAAGGTTAACCTATTGCAGGGCGGTGTACGCTACCTTGGGGTAAATGACCACGAATATTAGTATTAGCAGGCCGGCTGAGGCCTCCCAAGGTGCTTTCTATATTTGCTATATCAGATGATATGGCGGTTTAGGGGCATGGTAAGTCTCTGGCTACAATACGGTTGGTACAATAAATGAACTTTGATTTACTACTCGTGATGTATCGCCCTCTGCGTCTGTGAAATGCTTGCGAAGCTCAACACCGAGAGAGGAAAAAACTGATCGATATCCAATTGCATTTGTTTTTTTGCTTTTCTATCAACCCCTTAGATATGCTTTTAATCGGGGCTTATGACACGAAAGCGTGTCACGCTGCTATTAAGATTAAGGGAGCCATTGCGTTTATTCCCCCAAGAGAAGGGGCAGCCTTCTGGGACCGGGGTCACCCTAGGAACCTCGCCGTGGGTATACGGCTCAAATAAGTATTGGAAAAAGCGGTATGGATACCACAAACGTTCACTCTCAGAAACCGCGATGTATCGTGTTAAACAGTTGTTAGGAGGTCAATTGAGCTTAGGAGATTACAATGCTCAGGTGGGTGAAACTTACGCGATGATAAAAGCGTTGAACAAGCTTACTGGGTTAGGTATGCCTGAAACTTATCGTATTGACTAAGAAACACCCGAAACGGGCGGCTCTGTCTCTAAACTGAATTACGCATCAAAGCCTCTCCGAACATATCGTTTGATTTGTTATAATGCACGTCAACTCATTTCTATAAGGCTTTTCCCATTGCATTTAGGTTTTATTCTTACTAGCCAAGCTAGAGACATAGGTAGCTATTGTGTTATTGAACTATGGGTATCTACTACTCAAGGTCCTATGCGCTTGCATATCATGGATCAGTCGCCAGTATGGTTTATAGAAACTAAAGATAGTTCCGCTGTTCAGAAGATTGCAATGGAATATCGTATTCCCATACGTTTGAAGCCTTTGCCTCTCAAGACATTCACACAGGAGCCTGTTTCGGCATGTTATCTGAGTAACCAAAAACAGTCTCAATTTTTTGAAGCGCATATTGTTGCCCAGGGTTTTTCCGTTTACGAATCGGATATCCGATTGGTAGATCGCTATTTGATGGAGCGCTTTATCCAAGGGGAGATTGAGTTTGACGGCAAATATAGTATTGCAAGAGGTTTTACCCAAGTAAACTCTGCAAAATGCAGAGCTGGGAAGGATTCAGTCCCTAACTTAAAGGTAGTTTCTCTGGATATCGAATGTTCTGAACAGGGAGTCCTATATTCTATCGGCTTAGATTGTCCAGAAGACAGCCGGGTTATTATGGTGGGGGAACCGCAGTCTGTTACAACCCTTTCTATACAGTGGGTGAAGAATGAACAAGATCTTTTGCTGGCTCTAATTAACTGGTTTGAACAATTTGATCCGGACATCATTATTGGCTGGAACCCTGGCTTTGATATGAATGTATTGACAGAAAGAGCCAAGAAAAACAGCATCTCTTTGCTATTGGGAAGGGCACAGCAGCCCTGCTTTTGTCGTAATTCCCGGAATAGTCAACAAAGATTCATTAATGTTCCGGGAAGAGTAGTTATAGACGGTATTGATGCTCTCAAAGGTGCCACATATAGCTTCGAATCCTGGACACTGGAATCAGTAGCGCGCGAGTTGTTAAATGAAGGAAAAGCTATCCAGACTCCTTACGATCGTATGGATGCAATTAACCATATGTTTCATCACGATAAGATTGCACTTGCTCAGTATAATTTACAGGATTGCATACTGGTAAATAAGATATTTCGTAAGACGAATATTTTGGAATACCTTATCCAGCGGAGTAAATTAACGGGTCTATCTCTTGATCGCATCGGTGGCAGTGTGGCAGCGTTTTATAATCTTTATATGCCAAGGTTACACCGTGGAGGCTATATTGCACCCAATTTGCCTAGGGACAATTGGGTGGCAAGTCCGGGGGGATTTGTTATGAATTCTCGTCCTGGGCTATATAACTCTGTATTAGTTCTTGACTTTAAGAGCCTCTATCCGTCAATTATCCGTTCATTTTTGATTGATCCTTTAGGCTTAATCGAAGGTTTAAAACTCGAAATCGGAAATAATGTAAATCAGGCTGTTCCAGGTTTCCGCGGAGGCCAGTTTCATCGTAACAAACATTTCCTACCGGACATGATTCAACACCTTTGGAATGCTCGCGATATAGCCAAGAAAAACGATGAAAAAGCATTCTCTCAAGCAATTAAGATCATCATGAATTCGTTTTATGGCGTGCTTGGATCATCTGGTTGTCGGTTCTTTGATACACGTCTAGCTTCATCTATCACATTGCGTGGTCACGAAATTATGAGAGTTACCCGTAAGTTGATAGAGGGACAAGGATACGAAGTGATTTATGGTGATACAGATTCTATATTCGTTTCACTTAATTCTGAGTGTGAGGCTGAACAAGCCGATAAAATAGGTCATTCCTTAACTCTTCAGATCAATCAATGGTGGGAAACACATTTGAATGATGAGTATTCATTGACCTCATTTTTGGAACTGGAATATGAAACCCATTTTTCTCGATTTTTTATGCCAACTATACGCGGTTCAGAAACAGGATCTAAAAAACGCTATGCAGGACTGGTAAAATCTAGTGATGGTTCATATTTAGTTTTTAAAGGGTTAGAAAGTGTACGTAGTGACTGGACTGAAATTGCACATGAATTCCAACATGATCTCTATAAAATTATTTTCAATGGAGATGATCCCACAGGCTTCGTGCTCAAAATTGTAGAAAAAATTACGTCAGGGGATTTGGATAAAAAACTAGTTTATAAAAAGCGCTTACGTCGCCGTCTTAACGAGTATCAGAAAAACATTCCACCCCAAGTTAGAGCGGCCAGATTGGCAGATGAACTTAATCAACGTAAAGGTCGCCCTCTGCAGTATCAAAACCGGGGAAGGATTGCATACATTATTACTATTAATGGCCCTGAACCTTTAGAATATGTAAGTAGCCCCATTGATTATACCCATTATATAGATAAGCAAATCAAACCTATAGCTGATGCTATATTACCTTTTGTTGGGCTTAATTTTGATGATATCAACAGTCTTCAAATCGGTCTGTTCTAAAAACTAATGCAATAGAATATGTTTTAATACCATAGAAATTGTGCAACTAAGACACTGTCCTAAATGTCAGCAAATCTATTCAATGGCAGAGCAAGTTTTACTCATGTCAATTGTTTTCAGGTAATCCTGAGGATGATTGCGGGGTCTTGTTGATTCTACTGTCGGTAGACAATAAAGTTTGATCGATCTCTAGCAAGTTTTTGGACAGAAATACGTTAGAACTATAGCTCTAGCGTGCTTATTTTATATTCAAAAGTCACCATAAGTTATGCTTTTAAGGGCAAAGCCTTTAAAGTCATTTTAAAT
>JBCAXU010000025.1:0-38611 GCA_038533895.1 Pseudomonadota bacterium | reverse complement strand
AAAATCACCTTTTTTTGGCAAAAAAATCCATTTTTTTTCAAGCAACAAGCGAGTAACTGCCTAGCTTAAGCTAAGTGTTCCCTAGCGAGGTACTCATGGCTTTGCATTTCGATCAGGCGTGACTGACAACGCTTAAACTCAAACTCCAACTGTCCACCGCTATAAAGAGCCTCTAAAGCGACTTCCGCAGAAATAATCAACTTGACATGCCGTTCGTAAAACTCATCGACCAACGCAATAAAGCGTCTTGCGGCATCATCAATGGTTCTGTCCATTTGCTTCACATCTGCCAACAGTACAGTGTGGTAAATTCGCGACATTTCAATGTAATCGTTTTGGCTACGAGCAGACTGACACAACTGCTCGAAACTCGCGTGCAACACGCCATCTGAGGCTTGTATTACAGTAATTTGGCGATGGTTGATATCAATCGTAGTTTGTACCTGCTTATTCTCTCCCACCAATTGCTCATAATAGTGGCGTAAATTTTTGTCCGCTTGAGCATCTAATGGAAAATGGTAGATCTCCGCCTGCTCTAGCGTGCGCAATCGATAATCAATACCACTATCGACATTGAGTACGTGACAGTTGGCTTCAATCAACTCTATTGCAGGAAGAAAGCGGGCTCGCTGTAACCCATTGCGATACAGTTCCTGAGGTGGAATATTGGATGTAGCGACGAGAATCACACCACGCTTGAACAGCGCTTGGAATAGAGTCCCCAAGATCATGGCATCGGTGATATCAGAAACAAAGAACTCGTCAAAGCAGATAATGTCAGCTTCAGCTTTAAATTTATCGGCCACAATCTCCAGCGGATCGTTCACCTCACCCAAAGCATTTAACTCATCATGAACTCGGTACATAAAGCGGTGAAAATGGACTCGCATTTTTTTGTCGGTGGGTAACGCTGAGAAAAAGGTATCAACTAGATAGGTTTTTCCACGACCTACCCCTCCCCAGAAATAAATGCCTTTGGGAACCTGAGGCGGCGGAGCCTCTTTACTCAACCACTTGCGCCACCCTGATGGTTTCTCTACGGGCGTCGACATGTAATCGATAAACTCATGAAAGAGTTTATCTAGCGCTGAAACCGCCTGCAGTTGAGCCGCATCTTTTTGAAAACCGTGTTCTTTTATATCTTTTTGGTAGATTTCTAATGGCGTCATCGCTTCGTTACCTAGTGAAGAAGACTGTTAAACTGCTATGTAGAGCACATGCATTTTGCTTTATTGGCTTAAGCACTCATAGTACCATGTCGTTTGAACATGTGTAACTAACCAGTAAAAAACATGTTAAATAACAATGATAAGGAGCAAATATGCCTTGGATTTATGCCCTAGTAGGCTTGCTTGTTGGTCTGGTACTTGGTGTCGCCCTCTCTCGTCTAACCACACCGAGCTACAAGAAACAGAAAAGCGTACAGAAAGATTTAGAGAGTGCGAAGTTTGAGTTAGAGCAACAAAAACAAGATCTAACCGATCACTTTGCCCAAACTGCAGACATGTTGGACTCCTTGGGTAAAGAGTACACTAAGCTCTACCAACACATGGCGAAGACTTCAACCGAACTTCTGCCAAACATCCCAGATCAAGACAATCCATTTGTGAAGAAAATCGCTCATCAACAGGGCACGGATAGTGATGAAGTGAGCCAAACAGCCGATATCCAACCATTAAGTGAAGCACCCAAAGATTACGCCTCTGGATCGACAGGTTTGCTTAAGGAGCAACAGAAAGAGATCCTAGACTCTCAAGACGTAGTCTCAGCAAAAGCGTCATAATCGCAACCTTAGTATGCTGAACTTTGCAAAGGTTTTTGAGTCATAACTTCTGATAACTGTCCCTTGAATTCTGATATTTCGTACAAATATTCGGCATATGGGATGTTAATTTATTAGGAGTATCCGATGAAAAAACCTTTGCTCGCATTAACAGTTCTATCTCTCAGCTTAAGTTCAATCATCACCCCGATTCAAGCAACCGCTGCTCTGCCTGTTGCTATGAACGGCGAACAGATGCCGAGCCTGGCTCCCATGTTGGAAAGAGTCACGCCTGCCGTGGTCAGCATTTCCGTTGAAGGCACACAAGTCTCCAAACAGCATATCCCCGAACAATTTCGTTTTTTCTTTGGCCCTGATTTCCCAACTGAGCAGCTTCAAGAGCGCCCGTTTAGAGGACTAGGTTCGGGCGTCATCATTGATGCAGATAAAGGCCATATCGTAACTAATTATCACGTTATCAATGGCGCAGAAAAGATTCGAGTTAAACTGCATGATGGCCGTGAATACGACGCCGAGCTTATCGGTGGAGACCAAATGTCGGATGTGGCTCTACTCAAGCTAGAAAAAGCCAAAAACCTAACCGAAGTAAAAATTGCAGACTCTGACAAATTGCGAGTCGGTGATTTTGCAGTCGCGATCGGTAACCCATTTGGTCTTGGTCAAACGGTTACCTCTGGTATTGTCTCTGCGCTAGGCCGCAGCGGGCTTAACATCGAAAACTTTGAGAACTTTATCCAGACTGACGCGGCGATCAATAGTGGTAACTCAGGTGGCGCCTTGGTTAACCTAAATGGTGAACTGATCGGTATCAATACTGCTATTCTTGGGCCAAACGGCGGCAACGTCGGTATCGGTTTTGCGATTCCATCTAACATGATGAACAACCTGACCGCACAAATTCTAGAGTTTGGTGAAGTGAAACGCGGCATGCTTGGCGTGCAAGGCGGGGAGATCACCTCCGAGTTAGCTGAAGCGCTTGGCTATGAATCAAGCAAAGGAGCGTTTGTTAGCCAAGTTGTCCCAGATAGTGCCGCAGACAAAGCAGGTCTTGAAGCCGGAGATGTGATTGTTTCGGTAAACGGTAAATCGATTAACTCCTTTAGTGAATTGCGTGCGAAAGTTGCAACTCTGGGTGCAGGCAAAGAGATCACTCTAGGGATAGTGCGTGATGGTAAGGAACAGACATATGATGTCGTACTCGGAGAGCAGATCAACGTCAAAACCACCGCGGACAAACTGCATGACGGGTTGTCAGGTGCAGAGCTGACCAACACCAATGCCAGCGATAAAGTCCAAGGTGTCAAAGTTAGTGCGATTGAAGCAGGCTCTAAAGCCGAAGCGTATCAGCTACAAAAAGGCGATATCATTATCGGTGTGAACCGTAAACGCGTGAAAAACTTGGCCGAATTTAGAAACGTTCTAGAAAAACAACCGGGGGTACTGGCACTCAACATTCAACGTGGTGACCGCAGCATTTACCTTGTTATACGTTAACGGTCTCACTCAGTAAAACGCGATATCGCTTGTAAACGGACAGCCCATCAATCGGCTGTCCTTTTCTTCTCTAGTTATCTAGTGCTATTCTTCCCCAACTTATTCACTTTATTACCATCTATGAGGGAAGTATGCTGCAATTCCTATTGCGTTCTCTTGGCTTAGGCATAGCCACGGCAGCCTTACTGTTAGTCGCAGTCCCCTCTTTGCGCTCCAGCATTCTTCCCGCAGAGGTAGAACAAAGCAGTGATGCAAACTCCCCAGTACCGATTTCCTTTAATCAAGCGGTACGTAAAGCCGCACCAGCTGTGGTCAATATTTATAGTCGCAAGTACACAGAGAGTGACCGCTCGGAACTCTCCATTCAAGGATTGGGCTCTGGGGTTATCGCCAGTGAAAAAGGTTATATCATTACCAACTATCATGTGGTTGCCCAAGCTGATCAGGTGATTGTCGCACTACAAGATGGTCGCTTGGCCGCTGCACAATTGGTCGGAAAAGATCGTCGCACCGACATCGCAATCTTACGCATTGAGGGTGAAAACCTGCCGGTGATTCCCCTTAATCCAGATTACAAGCCCAAAGTGGGCGATGTGGTTCTCGCAATAGGTAACCCTTACAACCTTGGACAAACGACCACCTTTGGCATTATTTCCGCAACAGGTCGCTCATCGATAAGTGCCGATGGTCACCAGGCGTTCATTCAAACTGACGCTGCAATCAATGAAGGCAACTCTGGTGGTGCACTTGTGAATACGCGCGGAGAGTTGGTGGGTATCAACACAGCGTCATTCCAGCAAGCAACTGAGCTTGAAACTTACGGAATTTCGTTTGCAATTCCTTACTCACTCGCCAACAAAATCATGCAAAAAATCATTGCCGATGGGCGAGTCATTCGCGGTTACATTGGGATTGATGGACAAGACATCAACTCGGTGACATCAAGACTACTAGGCAATGAACACTTAGGCGGTATTGTCGTGCTTGGCGTTGATCCGAACGGACCTGCGGCCAAAGCGGGATTCGAGCCTCAAGATATTATCCTCAAGATAGATGGTCAAAAAATAAATGGCCGCCAAAGTGTGATGGATTTGGTCACTGAGCTCAGACCGGGTACAACTGTCGATGTTCTGATTTTGCACAAAGGCCAAGAGAAGACATTACAGGTCACTATTCAAGAAGATACTCGTGAGTAACCTCTGAAAATAACCCCATGCCTAGGCATGGGGTTATTTGTTACTCTTCCGCTATTGTTTCGTTGCTCGGCAACTCTACCTCCACGCGAGTGACGCGTTGCAACCCTCTAGGAAGCAAACTTCCTCGACGACCTCGCTCCCCACGGAAGTTGTCCAAATCGGAGGCCTTTAGCCCCAACTTACGTTTACCGGCATAGAGGGTGACCGCACTACCTTGTGGCAAAGCAATCAGATGAGAGACAAACTCTTCCCGCTCTTTCGCTTTCGCCGCTGGAATATTGATGATCTTGTTCCCTTTGCCTTTACTTAACTGAGGCAGATCTTTGATTGGGAACAACAGCATTCGACCTTGGTTGGTAATAGCCAAAATCTCATCGCTATCTAGATCACCGACGGATTGTGGAGTGAGCACTTCAGCGTTTTGTGGCAAGGTGACCAGTGCTTTACCGCTGCGGTTTTTCGACAACAAATCACTGCCTTTACAAACAAAACCATATCCGGCATCAGAGCCCACTAACCAAGCCTGCTGTTCTTCGCCCATCACCACGTGACGAATACTGGTACCATCATTGATATTCAATCGACCAGTGATAGGCTCACCTTGACTACGAGCGGATGGTAATGAATGAGACTCGAGCGAGTAGCTGCGCCCATCATTGCCCAAGAATACCGCTTGCTGATTGCTTTTACCCCGTGCTGCGGCAAGGAACTTATCACCCGATTTGTAGTTTAATCCCTCAGCGTCCACCTCATGCCCTTTGGCATGACGAATCCAACCTTTCTCGGATAGCACCACAGTGATCGGCTCACTTGGTACCAGATCTCGCTCAGTAAGTGCTTTGGCTTCAGCACGCTCGACTAACGGAGAACGGCGATCGTCACCGTACTTCTCAGCATCGGCTTTGATCTCTTTCTTCAATAGTGTATTCAAACGACGTTCAGAGCCGAGCAACTGTTCAAGTTTTTCACGCTCTTTTTCCAGCTCTTCTTGCTCGCCGCGAATTTTCATCTCTTCCAGTTTTGCTAGATGACGAAGTTTGGTATCGAGAATGGCATCGGCTTGAATATCGGTAATTCCAAATCGTGCCATTAGCACTGCTTTTGGATCGTCTTCTGTGCGAATGATTTCAATTACTTCATCTAGGTTAAGGTAAGCAACTAACAGACCTTCCAAGATGTGCAAACGTGCCAATACTTTATCAAGACGGTGTTGCAAGCGGCGACGCACAGTGGCACGGCGGAATTCAATCCACTCCGCGAGAACTTGAACTAACCCTTTAACCTGAGGACGGTTATCAAGACCAATCATGTTCAGATTAACTCGGTAGTTCTTTTCAAGATCCGTAGATGCAAACAGATGGTTCATCAACTGATCACAATCGACGCGATTTGAACGTGGCACCACCACGATTCGAGTTGGGTTTTCGTGATCGGATTCATCGCGAAGGTCATCAACCATAGGCAGCTTCTTCGCCCGCATTTGACTGGCTATTTGTTCAAGCAGTTTCGCCCCTGACACTTGATGTGGCAGCGCTGTAATCACGATATCACTGCCCTCTTTATGCCAAACCGCACGCATTTTAATACTGCCACGGCCGGTGCGATAAATTTTCTCAAGGTCACTCTTAGGCGAGATAACTTCCGCTTCAGTTGGGTAGTCTGGGCCTTGAACATAGTTCATCACCTCAGCCAACTCTGCTTTCGGGTTATCAATCAGATGAATGGTCGCATCCGCCACTTCACGCACGTTATGTGGTGGAATGTCGGTCGCCATACCGACTGCGATACCCGTCACCCCATTGAGCAGAATGTGTGGCAGCCGCGCTGGTAGCATTTGCGGCTCTTTCATCGTGCCATCAAAGTTTGGCTGCCATTCCACGGTTCCTTGTCCTAACTCCCCCAGCAGCACTTCCGAAAACTTAGACAGCTTGGCTTCAGTATAACGCATCGCGGCAAAGGATTTCGGATCGTCTGGCGCACCCCAGTTACCCTGACCATCAACCAGTGGGTAACGGTAAGAGAAGGGCTGTGCCATCAAAACCATGGCTTCGTAACAGGCTGAATCGCCATGAGGATGGTATTTACCTAACACGTCACCAACTGTACGTGCGGATTTTTTGTATTTTGCGCTGGCCGAGAGACCAAGCTCAGACATCGCATAGATAATACGTCGCTGAACCGGCTTAAGGCCGTCGCCAATATAAGGCAATGCGCGGTCCATGATGACGTACATTGAGTAATTGAGATAGGCGTCTTCAGTGAACTTGCGCATCGGCAATTGTTCAACGCCATCATAAGTAATTTCTGTCGACATTCGTTAAACCTCTGCCATATCGCCGTAATTTTGCAGCCAAGAACGGCGGTCATCTGCACGTTTCTTGCCTAATAACATATCCATCATTTCCATCGTGGCGTCGTCGTCGTCAATGGTAAGTTGGACTAAGCGGCGTGTATTGGGGTCCATGGTGGTTTCGCGCAGTTGTAGTGGGTTCATCTCACCGAGACCTTTGAATCGCTGGACATTGATCTTGGCTTTTTTCTTAGATAAGCGCTCTAAAATACCCTCTTTTTCATCGTCATCTAGGGCGTAGAACACTTCTTTGCCACAGTCGATACGATACAAAGGTGGCATCGCCACGTAAATATGCCCGGCTTCGACCAAGGCACGGAAATGGCGAGTAAATAGCGCACACAGTAGTGTCGCGATATGCAGACCATCAGAGTCCGCATCGGCTAGAATACAGATTTTGCCATAACGCAGACCATCTAGGTTGTCGTTGTCTGGGTCAATCCCTAGCGCAACCGAGATGTCGTGAACTTCTTGTGAAGCCAGCACCTGATCAGGTGACACTTCCCAGGTGTTAAGAATTTTACCTCGCAATGGCATGACCGCCTGGAACTCACGGTCACGTGCTTGTTTGGCGCTGCCCCCTGCCGAATCACCCTCGACAAAGAATATTTCAGTTCGGCTTAGGTCTTGCTGCGAACAATCGGTTAACTTACCTGGCAATGCTGGGCCTGACGCCACTTTCTTACGCACTACTTTTTTGCTTGCACGCATACGACGATGAGCGTTAGCGATACACACTTCCGCCAATTGTTCAGCCAACTGCGGCTTCTCATTGAGCCATAAACTGAACGCATCTTTAACCACACCCGAGACAAACGCAGCAGTTTGGCGAGAAGAGAGTCTTTCTTTAGTCTGACCAGCAAATTGCGGATCTTGCATCTTTACCGAGAGCACGTAAGAACAGCGTTCAAAGACGTCATCACCGGTCAATTTAACGCCTCGCGGTAGCAAGTTACGGAATTCACAGAACTCACGCATCGCTTCCAACAAGCCTTGGCGTAAACCATTTACATGGGTACCACCTTGCGCCGTTGGGATCAGGTTAACGTAGCTTTCGGTGATCATATCACCGCCTTCAGGTTGCCAAATTACGGCCCAGGTAGCCGCTTCGGTTTCAGCAGAGAACTCGCCAGTAAATGGCGCTTCTGGCAATACCGTATAGCCTTTGACGCCTTCAGCCAGATAGTCTTTCAATCCATCTTCGTAACGCCACTGGTACTCTTTGCCATTAACTTTATCGCTGAAGGTAATCTCAAGGCCCGGACAAAGCACGGCTTTAGCACGTAAGTTGTTTACCAAACGGGTGACCGAGAAATTAGCTGAATCGAAGTAACTTGCATCAGGCCAGAAGTGAACGCTGGTACCTTTGTTGCGACGACCACAAGTCCCGGTTACCGTGAGCTCTTCGACTTTGTTACCGTTTTCAAAGGCCATTTCATACACTTGGCCATCACGGCGAACCGTCACTTCAACACGCTTAGACAGAGCGTTTACAACCGAGATCCCCACCCCGTGGAGACCACCGGAAAATTGATAGTTTTTATTGGAGAACTTACCACCTGCGTGAAGCTTGCAGAAAATCAGTTCCACGCCCGAGATTTTCTCTTCTGGGTGAATATCAACAGGCATACCGCGACCATCATCGATCACTTCAAGTGACTGGTCGGCATGCAGAATCACTTGAACCTTGGAAGCGTGGCCGGCCAGCGCTTCATCCACACTGTTGTCGATGACCTCTTGGCCCAAATGGTTCGGACGCGCTGTATCCGTATACATCCCAGGGCGGCGACGTACTGGCTCCAAACCATTAAGAACCTCAATGGCCCCTGCATTATATTGTTCAGTCATAATACGGAATATCGTTATAGAGAATAAAAAGGATAACTTGGTGGGCGATTTCTAATGCGTTATCGCATCGGCTGTGCTACAACATCCGATAGCGAAACAATCACATCAGATCCACACAAGTACTGGTGAGACATAGTCTGGAACAGACCCAATTATGTCAAGAGAGAGCGTCAAGTAACAAGCAAATTTATGACTCTTCCCTCAATGAGGGTCAAAGCTCAAGGAAGCGAATGATTTGCTCCGGATAGCGTTCGAAGTCGACAAAACTATGATCGCCCCCTTGCTCGACGGTTTGCTGTGAACCAGAAAAATGGCTGACGGCTTGTCGATAGTCGAGCACTTCATCACCCGTTTGTTGCAGTAACCAAAAATCTTGTGGACGCTGCAACTGTGGGGTATCGAGCGCTTTCAACTCATCAATATGCTGACTTTCTAAAAAATAGCGTTCATGAGTATAAGGGTTTTGCTGCTCGCCCAAAAAATCCACCAACAGCTCATAGGGTTTCACTGCTGGATTGACAACCACGGCCTTAAACCCGAACTGAGCATTGAGCCACATCGACAGATAACCACCAAGTGAGCTTCCTACTAAACCGATACGGTACTCTTCTTTATACTGGTTGACGATATCCAGTAGATGCTGAGCAGCTTGCTGGGGAAAACAAGGCAGTTGCGGCACCACCACTTTGATGTCTGGGCGGTGTATCGCACAGTACTCTCGCATGAGGTTCGCTTTCAGCGAGAGAGGCGAGCTGTTAAAACCGTGGATGTAGAGCAACAAAGGTGGTCGCATACGAAGTCCTTTAGGTTGTAGCTTACTTGTTTAATAGCCCGCAGAGGTGAAATCAGGTTGAAAACTTCCTGGCGTGAGGCGCTTAACTTCTGTGGTAAGACTCCCGTCAGCAAATAGAGCGAGCTCTCGCCACCCAGGAGACAGTGTGTCGAGGGCAAAATCATCGCTGTTAGGCTTAAACTGCACACAAGTCGATGGCGTGGCCATCACCCGCACGCCTTGATGAAGTACGTTCATATCTTGATGGACATGTCCACATAGCACCGCTTTGACATTGCTATGCTTTTCCACCAACTGCCAAAAATACTCTGCGTCTTTAAGGGTGTGCTGATCCAACCAACGACTGCCCACCAAAATCGGATGATGATGCAGTAACACTAAAGTATGACGCTGCGGGTATTGAGCAAGCTTTTCGTCAAGCAACTGCAACTGTTGATCACTCAGACGGCCATGAGGTACACCAACAACCTGCGAATCGAGCAGCACCATTTGCCAATGTTCGCCGAGTAACACGTGTGAAACTTGCTCAATTTGCTGAGAAGGAAGAACAGAGGTCATGCTCGGCTTAAAGTCGTGATTGCCAGGCAGCCAATAGCAGCTCTTCTTTAGCGGAGCAATGCCACTCACAAAGCGTTGGTATGATCCCGCTGTGTGATCTTGTGAAATGTCTCCTGTCGACAGGATTGCATCAAAGCAACTTCCCTGTTCGATAATGGCTGACACCACCGCATTAAAGCTATCCAGAGTTTTCACACTGAGTAGACTGCCGTCGGCAGGCTCAAACAGGTGAGTGTCCGTAATTTGGATCAACTTAATTGTGCTGCTGTCTGTTGAACTTGACACTACTTTCAAAATATAAACCTAGATATTTAACGGAGCTTTACTAATGCCCTGCTTCAAACAAAACGACAGCCAATCACCTAAAAAGCGGTTGAGTTGCACTTTTTCATCTTGTTGAACCATCTTATCATTCGGATAGTCGTAACGAGGATTCACCCGTTTTAGATGCTCGCAACCACACACTTCCGCCACGCGAGCGTCGTGGTAGAGCCTGACAGACATTTTTGGCAATGGAAATACTGGAACGTCATCACTTTGACAAATATCGACCAAAGTTGTGTACTTTGTGACTTCGCACACTTGAATTTGATACGTCATGCTCGCCGCTTCATAGCAGCGAACGTCGTCGATGCTCGGCTGCGTAGGCAGCAAGGCATTCAACTTGGCGTAATTGGTCTCATAAGTCCGCATCAGATCCGCTAAATCAACATGATACGGTTTCTTCATTGCTACTTGTGTCATCATTCTCTCAAGTGAGTTATGCCTTAGTGGCCCAGTTGGCTCGGACTCGTTGTTGGTTCAATTGCAACCATTGTAGCGCGATGATCGAGGCACCATTTTCAATCGAACCATCCAACACCGCTTGATACGCGTGTTCACGACTCATCACGTGCACTCGAATGTCCTCTCCTTCATAGTCTAAACCATGAACGCCATGCGCTTTAGAGGCATCCACCTCTCCAACAAAAACATCCAGCTTTTCAGAGCAGCCACCAGACGATGGGTAATAAGAGGTCACTTTCTCAAGGCGCCCGACTTCAATCCCTGCCTCTTCCACCGCTTCTCGGCGCACCACCGACTCGGCGTGCTCGCCAGGCTCAATCATGCCGGCGACAATTTCTAACTGCCAAGGGCAATCATGCTCTAGAGCGCCAACACGAATCTGCTCGATGATCACCACTTGATCCCGCTCTGGATCGTAAGGGAGCATCGCCGCGGCATGGCCGCGTTCAAACATCTCACGCTCAATGGGTTCACTCCAGCCCCCCTCAAACAGCTTATGTCTAAAACAATATTTGACCATTTTAAAGAAACCGTCGAATAGCGTCTTCTTCGAGACGATTTCAATATCGCGTCGGGTAAAATGCGTTTTCTGCGGGCTCGGTTGTTGCATTTAGCACCTCTCTGAGTGAATCTTATAGTTTACTCAGTCAATTGCTGAACTTCCAAGGGCCTAGCTCAACTTTTTGTGCAAAATTTATAGATTTATTTAAATTGATTAATTTTTTATATTGCACAGCTGGACAGTTACATGTAAAACTCTGAAAAGATTCGAGCAAAATGACAACAAATTGGGTTAAACTCCATGAGTCAACTTTTTCATATATAGGCAGGAATAGGACCAATGAAGAAACTGCTTCCCCTTTTTATTAGCGCAGCGTTAGGCGGCTTAAGCACTCAAGTATCAGCTGACACGCTGGCAGAAATCTACGATCAGGCTAAAGAGAATGATCCCACCCTTTTGAGTGCAGCGGCTCAGCGTGACGCAGCGTTTGAAGCGGTGACTTCCAGTCGCGCCACGCTACTGCCTCAAATCAACTTAACAGCAGGTTATAATCTGACCCGTGGTGAAAAAGAAACAGATACTGGATCGTCATACGATACAGATGTGAACTCGTTGACAGCGGGTATTGCTTTTTCACAGCAACTTTATAACCGCACCAGTTGGATTACATTGGACACCGCGGAGAAAAGCGCCCGTCAACAAGACGCCTCTTATGCGGCGATCCAACAAGCTTTGATCCTACGTGTTGCCACTGCCTATTTTGATGTGTTGCGCGCACAAGACAACCTCGAATTTGTCCAAGCGGAAAAAGCCGCGGTCGGTCGTCAGCTTGAACAGACCAAGCAGCGTTTTGAAGTGGGCCTATCAGCGATTACCGATGTGCATGATGCCCAGGCGCAATACGACTCAGTACTGGCTGATGAAGTGCTGGCGCAAAACACATTGACCAATAGCTATGAAGGGCTACGTGAGATCACGGGTCAATCGCATTCTGAACTGTACGTACTCGATACTGACCGTTTCTCGGCAACGAAAACTCAAGCGGCCATTGATGCCCTAGTGGAAGAAGCGCAGCAGAAGAACCTCAGCTTGCTCTCAGCGCGCATCGCGCAAGACGTGGCAAAAGACAACATCTCTTTGCAAAGCTCTGGTCACCTACCGTCATTAACCCTCGACGGTGGTTACAGCTACACGGATTTAGACACGGATTTAGACAAGTATTACAACTACTCTACAAACGGTACCACTAACGACTTTAATATCGGTCTGAACCTTAGCGTGCCACTATACACCGGTGGTGCGACGACCTCGCTCACCAAGCAAGCGGAATTCAACTACGTTGCTGCCAGCCAACAACTTGAAGCGACCTACCGCAGCGTGGTGAAAGATGTCCGTGCGTTCAACAACAACATCAGCGCTTCGATTGGTGCCCTGCGTGCTTACGAACAAACCGTCGTCTCTGCAAAATCCGCGCTGGAAGCGACAGAAGCGGGCTTTGATGTCGGTACACGTACCATTGTTGACGTACTTGATTCAACACGTCGCCTTTACGATGCCAATAAGAACCTATCAAACGCACGTTACGACTATATCCTCAGTGTGCTTCAGTTACGTCAAGCTGTCGGTACCTTAAGCGAACAAGATATTCTCGACATTAACGCAGGCCTCAAGAAAGACAGTTAGTCCTTGAGCGCATAAAAATAAAGGCTTGCTCCAGGGAGCAAGCCTTTTTTGTGTCCGCCCAAATTGGGGGCTAATACACCTTATCAATAGACACTTGCTGATTGACCAGCCAAGTCGAGTGGTCTTGGTCGCTAAGCTGTACAGCAATGTCGACCGCGCGCTCAGCATCGATCGGTACCTGCCACTCAAAAGCGACCTCCCACTGAGTGGGGCTGTAGGCTCTTAGCTCCAACGCATCACCTTCCACTAACCAAACTTGATCGTCTTGCTGCAACGATAGCAGGTCAACCCGAGTATTCGGGTCTAAGGCTTGATCCGACTCAAGCAAGATAGAACCCCGCAGTGTCGTTTCTTGTTCTGACCCCACCGATGGCATCATATCAATCCATAAAGTGCTTTTCATCGTCACTACGGTTTGCGCAAACGGCACTTGATCGCTTTGTTGCCAATCAATCGCTGGAGCGCTGCACCCGATAAGTAAACCGCTCGCCAAGCCGATACATGCTAACTTTTTCATTGTTCCACCCTAGCCGTTGGCTCTTTGCTTGAGCCATTGTTTAAGAATTTCAATGTCATTGTTATATTCATTTTTGATCTCTTCAACCCAATCATCGATGTTTTCCCACCATGCAGGTAGGTCCGGCGACTGTGCTTTTTGTGCAACACTCTGAATGTGCTTCAGACCGATAGACCCAGCAGCCCCTTTTATTTTATGCGCCTCTGAGACTATGCCCTCCTGGTGCTTGGCGACCATATTAGAATCCAACACTTGCAAATACTCTGGCATCATCTCTTCAAACATTGTGATGCTGTCGATCACAGGTTGTGGCCCAACAATACCGACATAAGACTCCAACATGTCTAAATCGAGCAATCGGCCGTATATCTCATCGCCGTCACTAGCCTCACTCTCACACGCCTCGCTTTGCGGTGTGGCCTGCTCTAAGTCGCCTTGAGTGAACTTAGCCAGTACCTCTTGAACCGCGGTGACAGAGAGCGGTTTGCTAATCGCATCATCCATTCCTTTGGCCAAGTACTCCTGTTTGTTCTTGAGCACATTGGCGGTCAATGCGACCAAAGGCGGCAAGTTTGAGTATGTACGTCTGAAGTACTCAGCAACATCAAAACCGGTCATATCTGGCAACTGAATATCTAAGAATACTAAGTCGTAAATCTCGGGATCAAACATCTCCATAGCTTCACTGCCCGTCATCGCCACCGACACCTCATGCCCCATGCTTTCAAGCAGAGAGCGAGCCACGGTGATATTGAGTTCGATATCTTCGACCATGAAAATGTTTAACTCTTGACTGGCGTGCTTGTTGGCCACTTGAGTCGCGGGCATATCAGCTAAAGGCACACGAATGGTCACGGTAAAGGTACTGCCAAAACCCTCTTCACTTGAGACGGTAATATCGCCATCCATCATATTGATCAGTTGCTTAGAGACAGCCAATCCAATTCCTGTCCCTACCGCGTGTAAATTATCTTTGCCTGATTTCACCTGATAGTACATGGCAAAGATCTTGTCGAGCTCCGACTCTGGAATCCCTATGCCACTGTCTTCCACTTCCATCACAATATGCGCATGGTCTTGCTCAATTTCAGCGCTGACCGTCATCACCACGCCCCCTTCTTTGGTAAACTTCATCGCATTACTGATTAAGTTCCAAAGCACTTGGCGTAGGCGTGTCGCGTCCACTTCAATGGCTGGCGGAAGCTCACTTAAACGCTCTAAATCAAAGCGCAGCCCTTTCTGGGAGGCCATCAGCGCCGAGATACTCTCCATTTCAGCAACAAACTCTTCGAAGTTCAGCGGTGCGGGAAAGAGCTCGAGCTTACGGCGGTCAAACTTATCCATGTCGATAATGTCGTTAAAGATATTACCGAGCGTGATCGCACTAACGTTAATGGTTTGCATGTGGTTACGCTGCTCGGCGGTCAATGGAGTATCGAGTAACATTCGGCTCAACCCGACAATACCGTTTAACGGCGTTCTCAGCTCATGACTGATGGTCGAAATAAAAGTAGTTTTGTCTCGACTCGCCTTCTCTAGCGACTCTTCATGACGTTTGCGCTCGGTGATGTCACGACCGAACCCGACTAACCCCAAATGGCGACCGTCTTTGCTGTAAAAGGGAACTTTGCGCAGTTCAAAGTAGTTGCGTCTGCCATCTGGGTACTCTAGCCACTGCTCATAGGTGAGCGCTTGGTTGTCTGCAAATACTCTCTGATCGGTATCCACGATCTGTTGAGCCACTTCTTTGCTGTAGACATCCCAAGGAGTAAGACCAACTAACTGGCTCTCTTTTTTCCCGGTCAGCTCTTCCATAGCGCGGTTACAGCCAGAGAATACGCCATCGGCATTACGGTAGTAGATAAGGTCAGGAGAGGCATCGATGAAAGAGCGCAATAGCGCGGTACGCTCGGCCAGTTCAACCTGAGTTTTTTCTCGTTGAAACACCTCATTTTCGAGATCTTTCATCGCCTCTTCGCGCGCCTCTTCTGCTTTGATCCGTTCTTCGATCTCTTGATTGAGCTTAGCGATATTTTGTTGCAGCTTATGGTTAAGCTCTTGATCTCGCGAACGCATATCTTTGAGTTTCGACACTAGTTTAGACAAACGTTGACGCGACTCTTCTAACTGATCAACGACCACAGATAAGAAATAGACAGCCCATGGGGTAATCAACAAACCAAAGAAGACCGAACGGACGATATCAATATCATCCACATGCCCGCTAAGCACGAGCGTGATCCCCACCTGAACCACAACGGCAAGCGCCACCAGCGCTAAGGCAAGCAGGATCGAGAAACGTAAAATGCCTAATTTTACAAGCAGATCAACATAATACTGGGCGAGGTTTTTTATCGGCTTCATTTATAGCTCCGCCTGAAAACAGAGCTAAAATAGTACCTAATTTCCCAAGGGACAGCTAAAAAAACCGAGGCGAAGCAGAGGTTAATTTTCTGATGTGTGATGCACACAGGTTTGGTTACGCCCGTTTGCTTTGGCCTGATACAGGGCACTGTCTGCCAGGGCGACAATGGTCTCGCTGCTGTCGAGCGGTTGAGGGGTCAAGGAGACTAAACCAATGCTAATGGTCACTTGAGTCGCCACCTCGGACGCTTGATGCTCTATCGACAGTTCAGCAATGCCCTGATGAATGCGTTCAGCCACACTCAATGCCCCTTTAGTGGTGGTATTGGGAAGAATGAAAGCAAACTCTTCACCACCATAGCGTGCGACGCAGTCACTTGAGCGAGTCAGCACTTGCTTAAACACATTGGCGACTTTTATTAGCGCTTCATCACCCCGCTGATGGCCATAGAAGTCGTTGTAATGTTTGAAGTAATCAATGTCGCACAGCATCACCGTCATCGGCTGTTTTTCGCGGATATGCAAATACCAAAGTGTGTCTAACTGCTCATTGAATCGACGGCGATTAGCAATTTGGGTGAGGCCATCAATAAAACTCAAACGCTCTAACTCTTGATTCGCTTGTTCAAGTTTCATTTCGACCAAATAGCGCTCAGAGACATCACGCGCCATAATTAACACCCCGTTGGTTCCCGAGGCAGGGTCGCGAAATGGCGATTTCACCACATCGTACCAAACGTACTCACCATCTTGTCCCATTACTCGGTCGATATAGCGCAGTGACTTACCCTCGTAAAGCACCTTGTTATCGGTATCGGACAATCGTTGATAATCCTCATTGGCAATCACATCTTGCAGGCGCTTACCAATTAGGTCATCGACATGCTTTATTCCTAGCGCCTCGACAAAAGGTTGGTTACACGCTTGGTAGACCATATTTTCATTAAAGATGCCGATAGAATCTGGGCTCGATTCGAGGATGTTCTGCAATATGGTGTCGCGCTGGGCAAGGGCAACCTCGGTATCTCTGCGCTTCTCCATCTCGTCACGCAAATTCTTTTGCATGTTGTGCCAGTCCGTCACATCATGACTGATGCCTAACCTGCCTATCGTCTCTCCTTCGGGAGAAATCAACACACTTTGATAGCTTTCGAGCAGACAACTGCGCCCATCTGGGGTGATGGTCCAGCGTCGATTGCTCGCTCGCCCTTTGATCACGCCCTGTATGTCTGCGCTGCCCTCTTGCTCGCGTCCTTTCCAAAATTGCTGGTAGGCTCGATTGCTTGAGACCACTTGTCCTGCTTGATTTTTAATAAAGATCAGCTCAGACAGGTTATCAAACGCACTCTTAATTACAGACAAGGATTCAACCTGCGCCTGAAGCTCTTGGGTTGTGCTGTGATGAATAGAGAAGTGCAGTGTCCAAACCATTCGACGTCGGTACCAAGTTGGCCGCCCGGTGACGTCCAGTTTGACACTTTTATTTTCTGAGAGCGGCCAAGACAATAAGTGAGAATCACGAGGCTGCTGCTGTAGCGGAGGGATAATAGACAACAGAAACTGCCTAGTGACTAAATCGGGCAACACAAACTGTTTACCTACCACCCTTACCGCCAACAACTGACTGGCAGCAGCATTAGCAAGCAGCAGTTCTCCACTTTTTTGGTCAATCACTAGCACTGCATGAGGAGAAGATAATATCAGTTGTGCGATATGCGCTTGAGTTCGAACATAGAGCCCCAGAGACACACAAACAAATAGGGCGAGAATGACAAAGTCAATGCCGTGCCCTTGCGAGGTATCCCACAACCATACTAGGAGTTGCTCCATTCAATTACTCTAATTCATTGCCACCCATTTAATAATGGTACAAAAGATATCAGGTTATTGCGCAATCATCAGCCTTTATTATTGGTTTTGTATATATAAATGGTTGATTTATCAGCGAGCCCTGAGCGCCCTCTCGATGCAATGCTCGGCCAATCTCCGTCATCGCTAACCAACGATTTTCACACCATAACGGAGCAAGTAAGGTTGGTCTGCGCGCTGCCGACGAGACTCGGTGATAAATCACCTCCGGTGGCGTCATACGGATCATTTCACTAGCAATGGAGACATACTCGTCTAGCTCAGGGGCTTCAAGCCGTCCTGCTTTCCACGCTTTGGCCATGGTACTGCCTTCTACAATATGTAGACCATGTAGCTTGATGCCATCGGTACCGACCGCCAGCACCTGCTGCAAAGTGGCAATATTGTCTTCACGCGTCTCTTTCGGCAAACCGACAATTAAGTGAGTACATACCTTAATACCTAACGCTCTAGCGCGCGCGGTAATCTCGGCGTAGCACTCAAAATCATGACCACGATTAATGCGTTTAAGCGTCTGATTATTTGCTGTCTGTAGCCCTAACTCCAACCAAATTTCGTACCCCTGTTCAACATAATCAGATAGTAGCTCTAATACCGCATCAGGCACACAATCGGGGCGAGTACCGACGCACAATCCAACAATATCTGCGACTTTGAGCGCCTGTTCGTACATGTTCTTGAGCACTTGAACTTCGGCATAAGTACTGGTGTAGGCTTGAAAGTAAGCGAGGTACTTTTTCGCTCGAGCGATCTCTCCCGCTCGATCAGTTAACTGCTGTTCGATGCTTTTGATCTGTGCCTGCTCGTCGGCAAAGGAGGCCACATTGCAAAAAGTACAACCACCACGGCCAATGGTGCCATCCCTATTTGGGCAACTGAATCCACCATGTAGTGTCAGTTTATGTACCTTCTCTCCATAACGGCGTTGTAGATCTTGTCCTATGGTATTGACCAATTGATGAAGCTGCATTGTGCACCATTGAAAGCGAAATAAATCTCATTAAGATCAATGTAATTAAATTACACTAATGAAAAAAATTGAGGGCAAAATGTAGCGATTTCAAACAGGTGAAGTGTTAAGCAAAGTCAATAAACATGCAGAAAACCTTAGCGATAAGTAAATTGTTACGCAAAAGTTAAACATATTGACGTTTAAAACGCGAAAAACATGGGCAACAAGCACGAGTTTTGATTGCATTTCAGGTCTAGTAAATTGTAGGATACTTACAGATTTCGCTAATTTTTGTGGTTTTTATTACACATTTATTCGGCGAAATGTCGGTGAAACCCTACTCCCACCTATATAAATCACTAATTTGTGAGCATAAAAACAGGGTTTCCACCAAGGATTGTTTTTCTCGCCATATTTTTCAGCGAGAGACGGAAAGGAATCAAAGTCGCCGACCCAGGCCGACTTCGAATCATAAAAATAATGGACAGGACGTAGAACTAGTTTCGACTAGCACAATTGCGCCTATTTGAACTGGAAGGATGTATCCATGGTAGATAGAGAGCATAGTTCACAAGGTCTATATACTCCAGAACTGGAGCATGACGCTTGTGGTATCGGTTTTGTTGCTCACCTAAAAAACCGCAAATCGCACGACGTAGTGACGCAAGCCCTCGATATGCTTGCAAGAATGGAGCACCGTGGTGGTCAAGGATGTGATCCTTGCTCAGGTGACGGTGCGGGTATCTTGCTACAAAAACCCCATGAATTTCTGTTAGAAGAAGCGGTTAAACTTGGCATCAAGCTGCCGTCTTTCGAGAAGTACGGTGTGGGTGTGGTGCTTTTCCCTAAAGACGAACACAAACGCGCTCAGTGTCGTGACATTCTAGAACGCAATGCCAAACGACTCGAGCTCGATGTGATCGGCTATCGCGTACTCCCAACCGATAACTCAATGATTGGTGCTGATCCACTGAGCACTGAGCCACAGTTTGAGCATGTATTTATTTCTGGCGGCCCAGGTATTACCCCTGAAGAGCTGGAGCGCAAACTTTACGTTCTGCGCAACTACACTGTACGTGTATGTTTGGAAAGCGTGTCGAATATTGGTGATGACTTCTACATCAACTCAATGTCATACAAGACGCTGGTTTACAAAGGTCAGCTAACGACAGAGCAAGTACCTCAGTACTTCCTTGACCTGCAGAACCCAACCATGGTGACCGCGCTTGCCTTGGTTCACTCTCGCTTTTCTACCAATACCTTCCCGAAATGGCGCTTGGCTCAACCTTTCCGTTATATTGCCCACAATGGTGAAATCAACACCGTTCGCGGCAACCTCAACTGGATGAAAGCCCGTGAAGCCATCATTGAGTCTGACTTGTTTACCCAAGCAGAGATCGACATGCTACTGCCTATCTGTCAGGAAGGCAGCTCAGATTCATCTAACTTCGATATGGCACTTGAGCTATTAGTTCTGTCAGGCCGTAGCCTGCCGCATGCGCTAATGATGATGATTCCTGAAGCATGGCAAGAAAATAAGAACATGGATCCGACCCGCCGTGCGTTCTATCAATACCACGCTAACGTCATGGAACCATGGGATGGCCCAGCATCGGTGTGTTTCACTGACGGTGTTCAAGTTGGTGCCACACTTGACCGTAACGGTCTGCGCCCTTCTCGCTACACAGTGACTAAAGACGATTTCTTGGTTATGGCTTCTGAGTCGGGCGTTGTTGATATTGCGCCAGAGAACGTTGAGTTCCGTGGCCGTCTACAACCGGGTCGTATCTTCGTTGCCGATCTAGAACAAGGTCGCATCATTTCCGATGAAGAAGTGAAAGATGGGATTGCGTCGGCTCAGCCTTACCAAAAGTGGGTTGAGGAGAATCTACTCAGCTTGAAGAAACTTCCAGATGCATCTAACGAGTTCAACCAGCCCTCTCCAGAGAGACTGCTGCACAAGCAGCAAGCTTTTGGTATCAGCTCTGAAGAAGTCAACGAAATCATTGTCCCTATGGCTAAAGAGGGTAAAGAGCCACTCTCTGCAATGGGCGCCGACTGGCCGCTAGCGATTCTTTCGCACCAGTCGCAACATCTATCAAACTACTTTAAACAGCTATTTGCTCAGGTCACTAACCCGCCAATCGACCCGATTCGTGAGCGCATGGTGATGTCACTGAACACTTACCTAGGTAAGGATCAGAACCTGTTGGCTGAGTCTCCAGAACACTGTCAAAAAGTCGAGCTTGAGTCTCCAGTGCTCTCTAACTCTGAACTTGAGAAACTGCGTGCCATCGATAACGAGCATCTTCAAGCTAAGACGCTAGATATCGTATTTCAGGCAAGTGAAGATCAAGGCAAACTTGATCGCGCACTAAAACGAATCTGTCAGTACGCGGAAGACGCGGTGATCGATGGTTACTCAATCATCTTGCTCACAGACCGTGCAGTGAACTCCAACCACGCAGCGATCCCAGCGATGTTGGCAGTCGGCGCTGTTCACCACCACCTAATCCGCAAAGGACTACGTGCCAAATGTGACATCGTGGTTGAAACGGGTGACGCTCGTGAGACACACCACTTTGCAACGTTAGTGGGTTACGGTGCCAACGCAGTTAACCCATACCTAGTAATTGAAACTATGGTTGAGCTGCAGCGCACTAAGAAGCTTGATCCTGAAACGAACATTCGTGATCTGTTTGAGAACTATCGCAAAGCCATCAATGGCGGCCTACTGAAGATCTTCTCGAAGATGGGTATCTCTACGCTACAGTCTTACCACGGTGCACAGATCTTTGAAGCGCTTGGTATCAGCAAGTCTGTAGTCGATAAATATTTCACTGGTACGGTTTCACGTATCCAAGGTCTAACGATTGATGACATCGCGAAGGAAGTTCTCGTGCGTCACCGTATCGGTTACCCAACTCGTGAAATCCCAGTACAAGTTCTTGATGTCGGTGGTGTTTACCAGTGGAAACAGCGTGGTGAAAAGCACCTGTTTAACCCTGAAACTATCTCACTGCTACAACAATCTACGCGCAATAAAGACTACGCTCAGTTCAAACAATACGCGAAAGCGGTGGATGACCAAGGCGATAACGCAGCAACACTACGTAGCCAGCTAGACTTTGTTAAGAATCCAGCAGGTTCAATCCCGCTAGAAGAAGTGGAACCAATCGAAAACATCCTTAAGCGTTTCGCGACAGGTGCGATGTCATTCGGTTCTATCTCTTACGAAGCGCACTCAACACTAGCAGTGGCGATGAACCGCATCGGCGCGAAATCAAACTCTGGTGAAGGTGGTGAAGACCCAACGCGTTTCGAACGTAAAGAAAACGGTGATTGGGAGCGATCTGCTATCAAACAGGTTGCTTCAGGCCGCTTCGGTGTGACCTCTTACTACCTATCTAACGCTGATGAGCTACAAATCAAGATGGCTCAAGGTGCAAAACCAGGTGAAGGCGGTCAGCTACCAGGTGATAAGGTTGATGACTGGATCGGTGCAACACGTCACTCGACTCCGGGCGTTGGTCTAATCTCGCCTCCGCCACACCACGATATCTACTCGATCGAAGATTTGGCTCAGCTGATCTACGATTTGAAAAACGCTAACCGCGCAGGCCGCGTCAACGTTAAGCTGGTATCGGAAGCCGGTGTTGGTACCATCGCATCAGGTGTAGCGAAAGCGAAAGCCGACGTAGTTCTTATCGCGGGTTTCGATGGCGGTACAGGTGCATCACCAATGTCGTCTATTCGTCATACCGGCCTACCTTGGGAACTGGGTCTCGCAGAAACCCACCAAACGCTGCTGAAGAACGGCCTACGTAACCGTATCCTGGTTCAGTCTGACGGTCAGATGAAAACGCCTCGTGACCTCGCAGTCGCAACGCTACTTGGCGCTGAAGAATGGGGGGTGGCAACTGCCGCTTTAGTTGTTGAAGGTTGTATCATGATGCGTAAGTGTCATAAGAACACCTGTCCTGTTGGTATCGCGACTCAGAACAAAACCCTGCGTGAGCGCTTTGATGGTCGCGTAGAAGACGTTGTGACCTTCTTCCAGTACATGGCCGAAGGCCTGCGTGAAGTGATGGCTGAGCTAGGCTACCGTACTATCGATGAGATGGTGGGTCAGTCTCACAAACTGAAAGTTCGTGAAGATATCAAACACTGGAAATACAAGAACCTCGATCTGTCTCCTGTCCTTCATATCGAACAAGCTCGTGAAGACGATGGCGTTTACAACCAGACAGAACAAAACCACAACCTAGAAGAGGTTCTCGACCGCAAGTTGATTCAAGCGGCAATTCCTGCGCTTGAGAAAGGTGAAGCAGTCAACGCTGAGTTCCCGATCATCAACACCGACCGCTCTGCGGGTACTATGCTGTCGAACGAAATCTCAAAGGTGTACAAAGACCAAGGCCTACCTCAGCCAATGAACGTCAAGTTTACAGGCTCTGCCGGTCAGTCATTTGGGGCATTCCTTGCTAAGGGCGTGAAGTTCGAAGTGGAAGGCGACGCAAACGACTACTGGGGTAAAGGTCTATCTGGCGGTACGCTGGTACTCTACCCTGATGCGAAATCAACCATAGTCGCAGAAGACAACATCGTTGTGGGTAACGTCTGTTTTTACGGTGCCACTTCGGGTGAGTCTTACATTCGCGGTATGGCGGGTGAGCGTTTCTGTGTACGTAACTCAGGCGCGAAAGTCGTTGTCGAAGGTGTCGGTGACCACGGCTGTGAGTACATGACTGGCGGTGTCGCTGTGATCTTAGGTTCAACAGGTCGCAACTTCGCGGCAGGTATGAGTGGCGGTGTGGCTTACGTTTGGGATAAGTCTGGTGATTTTGAAACCAAGCTCAACCCAGAACTGGTCGACCTAGATCCTATCGAAACAGAAGATCGTGAACTTCTGAAAGAGATGCTAACTAAGCAAGTTGAATTCACAGGAAGTGAAGTCGCTAAGTCTTTCCTTGATAACTTTGAAGCTAGCCTAGCCTCTATGGTTAAGGTCATGCCGCGTGACTACAAAGCGGTACTTCAAAAGCGTAAGGCTGAAGCGCAGCAAGCACAAACGGAACAAGTGGAGGCAGTATAATGGGTAAGCCTACTGGATTTTTAGAACATGGTCGCGAGCTTCCGCAGAAGATCGATCCATCGGTTCGTATTGAAAACAACAAAGAATTCGTTCTAAACGAAGAGTTTGGTGACAAGATCAATACTCAGGCTTCTCGTTGTATGGACTGTGGCGTGCCTTTCTGTCACAACGGTTGTCCTATCGGTAACATCATCCCTGAGTTCAACGATGCCGTATACCGTGACAGTTGGGAAGAGGCTTGGAACATCTTGAGCTCGACCAACAACTTCCCTGAATTTACTGGCCGAGTCTGTCCTGCTCCTTGTGAAAGTTCGTGTGTTCTTGGGATCAACCAAGACCCAATCACTATCTGTAACATTGAGAAAACCATCGTCGAAACTGCGTACCGTGAAGGGTACGCAAAACCTAAAACGCCTCGCTCACGCACAGGTAAAACCGTTGCTATCATCGGCTCTGGCCCGGCAGGTCTTGCCGCCGCTGAGCAGCTTAACAGTGCCGGTCACTCTGTGACTGTGTTTGAACGTGATGAAAAGGTCGGTGGTCTACTGCGTTTCGGTATCCCTGATTTCAAACTGGGCATGGATATCATCGATCGCAAGATCAACTTAATGGCAGAAGCGGGTGTTGAGTTCAAAGTAAACCAACACATTGGTGTCGATGTAAACGCACAGCAGCTGCGTCAAGAGTTCGATGTGGTTCTACTCACAGGCGGTTCAACGGTTCCTCGTGATCTACCAGTACCAGGCCGTGAGCTAAAAGGCGTTCACTTTGCCATGGAGTTCCTAGCGCAAAACAATCGCCGTGCAAACAACATGGACCTAAAAACGGAAGAGATTCACGCTAAAGGTAAGCATGTTGTAGTTATCGGTGGTGGTGATACGGGCTCTGACTGTGTGGGCACATCAAACCGCCACAAAGCAGCGAGCGTGACTCAAGTAGAAATCATGCCGATGCCACCAGAAAAGCGCCCAGCGAACATGCCTTGGCCTCAATATCCAATGATTCTGCGTACCTCTACTTCTCACGAAGAAGGGGTCGATCGTCATTGGAACATCTTGACTAAGGAGTTTGTCGGCAACGATAAAGGTGAAGTCACTGGTCTACGCCTTGCTGACATCGTTTGGCAAGATGCGAAACCGGGTGAACGCCCAAGCTTTAAAGAAGTGGAAGGCAGTGAGCGTGTCATTCCTTGTGATATGGCATTCCTAGCAATGGGCTTCTTACACCCAGAGCCAACCGGTGTTCTCGCTCAGCTCGATATTAAACTCGATGAGCGTGGTAACGTAGCAACTGAAGGCTACGCTACTAACCAAAAAGGCGTGTTTGCAGCAGGTGATATGCGCACTGGTCAATCTTTGGTGGTACGTTGTATCAACGAAGGCCGTGAATGTGCCATTGCGATAGACCAATATCTGATGGGAAATTCTCATCTAGAGGCGAAAGCAGATTCACTCATGCTCTCTGCTTAACCTTAATTACCTAGTATCTTATTTACTAGATACTAGGTGGTAAAACATTAACAATCATTCCTTCCAAACTTTTCCATTTGACCAGCACAATGTGCTGGTCTTTTTTATTTTCTCGACAGTATTCTTGTTGCAAAAATGTAACAATTAAAAAACTAACCCTCTGAATTATAAAGATTATTGCAGCGTATTCCGTGGTAAATCGCATATCAGCGCGATTTTCTACCAAGAACTTGACCTTTTTTATAATAAGCTATACGTTGTGAAGTCGATGAAAATGAATTTGTCCATTTTTGTTAAGCTTTTTAATAACATTTAATGCATATCTATTCGATAAATAACAATTAAAACGCATAGTTAGTCATACATACCAACCCTTTTGATGTTGGTAGTTCTGTCGGGATGACAGAGAAGCAAAGGGAGAATTGCAATGGCTCTATATGATCCTCGTCTTGAGAAGGACAACTGTGGATTTGGCTTGATTGCACACATGGAAGGTGAGCCTAGCCACAAACTAGTCCGCACCGCTATTTCAGCACTTGATCGCATGACACACCGTGGTGGTATCGCCGCCGACGGAAAAACCGGTGATGGTTGTGGTCTATTACTACAAAAGCCCGATTCCTACTTACGCCTAATTGCCGAAGAAAACGGCTTTAATCTTGGCAAACAGTATGCCGTAGGAATGATTTTCTTTAGCCAAGACGCCGACAAAGCAGCCCAAGCTCAGCAGGTTGTGAATCAAGAGCTGGCCAAAGAGACCTTAACCGTTGCAGGGTGGCGAGAGGTCCCGATCAACCCAAGCGTACTTGGCCCGATCGCAGTAGACTCGCTACCGAATATTCAGCAAGTTTTTATTTCCGCTCCGGCAGGATGGCGCGAGCGCGACATTGAACGACGCCTGTATATCGCTCGCCGCCGTATTGAAAAACAGATTGTTGATGATAATGATTTTTATATCTGTAGCCTGTCCACTCAAGTGATGGTCTACAAAGGTTTGTGCATGCCAGCCGACCTGCCAAGATTCTATCTTGACCTAGCAGATCTGCGCATGGAATCAGCCATCTGTTTGTTCCACCAGCGTTTTTCAACCAATACTCAGCCGCGCTGGCCGTTAGCACAACCGTTCCGCTACTTAGCGCATAACGGTGAAATCAACACCATTCAAGGTAACCGTCAATGGGCACGAGCGCGGGCTTATAAGTTTGCCTCTCCGCTGCTACCAGATCTGCAAACTGCAGCACCCTTTGTCAACGAAACAGGCTCGGACTCCTCGAGCTTAGATAATATGCTGGATCTGTTTCTATCCGGTGGCATGGATATTTTCCGTGCGATGCGTATGCTTGTTCCGCCAGCTTGGCAAAACCACCCAGACATGGATCCAGACTTACGCGCCTTCTACGATTTCAACTCCAAGCATATGGAACCGTGGGATGGCCCTGCGGGTATCGTTCTATCCGACGGACGTTATGCCGCTTGTAACCTAGACAGGAACGGCTTGCGCCCTGCTCGCTACGTGATCACCAAAGACAAACTGATCACTCTCGCTTCTGAAGTCGGCATCTGGGACTACGCTCCTGATGAAGTAGCCGAAAAAGGTCGTGTTGGTCCGGGCGAGCTATTGGTGGTGGATACTCGCCGCGGCAAACTGTGGCAATCGAGCGAGATCGATAACGACCTCAAAGGACGTCATCCTTATCGAGAATGGATGGACAATAACGTCTACAAGCTTACACCGTTCGCCGAACTGCCCGAAGACCAAGTCGGAGAGCGCAGCTTTGATGATGACCAGCTCAAGACCTTCCAAAAGCAGTTTGCTATGAGCAACGAAGAGGTCGACCAAGTTCTTCGCGTACTCGGTGAGATGGGGCAAGAAGCCGTCGGCTCGATGGGTGATGATACCCCAATGGCGGTGCTCTCTTCTAAAGAGAGATTGATTACTGATTACTTCCGTCAGAAGTTTGCTCAGGTAACCAACCCGCCTATCGATCCATTGCGTGAAAAGCACGTCATGTCACTGGCAACCAGTGTCGGTCAAGAGATGAATGTGTTCTGCGAAACTGACGGTCACGCTCATCGAGTGACATTTGACTCGCCAGTGCTGCTGTACTCCGACATGAAACAGCTATTAGAGCTAAGCGATGATCACTATCGAAGCAGCGTGATCGATATAAACTATGACCCAAGCGAAAAAGATCTAAAACAAGCGATCTTAGACCTATGTGATCAGGCTGAAAGCTTGGTCCGTGACGGTACTGTATTAGTAGTGTTATCCGATCGCAACTTGAGCAAGTCAACGCTTCCTATTCCTGCTGCGATGGCGGTTGGGGCAGTACAAACTCGCCTAGTTGAAGCTAACCTGCGCTGTGATGCCAACATCATCGCCGAAACTGGTTCGGTGCGCGACCCTCATCAGTTCGCGGTTCTGCTCGGCTTTGGTGCGACTGCTGTCTACCCTTATCTCGCATATGAAGCATTAAGTAAGATGATTGACGATGGTGGCCTCAATAAGAGCTACCGAGAAGTCATGCAAAACTATCAATACGGGATCAATAAAGGCCTGTATAAGATCATGTCTAAGATGGGCATCTCGACTGTCGCTTCTTATCGCTGCTCGCAACTGTTTGAAGCGGTGGGTCTTAGCCAAGAACTGGTTGATCTATGCTTCAGTGGAGTAGCCACCCGCATCCAAGGGGCAAGCTTCGAGGACTTCCAACAAGACTTGTTTAACCTATCGCGCAAAGCTTGGGCTAAGCGTAAACCGATTGAACATGGTGGCCTGCTTAAGTATGTCCATGGCGGCGAATACCATGCGTATAACCCTGATGTGGTCGGCACACTGCAGCAAGCCGTGAAATCTGGTGAAAGCTCCGATTATCAAAGCTTTGCCAAACAAGTGAACCAACGTCCGGTTGCCATGCTACGCGACCTGATGAAATTGAAAAAGTCTGAGACACCGCTTCCACTTGAGAAGATTGAACCCAGCACCGAGCTTTTCAAACGTTTTGACTCGGCAGCCATGTCGATTGGCGCCTTGAGCCCTGAAGCTCACGAAGCGTTAGCGACCGCGATGAACCGTTTGGGTGGATATTCGAACTCTGGTGAAGGCGGTGAAGATCCAAGACGCTTTGGCACCGAGCGCAACTCACGTATAAAACAGATTGCCTCTGGGCGTTTTGGTGTGACACCACACTACTTGACCAACGCAGACGTGTTGCAGATTAAGGTGGCTCAGGGTGCTAAGCCAGGTGAAGGCGGCCAATTACCGGGCCATAAGGTCACTGCTGAAATCGCCAAGCTCCGTTACTCAGTGCAAGGTGTGACGCTTATCTCGCCACCTCCGCACCACGATATTTACTCTATCGAAGACTTGGCCCAGCTAATTTTCGACTTAAAACAGGTCAACCCTAAAGCCCTAGTCTCAGTGAAGTTGGTGTCAGAGCCGGGTGTCGGCACCATTGCCACCGGTGTGGCTAAAGCCTACGCTGATTTAATTACTATCTCAGGCTACGACGGTGGTACGGCGGCAAGCCCACTCACCTCGGTCAAATATGCGGGCAGCCCTTGGGAACTAGGGCTAGCAGAAACCCAACAAGCCCTAGTGGCTAACGGTCTGCGCCACAAAATCCGCCTACAAGTCGATGGCGGTCTTAAAACCGGTCTCGACGTAGTCAAAGCCGCTATTTTAGGAGCAGAGAGCTTCGGTTTCGGTACCGCACCTATGGTGGCGATGGGATGTAAGTTCTTGCGCATTTGTCATCTCAACAACTGTGCAACGGGCGTCGCCACTCAGGATGACACCTTACGCCGAGAGTACTTTAAAGGCTTACCAGAGATGGTCATGAACTATTTCATTGGTCTCGCTGATGAGGTTCGTAGCCTGTTGGCTGAACTGGGTGTCGAGAAGTTAACTGACTTGATTGGGCGTACCGACTTACTGGAAACAGTGCAAGGCATAACGGCCAAGCAGAGCAAGCTCGACTTGTCGAATATTCTCGAAGCTCCGGTCTCGCCGCAGGGACATCCACTGTTTTGGAGTGAGCCAAACGCGCCATTCGATAAAGCAGAGCTCAACAGCAAGATTGTTGATGAAGCCATGCACGCCATTGAAGCTAAACAGTCGATTGATTTGTTTTACAAGGTTATCAATACCGACCGCTCTGTGGGCGCACGCCTATCGGGTGAGATTGCCAAGCGCTACGGTAACCAAGGGATGGCGGCTTCGCCAGTCAAACTCCATCTTGATGGTACCGCTGGGCAGTCATTTGGAGTCTGGAACGCAGGCGGAGTTGAGCTCTATCTCACTGGCGATGCCAACGACTACGTCGGTAAAGGTATGGCGGGCGGTAAGATAGTGATCAAGCCGCATCAAGGCACAGCCTTCAAGTGCAATGAGGCAACCATTATCGGTAACACCTGTCTGTACGGCGCCACTGGCGGCAAACTATTTGCTGCAGGCACCGCTGGAGAACGTTTTGGCGTCCGTAACTCTGGCACCATCGCCGTTATCGAAGGTGCAGGTGACAACGCCTGTGAGTACATGACTGGCGGTATTGTTGCCATTCTAGGCGCTACTGGGGTGAACTTTGGCGCGGGGATGACAGGCGGTTTCGCCTATGTGCTCGACCAAAATGATGATTTCCAAGGTCGCGTCAATAATGAATCGGTCGAGGCGGTCGCGCTGTCAGATCTCTATATCCATCAAGAGCACTTACGTGGCTTAATCGCCGAACATCTTGAAGAGACCGGCTCTGCTCACGCCGAGAATATTCTGGCCAACTTTGATGAATGGATTCCAAAGTTCTATTTAGTTAAGCCACAAGCGGCTGACCTAAACACCTTGCTTGGTCATCAAAGTCGTAGCGCGGCTGAACTGCGCGTTCAAGCCCAGTAAGTCATGGAGGATGTATAAATCATGAGCCAGAACGTATACCAATTTATTGATGTTCAACGTGTCGACCCAGCCAAAAAGCCGATTAAGATACGCAAAATCGAGTTTGTAGAAATCTACGAGCCCTTTACCAAGCAACAAGCGACCGCTCAAGCGGATCGCTGTTTAGACTGTGGTAATCCTTATTGTGAATGGAAATGTCCGGTTCACAACTATATTCCTCAATGGCTCAAATTGGCCAATGAAGGACGCATTATTGAGGCGGCAGAGCTTTCTCATCAAACCAATAGTCTGCCAGAGGTATGTGGCCGCGTGTGTCCACAAGATCGCTTGTGTGAAGGCTCTTGTACTCTCAATGATGACTTTGGCGCGGTAACCATAGGTAATATAGAAAAATACATTACCGATAAAGCGTTTGAGATGGGCTGGAAACCAGACATGTCAAAAGTAGAGTGGACCGATAAGAAAGTTGCCATTATTGGCGCAGGTCCGGCGGGGCTTGCTGCTGCAGATATCTTAGTGCGCAACGGCGTTAAACCGGTCGTCTTTGATCGCTATCCTGAAATTGGTGGCCTACTCACCTTTGGCATTCCATCGTTCAAGCTCGAAAAAGGGGTGATGGAAAATCGTCGTCGAGTGTTCTCTGAAATGGGCGTTGAATTTAAGCTCAATGTTGAAGTGGGCAAAGATGTCACTATGCAGCAGCTTGTCGACGAGTACGATGCCGTGTTCTTAGGGGTGGGTACCTACAAGAATATGCGTGCTGGTCTCGACAATGAGGATGCGCCTGGGGTTTACGACGCGTTGCCGTTCCTTATCTCCAACACCTATAAGGTAATGGGGCTGCCGAATGACGAGCCATTTATCGACATGGCCGGAAAGAAAGTGGTAGTCCTTGGTGGTGGTGATACGGCCATGGACTGTGTTCGAACCTCGATTCGTCAAGGTGCTGCAAATGTCATTTGTGCGTATCGTCGTGATGAGGCCAACATGCCGGGTTCGCACCGTGAAGTAAAGAATGCCAAAGAGGAAGGCGTTAAATTTATGTTTAACCTACAACCTCTAGGGCTAGAAGTGGACGCAAACGGCAAAGTATCTGGGGTTAAAGTGGTGAAAACTGCGCTCGGTGAGCCCGATGAAGCAGGCAGACGCCGTCCAGAGCCAGTACCGGGAAGTGAGCACGTACTCGCCGCCGATGCCGTCATCATGGCGTTTGGCTTCCAACCTCACTCTATGCCTTGGCTAGAACCTTTTGGTGTTGAGTTCGACCAATGGGGTCGTATCAAGGCACCGCTACAGCAAGAGTTTATGTTCCAAACCAGTCATGAAAAAATCTTTGCTGGCGGCGATGCGGTACGTGGTTCTGATCTGGTGGTGACCGCTATCGATGAGGGGCGTAAAGCGGCAGAAGGCATCCTCGATTACCTCGAAATCTGACCAATTCAGCAAAATTAAAAAAAGGATCCGTCATTTGGATCCTTTTTCTTTTTACACCATATAATTGAGTCATTGTTTTCAAGGAGTCATCACATGAACAAAGCGCTACTACTCGCCTTTTCCCTCATCACTTTGACCGCCTGTAGCCAAGGAGTGACGACCATGACAGACCGAACCGCCGTGCCGTGTGGTGATAAGCCCAATTGCGTATCGACTCAAGACCAACGTGAAAAGTTTGCTCTCGCGCCTTTCTCTCTGACACAACAAGCCAATATCGAGTCTATTGAGCAAGTCGCCTTGCAGTTACCAGGCGCAAAAACGGCCGTCAAAGAAGACGATTATCTAAGAATTGAATGCACTTCTAAGATCATGCGCTTTGTTGATGATTTGGAGTTAAGAATCGAAGGCGATACATTGCTGGTTCGATCTGAATCCCGCGTCGGATACTCAGATTTCGGCGTCAACCGAAAACGTGCCGATCAGTTACGAGTGTTATTGAGTGACAATGGTTTGATAGAGTAACTGTACTCACAGAGCAAAAATAAAAAACCGAAGCTTATGCTTCGGTTTTTTGATCAATTATTCGGCTTCGTCACGGAATACCACTAGCCGCTTAGGGGCCACCTTGCCATCGTCATTGACTTCGGCAACACCAATGAAAAGCTTCTCTTCACCTGATGTCATACGTAGCGGAGTGCCTTCCGGTGCACCAAACACCTGTACTGGCATGCCATGCTGCACCAAGTGGGTGAGCTCAGCATTGAGGTTAACTTCTGGTAGGTCTTCAACCGCAGTATCCATAGGTAATAGCAGAGGGTCGAGTAACTCTTTAGGGGCGACTTCATCACGATGAGCTTGCTCAAGCAGTTCATTCAGTTGCTCTAAGGTGACCATCTTCTCGTACGGGTAGTTGGCGACACCAGTACGGCGCAACATGGTGACGTGAGCGCCACAGCCTAGCATCTCACCCAGATCATCGACGATAGTGCGAATATAAGTCCCTTTAGAGCAGTGTACTTCCATCTCAACTTCATCCCCTTCAAAGCGGTGAAGAACGATTTCATACACAGTGATCTTGCGTGACTCACGTGGGACCTCGATGCCCTTGCGCGCATATTCGTACAACGGTTTGCCTTGATACTTCAACGCAGAGAACATAGAGGGAACCTGATCAGATTCTCCGCGGAATTGTTCAATACACGCTTCCAACTTATCCAAGCTCACATCCACTGGACGCGTCTCAACCACTTCACCATCTGAGTCAGAGGTATCGGTGCGCTCACCCAGTTTAGCGATAACTCGGTAACGCTTGTCTGAGTCCAACAGGAACTGAGAAAACTTAGTCGCTTCACCAAGACAGATCGGCAGCATCCCCGTCGCAAGGGGATCCAATGCACCTGTATGACCTGCTTTTTCGGCGAAGTAGATACGCTTTACTTTTTGCAGCGCATCATTTGATGAGATACCTGTTGGCTTATCCAGCAGAACCACACCATTAATTGGACGACCTTTGCGACGACGAGCCATTACTCTTCACCTGCCTGCTCTTCATCACGGCCAGCGTCCTGCTGTTTACGTTTATCTTCGCTGACGACTTCAGAGACCAGGTTTGACATGCGCATACCTTCCACTAGGGTGTTGTCGTAATAGAAACGAACTTCTGGAGTCAGACGCAGACGAATGCGCTTGCCGAGCATCATACGGATATGAACTTCATGCTCACGTAGCGCTTCAAGACAAGACTCAGGCGTTTGCTCACCAACACAAAGGAAGGTGACAAATACTTTTGCGTACGCTAGATCGCGTGACACTTCTACATCAGAAATGGTCACCATACCTAGACGAGAATCGCGAACTTCGCGCTGAAGAATCAGAGCAAGTTCTTTTTGCAGCTGTTGTGACACTCGCTGCGTGCGGCTAAATTCTTTTGACATATCTTTTCTCTTATTAGAAAGAATGGGGGGATGGTCGTAACCAGCCCCCCATGGCGTATTCAACAACCAATTACAGCTTATCTTAAGAAGATGTCGCTGGTAATTTTAGTCAATTAGTCAAGAGTACGTTTAATTTCAACGATTTCGAATACTTCGATCTGGTCACCAACGCGAACATCATTGTAGTTCTTAACGCCGATACCACATTCGTAGCCACTCTTAACTTCCTGAACGTCATCTTTAAAGCGACGTAGTGATTCTAGCTCACCTTCGTAGATAACAACGTTATCACGGAGTACGCGGATAGGGTTGTTACGCTTAATCAGACCTTCAGTTACCATACAACCAGCGATTGCGCCCAGTTTCGGTGACTTAAATACGTCACGCACTTCAGCAAGACCAATGATCTCTTGCTTGAATTCTGGAGCAAGCATACCGCCCATTGCTTGTTTAACTTCGTCAATCAATTGATAAATGATTGAGTAGTAACGTAGATCCACACTTGCTGTTTCCACTGCACGACGCGCAGAAGCATCAGCACGGACGTTAAATCCAAGGATGATGGCGTTTGAGGCTTCTGCTAGTACCACGTCAGTTTCTGTAATACCACCTACACCTGAACCTACGATGTTCACTTTCACTTCATCAGTAGAAAGTTTCAGTAGAGAATCAGAGATGGCCTCCACAGAACCTTGTACGTCAGCTTTCAGTACTACGTTTAGTTCAGCAACTTCACCCGCAGCCATGTTAGAGAACATGTTCTCTAGCTTAGATTTCTGCTGGCGAGCAAGTTTCACTTCACGGAACTTACCAGCACGGTAGTTAGCGACTTCACGCGCTTTACGCTCATCACGTACAACTGTCGCTTCATCACCTGATGAAGGCACACCAGAAAGACCTAGGATCTCTACTGGGATAGAAGGACCTGCTTCAGTAATCTCTTTACCTAGCTCATCACGCATCGCACGAACACGGCCGTACTCTTGTCCACAAAGAACGATGTCACCTTTGTTTAGTGTACCTGACTGAACAAGTACTGTAGCAACTGGACCACGCCCTTTATCGAGGCGAGATTCAACAACGACACCAGACGCCATGCCTTCTTTAACTGCTGTCAGTTCTAGAACTTCAGACTGAAGAAGGATCGCTTCTAGAAGACCGTCGATGTTTGTACCCTGTTTCGCAGAGATGTGAACGAACATGTTCTCACCGCCCCACTCTTCAGGAATAACGTCGTACTGAGCTAGCTCATTCTTAACGTTATCTGGGTTGGCGTCTTCTTTATCGATCTTGTTTACAGCAACAATTAGAGGCACACCTGCCGCTTTCGCGTGCTGGATAGCTTCAACAGTTTGTGGCATTACACCATCATCAGCTGCAACAACAAGAACAACGATATCTGTCGCTTGAGCACCACGAGCACGCATTGCGGTAAATGCCGCGTGTCCAGGAGTATCAAGGAAGGTAATCATACCGTTTTCAGTTTCTACGTGGTATGCACCGATGTGCTGGGTAATACCACCCGCTTCACCCGACGCTACGTGAGTACGACGAATGTAATCAAGAGTCGATGTTTTACCGTGGTCAACGTGGCCCATAATGGTCACAACTGGAGCTCGAGGCGCGGCCTCCGCGTTGTTATCGCGGTCTTGCATTACCGCTTCTTCCAGTTCGTTCTCTTTACGGATGATCACCTTGTGGCCCATCTCTTCAGCTACAAGCTGCGCAGTTTCTTGGTCGATGACTTGGTTGATGGTCGCCATAGCCCCCATCTTCATCATGACTTTAATCACTTCTGTCGCTTTCACTGACATCTTGTTCGCTAGCTCAGAAAGCACGATAGTTTCGCCAATCACTACGTCTGCTTTAGCAACCGTCGCAGTTTTATCAAAACCTTGCTGCATTGATGCTGGCTTAGCTAAGCGGCCCTTACGACCTCTGCCACGTTGGTTACGACCACCGCGGTTATTTTGCTCATCATTGCTTGAAGCTTTCTTCTTCTTACGACGACGTGCGCCTTCTTCTTTACGATCTTCAGCATCTTCAGCTTCACGAGCGTAGGTCGAAGTAGTGACATGGTAGTCAGAGTTCTCAAGCTCTTTCTTCTTCTGCTCTTCTTCAGTCCAGCGAGCTTCGTTCTCTTCCGCAAGCTTGCGCGCTTCTTCAACAAGCTTAGCCGCTTCTTGTTCAGCTTTGCGTTGTGCTTCTTCTTCTTGGCGACGCTTCAACTCATCCGCTTCTTTCTTCGCTTGAGTATTCGTATCTGCGTTTTGTGCATTCATCTCTTTCTTAGCCTTATCAGCTTGTACGCGTTTGGCCTTCTCTTCAGCTTCGCGTTTTGCATCCGCTTCTCGCTTCGCTTTCTCTTCGGCCTCGCGTTGTGCTTTCTCTGCAGCCTCGCGTTTCGCTTGCTCTTCAGCTTCACGCTTCGCAAGCTCTTCAGCTTCACGCTTTGCTGCTTCCTCAGCCTCACGTTTTGCGTCGTCTTCGATAATGCTGCGCTTCACGTAAGTGCGCTTTTTGCGCACTTCTACTTGAACATCCTTACTCTTGCCGCCACCAGCGTTAACGCTCAGTGTGCTGCGAGTTTTACGCTGTAAAGTTAAACGAGTTGGCTCGGCATCACCAGAGGTGTCGCCGTGCTCTTTTTTAAGGTGCGTCAACAGCTTCTGCTTCTCTTCGTCAGAAACTTGGTCACCACTCGCTTTTTTCATGCCAGCGTCAGCAAGTTGTTCAATTAAGCGGTCCACTGGCGTGCCAATTTCTTCACTCAGTGCCTTAACAGTAATTTGTGTCATGCCGCTTCCTCCCTTGCTGAATTATGCGTCTTCACCGAACCAACAGATGTTACGAGCAGCCATAATTAGCTCACCCGCACGTTCTTCGGTCAGACCTTCAATACCTTCTAAATCATCAATACCCTGGTCAGCCAGATCTTCTAGTGTTGCAACACCTTTAGCTGCCAGTTTAAATGCCATCTCGCGCTCTAAGCCTTCTAGGCCCAATAGGTCTTCAGCAGGCTCTAAACCTTCGAAAGACTCTTCTTGTGCTAGCGCAAGTGTGGTCAGTGCGTTTTTCGCACGGCTGCGTAACTCTTCAACTAAGTCTTCGTCTAAACCGTCAACTTCGAGCAATTCAGCAACCGGAACGTACGCCACTTCTTCTAGTGTTGAGAAGCCTTCTTCAACCAGCAGTTGAGCAAAGTCTTCTTCAATATCTAGGTGCTTCATGAAGTTTTCAATCGCAGCTTGAGACTCTTCAGCGTGTTTCTTCTGTAGGTCTTCAACTGTCATTACATTGAGTTCCCAACCTGTAAGTTGAGAAGCAAGACGAACGTTTTGGCCATTACGACCAATCGCTTGCGCAAGATTGTCAGCTTCGACTGCGATGTCCATCGAGTTCGCATCTTCATCAACAATGATTGAAGCCACATCAGCTGGCGCCATAGCATTGATCACAAATTGAGCTGGGTTATCATCCCAAAGTACGATATCGATACGCTCACCACCCAGTTCACCAGAAACCGCTTGTACACGAGCACCACGCATACCCACACACGCACCCACAGGGTCGATACGTTTGTCATTGGTTTTCACTGCGATTTTCGCACGTGAACCTGGATCGCGCGCCGCACCTTTCAGCTCGATGATCTCTTCCGCAATTTCTGGTACTTCGACACGGAATAGCTCAGCAAGCATTTCTGGCTTAGAGCGAGTGATAAACAACTGAAAACCACGCGCTTCTGGTGCCACTTTGTACAGAAGACCACGTACACGGTCACCTGGACGGAAGTTTTCACGTGGAAGTTGGTCATCACGAAGGATAACCGCTTCAGCGTTGTTACCTAGATCAAGTACCACGGTTTCGCGGTTAACTTTCTTAACCACACCAGTAACCAGTTCACCTTCATTGTCGATAAACTGTTCAACGATTTGCGCACGCTCAGCTTCACGTACTTTTTGTACAATCACTTGCTTAGCAGTTTGAGTCGTAATACGGTCAAACGTCACTGACTCAATATCATCTTCAACGTAATCGCCAAGCTGGATATCTGCATCTTCAAATTGCGCAGCTTCGATTGAAATCTCTTTGGTTGGATGTTCAACGTTTTCTACCACTAACCAGCGACGGAAAGTGTCGAACTCACCCGTTTTGCGGTCAATCTCAACACGAACATCAATTTCCATTTCGTGTTTCTTTTTGGTAGAAGTTGCAAGAGCAATTTCAAGGGCTTCAAAGATTCGCTCACGAGGTACCGCTTTCTCGTTCGATACCGCTTCTACTACCGCTAAAATTTCTTTACTCATTTTAAATAGCCTCTAAGACTTTAATTAAAATTTAGGGATCAGGTTAGCTTTTGAAATATTGCTTAGGGCAAACTCTTCTTGATTACCATCAACGGTAACTGAGATGGTTTCACCATCAACAGAGTGGATAACACCTTTCCACTTGCGACGGTTGCCCACAGCCATTTTCAAAACGAGACTTACCTCGTGACCAATAAATTGTTCGTAATGTGCCGCTTTGAAAAGTGGTCGTTCTAGACCTGGAGAAGAGACTTCAAGGTTGTAAGCCACCGTGATTGGATCTTCAACGTCCATAACCGCGCTCACTTGGCGGCTAACTTCAGCACAATCTTCGACGTTAATACCGTTTTCATGATCGATAAAAATACGTAACGTTGAATGCTCGCCTGCGCGAATAAATTCTAATCCAACTAACTCATAACCTGATGCCGCGACAGGAGCTTCAAGCATTTCAGTAAGTTGTCTTTCTAAACCAGTCATTTAAACCACTCCAGAAACAAAAAAAGGGCTCAGAGCCCAATTTAAATTCCAAGCAAAGCTCTAAATCTCTGTTGAAGAAATTTAGATAACAAAAAACCCCGAATAAGTCGGGGTTTTTTTGTTGCTGGACCCTGATGTGTTAAGTGCTAGTGTTGCCACTTAACTCGCAGTAGCGTTACTGCGCAAACTTGTACTAATCCTCAGGGGATTGGTTGCGGGGGCCGGATTTGAACCGACGACCTTCGGGTTATGAGCCCGACGAGCTACCAAGCTGCTCCACCCCGCGTCCGACTTGTCGAGCATTAT
>JBCAXU010000024.1:0-38898 GCA_038533895.1 Pseudomonadota bacterium | reverse complement strand
AAGCACTTCTGTAGACGAGTGGCATTAATCATTCCCATCGCTCTTGCTATTGTCGATGTAGAAGGTACACCATGACTAAAATCGCCAAACCGCTTTAAAAAATCTAATTGTGCTTGGCCATAAAGATGAATGGCTTTCCAATCATCTTGACCGGAAAGTACAGCGCAGATTGTTAACAAAATGATATCAGTTAACTTGTGCTCGACTTTGCCTTGTTGGCGGTAATCTGGGATGACATCAAAATGCATAAATGGGTGTTGGTTACTCATTGTTGGACCTCCAATTTATCTATGGAGGTATTAGAAAACACTGAAAATGATCTACAAGTTGATCTTCGAGTAATTGATTATTGTGTGATAACGCTAACTATTAAACTTCACAAATTGAGAGCTCAATACACCACAAACCCTTTAAACATGGGCATGTTGATGATTTTTCCCTAGTGTCAGTATGACCTCGTTACAACAGGCAAGCGACAAAACGGTGTCTCAGGTCGAAAGCCAGAAATCAACGATTGGATTAGTTGGCCAGCAGGTTGCCGAGGTCAGCCAAGCTGCGAGCGATAACGCCCTTCAGGCTGAGCAGTCAGTCGCGACCCTTGCGGAATCCAAAGCGCAAATCGAACAGGGCTCCCAAGCATTAGATTTAAATAAAACCACTGTAGAGTTGCTCCATGCCACAATCGAAAAAGCCAGCGAACAAGTGGCAGAGCTGAGTAAAGAGAGTGAAGCCATCGGTCGAGTGACCGAGGTGATAGAAAACTTGGCCGAGCAGACAAATCTTCTGGCGCTCAATGCTGCAATCGAGGCTGCGCGGGCGGGAGAATATGGGCGAGGCTTTGCAGTGGTCGCTGATGAAGTGCGACTACTGGCAACCCGAACCACAGAATCGACCACTGAAATCAATCATATCGTTAACGCCATTCAGTCATCGACCCAGGCGGTAGTCAACGAAATCGATAAGAGCCAAACTCTGGCGAAAGAGGGCGCGGACCATACTCAGCAAGCGCATGGCACATTGAGTGCTACCACCAGTCAAATTGAACACCTCAACCGCCAAATGCAAGATTTGCTTAACTCAGCAAGGCAGCAATCCAATGCGACCGACGAGATCCAGGCGTTAATGGAGCAGGTAATCAGTTCGGTTGATGATGTTGCTAACATATCAGCGTCGTCGGCGAAGATTTCAAGTCAGGTCCAAGTCCAAGTCGGTGAACTCAACAGTGATATGAAACAATTTAAAACACATTGATGGGGTTAAACAGAGCGGTAATTGACCTAAGTCTCACAATTGCTTACCTGTTTCATATAGTGAAGAAAGTATCATCTATAACTATTGTAGATAAATGAATAATTGGTTCGGGAGTATGGCACCTGGAGCAAAGATTGGGTGATTGTGTGTATCGGTTATTGCTGGTTCTCGTTTCCTTACTAACGTTTAGCGTGCAGGCTCACGAGTCGGGTACGTTGATGGTTGCCAACTCTAAAGCTTGGAAGCCATTTTCATTCATCAATAGTCAAGGTGAGCCTGATGGTATATTGATCGACTATTGGAAGGCATACGGCAAAAAACACCATATTAAAGTCGAGTTTCTCCTCACTGATTGGCAAGCATCACTCGACGCAGTTAAAGAAGGCAAAGCCGATATTCATGCTGGTCTTTTATGGTCAGAGCAGCGTGATACTTATCTTGATTACGGTCCTGCGTTAATGAATATCGACACGCAGATGTACATTAGCCAAGACCTTATCGGTACCAATCTCGACCGTTTTTTACTGGGAGAGCATAACTACAGCGTCGGTGTTGTCGCAGGGGGATACGAAGAATCATTCACTCGCCTTCATTACCCAAACCTATCCTTGGTTAGTTTCCCAAATAACCAAAGTATGATTGAAGCCGCCTATGACGGCGACCTCGAAGCTTTTGTGGCCGATCTTCAAGTGGCCAACTTCTACTTAATGAGTAGTCAAGATGAAATTCAACGTTTCGTTGGTGTGCGCCATCTCTATTCCGGTGAGCTTCGCCCAGCAGTTGCTGAGGGTAATAAAGAGCTTCAGCAGGAAATTAATCAAGGCATGGAGGCACTAGGGCGAGAAGAAAAACAAATGATCTTAAATCGTTGGATGTACGTCAATACCGTGTATCCGGTCTACTTACTGCCATTGTCTGTATTAGCTGTGGCCATCGTTGTGGTTGGCTATATAGTCATGCTGAACTTAACGGTAAAAGCAAGAACGAGAGAGTTACAGTGTGCCAATCAAGAACTAAAAAAATTATCAGAGACCGATCAGCTAACCGGGCTGAGCAATCGCCGACATTTTGTTGGTGAGTTAGAACGTTGTTTAAAGAATAAAGGCTCATTGGCAGTGATGATTTTTGATATCGATGACTTTAAATCGATCAATGACACCCATGGACATCAAGTCGGCGACCGAGTTATCCGTGATGTGGCGCAAGCTGCAAAGAGTGTATTGTCTGAGCCTCACCATATTGGCCGAATTGGCGGTGAAGAGTTTGCAGTGTTGGTCAATAACGAAACCTATCACGATGTGGTTGAACTGGCGGAGATGATTTGCGCTCAGGTTCGCACTGTCGGTTTGCGCGAAGATCACACCCGAGAAGTCACGGTCAGCCTAGGTTGCGCTTACTATTCAAGCGCGGCGATGTCCATCACCCTTTCTGATGCAGACAAGTTAATGTATCAATCCAAGTTGGCAGGAAAAGATTGCGTCACCGCGAAACAAGTCCTCTAACTGTCATGGCTTTGAACATAATTTCAGCGATCTAACAGCAAAAATGGCGATAACTTCAGCAGTCGAACCAAAATCACCATAAAAGACTTTTTTTTTCAGTCAGATGTGGCATATTAGTCCTGTCTTCGACGCAAAGCGTACTTCGTATAATGGCTATTACCTCAGCCTTCCAAGCTGATGATGCGGGTTCGATTCCCGCAGTACGCTCCAATTCTTTCCGATAGAAAATTCCCACACTAATCCACTGAATAACAAACGCTTGATTGCGTGCTTTGCCGTTTCTGCGGTTTATCGTTCATCGAAAGTTCCAGCTCCGATGTAGAGTCGCATTTGGGCTCTAAGAGAAGGTAGAAATTCGCTTTTTCCTGCCAAATCTTATACAAGTCCAGAGGCTGATCGAGACATTTTGTGATAGGTTTCCTAGTCAGCCGATCTGTCCTGCGCTAGCTAGTCGCAAAACGTTTCTAATCTAGTGGTTGATCATACCTTCATTTTTATAAGGCTTGGCCAACACAGCATTTGTGTCATCCCCGGCTGGGGTGGAAAACACGCTCAGGCAGTGCAGACATAACCTTTTGAATAAAGGCTTGGCGAGCAGGGTCGGAAAATTCCGAGTTCCAGAGTAAGCCCACCGACCATTCCGCGTCTTCCCCTGGTAGCGGGATAAAGCGGATTTGTGGTTGGCTAATTCGGGCAACGCTGGCTGGAATGATGGTGTAGCCTAAACGCGCGGAGACAAGCGCGAGTACTGTGATAAGATCATCCGCTTCTTCCACTACCACAGGGCGCTGCTGTGCTTCCCACAAATACGCACTAATGTGTTTATTCATGGTCGGGTTTCTGCCTCGGCTTAATGCTAAGTAGTTGTGATGGCTGAGTGAGGCCCACAGATTGTCTTCATCGATAACTTCACTCTCGTGTATCGCGATGGCGAGCCTATCTGAAAACAGTGGGATGGCGGTCAAAGGTGGTTTTGCCGGAAGCCTATCGAAACCCAGTTGCAGGTTACCTACAAATAACTCTTCGACCAACATATGAGACGGGTAGTCGTGCAGGCTAACATGCACATTGGGGTGCTCTTGCTTAAACTGAGCAATGTAATTTGGCGCTTCGTGAAACGAAGAGATGCCAAATCCGATATTTAAGTGTCCGGATGTACCTTCAGCGACAAATGTGGATAGGGTCTTAAACGAATCAAATGCCTTTAACAAGCGTTTGGCTTCAGGCAACAAAATCTTGCCCATTTGGGTTAACTCTGCACCATGTCGACCTCGGTCAAATAATTCAACATTCAGTTGCTCTTCCAGGCGTTTAATCTTCTTTGTAAGCGCAGACTGAGTAATGTAAAGGTGCTCAGAGGCGACACGATAGTTTTTGTCTTCTGCTAGCTGGCAAAAAGTGCGAAGTAAATTTGTATCCATTCCAGTTTGGAATTAAAAGTTGAATTTGTTTCATTATAACTAATCAAAAGGCTCTTTTATAGTCAGTTACGTGAAAGGAAACAGCTAATAAAGTAGATTCAAACATGTTAATCCCCCAAGGATTATCTGAACTTAACTACCAACTCTTCCCCTTAATAAAACATCTATAAGAAGAGTTTGGACCAATAATGTGGAAGGAAATACCATGAAAAAAACACTTATGAGCCTAGCTGCCGCGTCTATTCTTGCCGCTGGAGCGGTAAACGCTGCGGATTATAAGCTAACCGTCCCACACGTAACGTCGACTGATGGTTACAACCATCAGTCGTTGCTTGTGTTCAAGAACTTTGTCGAATCACGTTCAAACGGCCAAATTGAGGTAGATATTTATCCATCAGGACAGCTGTGCTCGAACGCAAAAGAATGTATTGCGGGCGTTCAAGCGGGTATGTTTGACTACTTCCAAACGACCATTCCTGAGCTAGGTAACTTCTGGCAGCCAGTTGGAGCGTTTGACCTTCCATACATGCTACCAAACGACCGTGTTGCAGAGTGTGTCTACGACAACGAACAGTTTCTTGGCGATGTACGTTCTGAGCTGCTTAAGAGAGCGCCAAACGTGCGCTTGATGGCAGTGTCGAACTCAGGTGGTTGGCGCAATATTGCAACAACAAATAAGCAAGTTAAGAGCCCTGAAGATGTGAAAGGTCTTAAGCTGCGTACGGTTCCTGCGAAAGTTCAACAAGAGCTAGTGAAAGAGCTTGGCGGCGCACCAACCCCAATCGCGTGGCCTGAAGTTTATACTGCGCTATCGACCGGAATGGTTGACGGCACTAAGAACGGTATTGTTGACATCATCATGAACAAGTTCCATGAAAGCCTTGGTTATATGATCCTTGATGGTCACGGTTACATGGGTGGCGCATGGGTCTTTAACGATAAGAAGTTTAAATCATTCCCAGATGATTTGAAGAGAGTCGTGATCGACGGTATCGCTGCACAGAATCAGTACCTACGTTCATATCCAAAACACAAAGAATACACAGCGTATGAAGAGTTTAAGAAAGCAGATGGTGTGATCTACAACCCAAGCGCTGCAGAGAAAGAGGCCTTCAAGGTGGCATCTGCACCAGTGAAAGAGTCATTCTTGCAATCTGCGGGAGCAGAAGGTCAAAAATGGCTAGAACGTTTTGAAAGTGAAATCAAAACATGTGAAGCCAAGATTCAAGCTGACTACAACATTCAGTTTAACTAATTGAGTCTTAGCACACAGTAAACACGTTAAATACGGCGTATTTCCCTAGCGTGCGCCACTCCAATTACCTTACCGCTCTGTCGCGGAGCGGTAAGGCCTAAAAGCAAATAAAACCAAACCGTTATCGGTAATTTAACTCGCATTTTGACCTCTAGCATCAATGTGATTGGTACCGTTTTACCCAATTTTTGGAAGCCGCCTCAATGAAACTGATTCAAACCCCAAATGGCTTTACGATCAGCCACAAGAATAACGTTGTTTTCGAACACTCCGAATTAAGCCCTGCATTCTATCTTGGTATTGGCGAAGGAACATTCGATATGTACCGGGGTAACTTTGACATCTCTGATTATGTTTCAGAGCGCTTACCATTGAGAAAGTTCTCGATTGCTGAAAACTCAGATGGCATCGTTGTGACCTTTTTATTGGATGCGACTCCCGCGCTAGAAGTGCGCATTTTTGAAACAGCTGAGACGCGCCTAAAAGCAGAATTTACTGCCCTAGAGCAGAGATACAATCGCTTCTGGGTACGTGTATCCGCGACGGAAGAGGAGTCGATCTACGGCTGCGGTGAGCAATTAAGTTACCTAAACCTGCGTGGCAAAAACTTCCCGCTATGGAGCTCGGAGCCAGGCGTCGGTCGTAATAAAAACACCTACACCACTTGGCAAGCAGACGTTAAAGACAAGGCGGGTGGCGATTACTACACAACCAACTATCCACAGCCAACGTTTGTTTCTGACAAAAAGTATTTTTGCCACCTAGAAACCACGGCCTACGCAGACTTTGACTTTAGTCACCCACAATACCATGAGCTTCAGTGCTGGAATATTCCAGAATACATGTTGCTAGATGCTGAAGAGTCGTTCCCTGAGCTGATGACCAACATTACCGACGTTTTTGGTCGTCAACCTGCACTCCCTGAATGGGTTTACAACGGAGTGATATTAGGTATTCAAGGTGGCACGCAGATTACCTTAGATAAGCTTGCTGCTGCCCGAGACGCTGGCGTAGAGGTCGCTGGGGTTTGGTGTCAAGATTGGCAGGGTATCAAGATAACTTCGTTTGGTAAGCGTCTGCAATGGGACTGGCATTGGAACGAAGAGCTCTATCCAGAGCTAGACAGCAAAATCCATCAGCTGAAGGAAGATGGCATCCGTTTCTTGGGCTACATCAACCCGTACGTTCTGGAAAACTTCCCATTGTATGATGAAGCATTGGAAAAAGGTTACCTAGCGACGAAAGAAGATGGCTCAAAATACGTGGTCGACTTTGGCGAGTTCTACTGTGGTGTGGTTGATTTTACTAACCCTGAAGCGTGTGAATGGTACAAAGGGGTTATTCAGAAAAACATGATTGATTTCGGTCTTGATGGTTGGATGGGAGACTTTGGTGAGTACCTACCAACAGATTGCTCGCTGCACAATGGTGTGAGCGCTGAAATTGAGCATAACAAATGGCCATACCGCTGGGCTAAAGTGCAACATGAAGCGATTGAAGAAGCAGGAAAAATCGACGATATTCTGTTCTTCATGCGTGCAGGTGCAACGCGCATGCAAGGCTATTGCCATGCACTCTGGGCCGGTGACCAATCGGTTATTTGGGAGAAAGATGATGGCCTGGCCTCGGTGATCCCAGCTGCGCTTTCTGCTGGCTTAATGGGCAATGGTATTAGCCACAGCGATATTGGTGGATACACCACTTTGCATGGCAATACGCGCTCGAAAGAGCTCTTCCAGCGCTGGGCTGAAATGGCGGCGTTTACCCCAATTATGCGCAGCCATGAAGGTAACCGACCTGATGACAACCACCAGTTCGATACTGACTCAGAGACGCTTGCTCATCTGGCCCGCATGACCAAGATTTACAAGCACCTTAAGCCGTACTTAAAAGCTGCGGTTGAAGAGAACGCAAGCAAAGGTATGCCAGTACAACGTCCACTGTTTATGCACTATGAGCAAGATTCAGAAGCGTACCAGATTCAGTATCAGTATCTATTTGGTCGCGATGTGCTGGTGGCTCCGGTCTACAACCAAGGCGAGACGGTTAAGGAGTTGTACCTACCAGAAGATGAGTGGGTTCATGTCTGGAGCGGCGAAACCTTTACTGGTGGTTGGATTAAAGTTGATGCACCAATCGGTCAACCTCCGGTGTTCTACCGCAAGCAATCTCAAGATGCACAATTGTTTGAAGCCATCAAAAATATCTAGCTAAACCATTTAGTCAGCAAAACAAATTCAACATTAAAACCATAACTTAGTGCCTCCAGAAATGGAGGTACTGACTCAATTCGTTTGAACAATATCTGGAACAACTATGTCTGATCTAATCTTAAACAACAAAGAGTCGTTCGTGATGGACTCTATCGAAGGCACTCTCTACACCAGTGCCCGCGAAAACCTTACTTTCTTGGACTTTGATAACGATATCAAAATCGTGGCGCGCAGCGACTGGAACAAAGACAAAGTCGCTCTGATTTGTGGGGGTGGCTCTGGTCACGAACCTGCGCATGCGGGCTTTGTCGGCAAAGGCATGCTCACAGCGGCGGTCTGTGGCGATCTGTTCGCGGCGCCGAGCGTTGATGCTGTGCTGAATGCGATTCTACACGTGACAGGTGATGCGGGCTGTTTGGTCATAATTAAAAACTACACGGGCGATCGTCTGAACTTTGGCTTGGCTGTAGAAAAGGCCAAAGAGATGGGACGCAATGTTGATTTGATTGTGGTGGGTGACGACATCTCAATTCCTGAAAATCCTCAACCGCGTGGTATTGCTGGTACCTTGTTCGTACAAAAAGTTGCGGGTTATGTAGCTGAATCTGGCGCTTCACTAGAGGAAGTGAAACAGGCCGCTATTGATGCGCATGAGAAAACAGCCTCTATCGGCGTAGCGCTAACCAGCTGTTCACTGCCAGGAGAAAGCAATGATCGCATTGCTCAAGGAGAAGCCGAGCTAGGATTAGGCATCCATGGTGAACCAGGGATCGAAACCATCGATTTGCCACAAGCGAAACAACTGGTAACAACCATGGTAAGTAAGCTGCTCGCAGCCAAACCAACCACTGAGAACGCCGTGTTACTTAATAACCTAGGCGGCTTATCTCCGATTGAAATGAACATCGTTGCTAAAGAGTTGATGGAGACTGAACTAGGTCAACAAGCGAAGTTCATTGTCAGTGGCGCATTGATGACCGCGATTGATATGAAAGGTTTCTCGATCTCGACTATTCAGCTCACTGAAGAAATCAGTGACGCATTAAGCGCTGACGTTGAAACCGCGGCTTGGCCGGGTGTGGTGGCTTGCCGAGAAGTTCCGGTAACAAAGTGTACTAACTACATCACCAAGCAAGCATTTATGCCGTCTCACGATGAAGAAACTGCACTAGTTCTATCTAAAGTCTGTCAGTCGATCATTGATATTGAAGCAGAGCTTAACCGCTTAGACTCAATTGTCGGTGATGGCGATACAGGCTCTACCTTCGCAGCAGGTGCCCGTAAAGTCCTCGCGCAACTCGAAGCCAAACAACTACCTCTGCAAGACAAAGCTAAGTTGCTGACCACGTTGGCGGATTGCTTGACCTCTGTGATGGGAGGCTCTTCGGGCGTGCTGCTCTCGATTATGTTCACTGCCGCTGGCCGAGACTACGAACACAACCAATCGTTGCCGAAAGCACTACAGGAAGGTTTGACTCAAATGATGGCTTACGGCGGCGCAAAACCGGGTGATCGCACCATGATTGATGCGCTTCATCCCGCGCTAGAGGCATGGCTCGCAAATGGGATTGTTGCAGCGATTGAAGCGGCAAAATCAGGGGCAGAAGCCACAGTGGCTATGACCAATGCCAAAGCGGGTCGCTCATCATACCTAAACAGCGACAGCCTTTCGGGCACCAAAGATCCCGGTGCATTTGCTGTTGAAACTGTCTTCAGTCAGTTCTAACCAGTTTAAACGGGTCGCCTAGATAGGCGATTCAATCTATTACGTGAAACAGAATTAATAAAAGGAATCCATCATGGACAACATTATCATCTCTCCAAGTAAATACATCCAAGGTGAAGGCGCATTGGATAACATCGGTAAATACGTCTCGGTGTTTGGCAAGAAACCATTGGCGATTGCGGATGATTTCGTTATGGGTTTGACTCGTGACCGCGCTGAAACCAGCATTGTTGGTGAAGGACTTGAAGCGCACTTCGACACATTTGTCGGAGAGTGCTCGCGCGTCGAGATTGATCGCTTAATCGAAGTGAGCGTGCAACAGGGTAACGACGTGATCATTGGTATAGGTGGCGGCAAAACGCTCGATACGGCAAAAGCGGTGGCGTACTACTCTAAAGTGCCGGTTGTTATTGTACCGACCATTGCATCGACGGATGCACCAACGTCTGCTCTAGCGGTGATTTACACTCCAGAAGGTGAGTTTAGTGAGTATCTACTGTTCCCTTCCAACCCTAACATGGTGATCATGGACACAGGGATTATTGCAGCAGCGCCAGTTCGTACACTGGTTGCAGGTATGGGTGATGCGCTATCCACTTACTTTGAAGCGCGTGCCAATGGTTTGTCTGGCAAGGCGACCATGGCGGGCGGAGCGCCAACCCGCTCAGCGCAAGCTTTGGCAAAATTGTGTTATGAAACGCTAATTGCCGATGGGGTAAAAGCCAAAGCGGCGGTAGAAAATGGTGTGTCGACCAAAGCGGTGGAAAACATCATTGAAGCGAACACATACCTATCGGGTATCGGATTTGAAAGCTCGGGTCTTGCAGCTGCGCACGCTATTCACAATGGCCTGACTAAACTCGAAGAATGTCACCACCTGTTGCACGGCGAGAAAGTGGCATTTGGTACACTTACCCAGCTTGTTCTAGAGAATGCACCACAAGCTGAGATCGAAGAAGTACTCAACTTCTGTCGTGCGGTTGGCCTGCCAACAAACTTGCACCAAATGGGAGTAAAAGAGCTAAATAACGACAAGCTGATGGAAGTGGCCGAAGCATCTTGTGCAGAAGGTGAGACCATTCATAACATGCCGTTCCCGGTGACGGCTAAGTCGGTGTATGCAGCTATTTTGACTGCCCACAAACTAGGTCTGTAACTCTAGCCATATAAGTTCCATACACCAAGCAAAACGGCTCTCAATCGAGAGCCGCTTTTTTTTGATCTTAACGATGACCTCGTACCATATAGGGTGTTCATCAGCCGATTAAACTCGCCGGCACGCAAATGCTAAATGCAGCAACACCAGAGATCATTAGATGGATACATCACTTTTGATTCTCAGACAATTGCTCCTCGTCTCACTCTTCGACCTCTGTTTTATCCGCCATCTAATCCGCCACTTTGTCTGCCTTGTCGTTTGATGTGCCCATGCCACCTAAAGGATGGTACATAAAGAACAGCCCACCAGTTGCCGACAAGAACATCACCCCGAAACGAGTGTGATCAGATAGATGTTTGAGTCCAAACAGCTCAAGCGTGCGCGCGATACCTACGACAATGGTAAGGGCGACAAGATTGCTTACTAGGGGAGATTTAATCAGCGGGGTATAGCGACGACAAACAGTTTAATAACCGAACTAAGGAGAGCAACACTAACCAAAAGCGAGTGTGCTGGATATAACAAACGGTAGCGCAGGCTACCGTTTGTTTTAGTGCTCTAGATAAAATGTCTAAAAATTGACATTCTTGAATACCAGCATACAGCCAATCACCAACAAGAAACCATGAATAATTTTGTGGTAGTCAATGTTGTATTTCTGCAAATAGTGGTAGCCAATCATGCCGCCAGTTAAGCCCACCGCGAATGCAGGCAGGGCTGAAATTACATGTGATACCACCGCTTCGGTAATCAACCCCTCATTCCAGAAACTGATGTTGGCCCCAATCATCTGCAACATAAAAAAGAACGCAAGCGTTGATTTAGTTTGGTCGGCAGTCCATGGTTGCATGGATGTGTAGGCAATAACCGGAGGACCAGACTCACCCACGCTTGCGCCAAGGACTCCAGAGGTAAAACCCGCACCAACGGTAATTGGCACAGAGGTCTTTTTAAACAATGGCTTACTGGAAATCATCGAATGTACGCTAGAAACAACCAGAACAATACCCATGGTCAGCAGGATGTAGTTAGAGGGCATGGTTGCCAGTAGCTTTGCACCAACGAAGGACGCTGGAACTGAGCCGGCAAATAAGATCAATCCGGTTTGGCGTTGTATAGAGTGTCGCATTTTCCACACGACAGGCAAGGTCACTAACCAACCAAAAATGCCTGCTATGGGCACGGCTGTTTGGGCACCGACAATGAGTGAAAGGAGTGGGACGGAGACGAGCGCAGAGCCAAATCCCGTCAGGCCTTGGGTAAATCCCGCTAAAGCGATGATTAATGAAATAAATATGATGGTGGTGTCCATATGAGCAAAGTTTGAGGTGAATGAATGTCGTACAACTATAAAATTATTGAGATTAATTACCACTGATCTTGTCACATTTTGTTGTTTTGTGTCCATTTAGTTTCGCTTTGTGACCCTCATCTCAGATGCGTTTGTTGGCGCTCGTATAATGAAACTTCACTCATTCCATCGGCTTTTTTGGTCAAAATGCCAATGTTTGAACACCTGATCGAGCATTGGCATTTTGATTATTTATCTTTTGATGAGGTTAGCTATGGAGAACTTCCAAGCAGAGACACAGAACTTGTTTGATTTATCCGCGAGTTCCCACACCAATGCCAGGGGTGTAGAGGCCTTCGATAAGGTGTATGGCCTTGGATACGAAGTCGGGCATGCAGATTGGTCCCCATTCCCGCGCGTCAACAAATTGCGTCAAGCGTTTCTTGATAGGTCGTATGACATTGACGTGGAAAGACTAAGACTGGTCACAGAGGCGTATCAAAACAACGAAGCGGCACCGAGAATACTTCAGTGTGCTTATGCGTTTGAAAACATCCTACTCAACAGTACGTTGCACATCTATCCAGATGACTTAATCCTTGGCGAAATCGCTGCGCCAGCTAAGGCATCTCCCATTTATCCGGAATTTTCTGTCGATTGGATTGTTGATGAGATCTTGCATTCTCCTTTTGAGGATCGTGAGAACGACCAATTCTATATTCGTAACGAAAAAGACCGCGCCGAGATTTTGCAGCTGTGTCAGTACTGGAAAGGCAAAAGCGCAAACGAGTTTATTAGCGCCCATCTAGATGAAGACCAAAAGAAAGGGTCACACATGGGCGAGAAAGTGTTCCAAACCAACAATTATCATTTTGCCGGCATTGGCCATTTTGCGATGGACTTTAAAAAGCTGATGACGCTGGGTTACAACGGTGTGTTGGAGCAAGTTTTTGATGCGCAGTCGCAACTGTCTAAACAAGACCCCGATTACAGTGAGAAGCGTGATTACTATAGAGCGACCATCATTTCTCTAGAGGCAGCAATCAGATACATCACTCGCTATGCGTTAGTTGCTGAAGAGATGGCATTGAGTGAAACCGATGCAACACGCAAACACGAGCTGCAACAGATGTCGGTGAACTGTTTCCAGATTGCAGGGGGTGTCCCGCAAACTTTCTGGCAAGCGACGCAGCTGTTTAATTTTGCGGTCACTCTGACGCAAATTGAAGGCAATGGTCACTCTATCTCCTATGGGCGCATGGACCAATGGTTGCTGCCTTTCTATATCAAAGATGTTAGTGACAACGGCGTATCTAAAGAGTTTGTGCTGGAAGTGCTTGAAGTTCTTTACGTTAAGATGAACAACCCAACCAAACTCAAAGACAAAGGCACGGTTAAGGTGCGCAATGGTCGCGGGTTTGGTGGTGAAAGTCTCACTATTGGCGGCGTTGACCAACACGGTAATGACGCGACCAATGATCTGACCATGCTGATGCTCGAAGCATCGGTGCATACGCGCATGATGAATCCGTGGGTCTGTTTACGGATGCATGAAAACACCCCTTACGAACTCAAAATTAAGAGCATTGAGTGTGTCCGAGCGGGTTATGGTCACCCGAAGCTGTTCAATGATGGCCCGGCAATCAAAGCGATGCTAAGTAAAGGTGTTACGGTAGAGGAGGCACGCGACTACGCTGTAGTAGGTTGTGTCGAACCGACGATCCCAGGTAAAGAACATGGTTGGCTTGATGCTGGTTACGTAAACACGGCCAAAATGATGGAAATGGTGATTAACGGCGGTCGTCTCCTTTCTGGGCAAAATGCAGGTATGCAGCTAGGGCCTGATACTGGCAGTTTAGAAACATATCAATCGTTCGAGGAGGTCTTGGAGAGCGTGGACAAGCAGTTTGCTTACTGGTGTGACCAACTGTGCAGTTGCTTGAATGTGACCGATAAAATGCATCGAATTGTTAAGCCCACCCCTTATATTTCGGCCTTCTTTGAAGGGTGTATTGAGTCTGGCAAAGACATGACTTACGGCGGCGCTAAATATAATGGCACTGCCCCTCAAGCTGCGGGTATTGCGACTTGCGCAGACTCGTTGGCCACGATTAAGAAATTGGTGTTTGATGACAAGAAGTACACTGGCAAACAGTTGCTTGATGCGGTGAAAGATAACTGGGAAGGGCATCAAAAGCTCTACGCCTTAGTCAACAGTTCCAAAATTCCGCACTATGGTAACGACATCGACGAGGCTGATGAACTGTTCTCGTTTATGTTTGAGTGTTATTGCCGTCATATTAAAGGGCGTGAAAACCCTCGTGGTGGCAAGTTTAGCCCTGGTGTTTATACGGTGAATGCCAACGTAGGCATGGGGTTATATACCAATGCCTCACTCGATGGACGTAAGAATGGGGAGCCGATCTCAGACAATATGGGCCCGGTGCATACCGCTGGTGGCTCACATGATATTCATGGTCCAACGGCGATCATCAACTCGGTAACCAAAGTGGACCATAGCTTGGCAACCAACGGAACCTTACTTAACCTTCGCTTTCCTGAAGACGCTGTTTCTGGAGTGGAAGGGCGCGATATCTTGGTGAGCTTTGTTGATGAATACATCAACAAGCAGGGTATGCATGTTCAATTCAATATTATGAGTTCAGAGAAGATGCGAGCTGCGCAAAAGAACCCCGAGATGTACAAAGATATGCTGGTTCGTGTGGCAGGCTATAGCGCTTACTTTGTCGAGCTAGGAAAACCGCTGCAAGACGATCTGATTCAACGCACCGAACTTAGGTTCTAACGCACTCAACACAATACCCAAGACTGACCGAGCATATCGGTTACGTGCTTGGGTATCTGTGCATACATAAAGAGAGAGGTTTAACGTGTCAGACCTAGCAACGGTGTTAAATATCCAGCGATTTACGCTTCATGATGGGCCAGGGATTCGTACCGAGATTTTTCTCAAAGGGTGCCCACTTCGCTGTGATTGGTGTGGGAACCCAGAGAGCTTCAAGCGTCGGGTTGAGGTGGGGGTGTATCACAATAAATGTATTTCGACAGAGCATTGTGGTTCGTGCCAAGCGACCTGCCTCGACAGCAAGATGCTGATTTATTCTAACTCAAAGCTGGCAAAGATCGACAGCGATCAGTGCACAGGTTGCCTCAGTTGCGTGGAAGAGTGTCCCTCGGAAGCGATCAAGCAGTGGGGGCAGACGATGTCCGTGGATCAGTGCATGGAGTTAATTGTCAAAGACCAAGGATTCTATGATCGTTCTGGTGGTGGGGTGACGGTTTCCGGAGGGGAGCCATTACTGCAAAGCGGTTTTGTGCTGGAGCTATTTAAAGCGTGTAAAAGTGAAGGTATTCACACTTGCTTAGAGTCGAGTTTTTATGCCAACTGGAATCGTATTGAGAAGCTGCTGCCCTATACCGATCTGTTTATCTCGGATATCAAATTGATGGACAGCTATGCACACAAAATACATACCGGTGTTGATAACCGTAAGATATTACGCAATTTAGTTTCACTTGCTGAATGCGGTCACGAGCTAATTTTAAGAATCCCGGTTATCCCAACGGTGAACGACAGTGATGAGAATATTCGAGCGACCGCTGACTTTATTGAATCAGAGTTAAAAGGGCGAGTTAAGTTGCTTCAGCTGCTTAGTTTTATGCGCCTGGGCGAGGAGAAATACCGCTCTTTGGGGCTGAAATACAAGATGAAAGGTCTCAGCTTTGATAGGCAGATGTTTCAACAGAGGGTCCAAAACATCGCTGAATATTTCAACCAGAGAGGGATTGAATGCACGGTAGGAACCAAACAACAAGATGCGAATTAATAAGCACTCAGATAAAACAGAAAATTAGAGGCAATAACGTGAAATTTAAAGAAGAAAACTGGGGTATGGTCGAAGGTCATGCAATACCCGTGAAGTTGTTTACCCTAGAGAACGACCACGGAATGAAACTTAAAGTGACCAACTATGGCTGTATTGTGACTTCTATTGAAGCACCGGACCGCAACGGTGAAATAGCCGATGTTGTGCTCGGTTATGAAAACTTAGAAAAATATTTAGGAGGGCATCCCTTTTTTGGCGCTGTAGCGGGGCGCTATGCTAACCGTATAGAAAACGGGCGCTATTCATTAGATGGTGAGCAGTTTGTCTTGGAGAACAATGAATTGCCAACTGGCCAGCACTTACATGGTGGTAGCAAAGGCTTTGACAAATATGTGTGGGATTTTGCGATTGAAGCTAAACAAGACGCTATTTTCATTCACTTTAGCCGAATGTCTCCTGATGGCGAATCTGGATATGGTGGCAGTTTGCAGGTCACACACACTGTCGGTCTGGATAAGAACAATCAAGTCCACTATAACTTCAAAGCCACAACGGATAAGCCCACAGTGGTGAACTTGTGCAACCACAGTTACTACAATCTCGCAGGTCATGACTCTGGCAGCGTGAACGGCCATGAACTTAAACTACATGCTCAGTTTTATACTCCCGTATCCGACACTTCGATTCCAACCGGGGAGATTCGCTCGGTAACAGGGACCGGTTTAGATTTCAGCGAAAGAACGCGCATCGCTGAAAACGCAGTGATGCTCAGTGGTGATGGGTTCGACCATAACTTTGTCCTTGATGGAGCAAAGAGCGAAGGGGAATATAAGCGCGCGGCTGAGCTATATGAACCAATCAGTGGCCGTATGATGACGGTGCTGACCACCCAACCAGGGGTGCAGTTCTATAATGGTTTTAAGTTATCGAATAAACACTGGGTGGGTCGACATGGTAAACGTTATGAAGCTTGCCATGGCTTGTGTTTAGAAACCCAGCACTTCCCCGACAGCCCCAATAAAGCGCATTTTCCATCAACGCGACTCAACCCAGGGCAAGTGTTTGAAGAAAAAACCATTCACCGTTTCTCGCTAGGGCAATCAAGAGAATGACTGCGCACTTTGGGCATTGAAAGTGCGCATTTGCTAGAGATAGAAATAACAAAACGGCTTCTGAGGAAGCCGTTTTGTTTTAGCAGTAATTAGAGGTAGCGCCTAGCAAATCACTAATTCGGTGTCACCTTGCTTTGCGGCAGCCTCAATAGATGGACTTGGTTGTTTGTCAGTAAAGAAGTAACTCACGTCTTTGATATTGGCAAGAGTAATCGAGCCTTTAGGGATGAACTTGCTTGAGTCCATCGCGACCATTACGTGTCGCGCTGATTTCATCACGGTCTGAGTAATCATGGTCTCGTTGAGGTCATACTCAAGTAAAGTGCCATCCACGTCTATCGACGCAGCACTGGTGACCAAATAGTCAAACCGGAAGTTCGAAATGAAATCCATCGCTTCGGTTCCGACAATACCGCCGTTAAATGCTTTCACTTTCCCACTGGGGATCAATACATCAATCGATTTGTTGGTATGCAAAACATTGGCGACGCGAAGGCTATTGGTGATCACTTGCAAGTTGTTTTTGCTGGCTAGGTGACTTGCGATGACTTCTGCCGTGGTTCCAATGGTAATGAATACGGTTGAGTTGTCAGGAATCAAGTCAGCAATGGCTTTACCAATCGCGTGCTTTTGTTCGGTATCAGAAACCTTACGGACTTCGTAATCTAGGTTATTCTTGGTCGCAGGTGAGCTAGCCCCACCATGGTGGCGAATCACCAAGCGCTCATTGCTGAGCTTCTTAATGTCACGGCGAATTGTCTGGGTGGAAACGTCCAACATTTCCGCCAGTTCTTCTACGCTGTAATAACCTTTATCATTAACGAGCTGAATTAACTTATCTTGTCTGGGATTAGTCACATCAATCCTTCGCTTTGTCTATTTTTGTAATTTTTGGTCCACTTCGGTTCTAGTCGGGATTCCTTCTCGACCACCTCTCTTGGTGCATTTTAGCGCTGCAACGGTATTGGAGAAAACAATACTTTCACGACTTTGTTTAGATTCTGCGACGGCAACCGCCAAAGCGCCATGAAAAACATCGCCAGCTCCGGTTGTATCGACAACGTTTACCTTAATGACAGGCTCGTGGGACACTTCGCCGTTCTCTAGCCAGTAACAACCTTTGGAGCCTACAGTAACATAAACTTTGCCATCTGTTTGTTTCTGTGCCAGTTTTAAACCTTCAATAGGATCGCTGCTGCCGGTAAATTTCTCTAGCCCCGGCTCAGAAAATGCCACATGGTCAGCCAGTTTGACCAGGTCTTCAATCGGGTCTGGGGCGATGTCAGCATCAAGAACCGAGGGGATGCCATGTTTTTTGGCTTGTTCCATAGCGTATTTAGCGCCCTCTGGCCAACGAACATCGGTTAGCACGGTTTGGTATTGAGAAAAATCAACCCGCTCTAGAGGTTTCGGATCACGACTTAATGACGGGTCTTGGTAATTAATGATCATTCTTTCGCCTTCGTCGTCAACTAAGACCGCAGAAAACGCAGAAGAAGCGCCATCGATGTGCACGGTTTTCTCTACATTCACACCGTAACTGGCAAGTTCAGTCAGCATAGTGTCTGCGACACCATCTTGGCCTACACGGCCAATAAAGTCGACAGGGTGGCCGAGTTTTGCAACCGCGACGGCCGCCGTTGCTGCAGGGCCTCCGCCTACTTCAAAATAATCTTTGGCGACATACTTACCACCAGTCGTTGGCAAATTAGCGACACGCTGAATTCGGTCTAATACGGTAATACCTACACATGCAATTGTCATAGTTTTTCTCTTTGCTCTCTAAGTTATTGGTCTGTTTAGCAGTCATCTCAGTATATCGAAATCTGGGAATTTCACTGGGAGTATAATCACAAAACAACCAAAATGGACATTAACGGACAAAATGTGACATTCGTTGCGGTCAAAGAGCGGATTAACGTTTATATTGAATGCAACTTATCCGCTAACGTGAAGGAATTTGAACATGTCGACGATTGGATTTATTGGGCTGGGCCAGATGGGCACCCCAATGGCACTCAACTTAATCAAAGGTGGCCACACACTAAAAGTATTTGATATCAATGAAGAAGCGGTTCAACACTTAGTTGCACAAGGCGCGGCTGCCGCCTCATCTCCTGCCGACGCAGCGATAGATTCTGAGTTTGTGGTAACCATGCTCCCTAATGGAGCCCTGGTAAAGAACGTTATCTTTGGTGAAAACGGGGTGGCTTCTACGCTAGATAAAAGCGCTCTGCTGATTGATATGTCAACTATTCACCCGTTAGAAACAGACTCGCTAGCGCAAGAAATGACTGACAAAGGTTTCTCTATGATGGAAGCGCCAGTGGGTCGTACTTCTGAGCATGCCGTTAAAGGTGAGCTTCTGATCATGGCTGGTGGGACAAAAGAGCAGATTGAACGTGCTCAACCACTGTTTGATTGTATGGGGAATGAGACGGTAGATTGTGGCGGCGTCGGTAAAGGTATTCGAGTCAAAATCATCAACAACTACATGAGTATTGCGCTCAACGCCCTTTCTGCAGAAGCGGCGACGCTCACTGAAGCCATTGGCCTAGAGTGGGAAACGGCAATGAAAGTGATGAGTGGTACCCCTGCAGGTAAAGGGCACTTTACCACCACATGGCCGGGTAAGGTATTGGCCGGGGATCTCTCGCCAGTATTTATGGTTGACCTTGCGCATAAAGATTTGGGTATTGCCCTTGATCTGGCCAACCAAGTAAACGTGCCGATGCCATGTGGGGCGGCCTCTCGTGAACTATATAGTATGACGCGTGCGGCAGGACGTGGTCGCCAAGATTGGACCGCAGTGTTAGAGCATCTACGTGTCACTTCTGGGTTAGAGCCAAAAATTCAATAGCCTGCTTGAGACTAATTATCATTAAAGGCAGAAATCAACAATAACGGACAACTTTTTTCAACAGGCAGTGATTGCCTGAGTTATTTGCAGGCAATCTGAGTCACCAATGTTTGTTTGGCCTTGTATCGACGTTTGTCGTTCAAGGCCTTTTTTATGCGAGATTTATTCAGCACTAGTTAGGCTGGCTTCATCATTTTTTATCGCTAAATCAGCTTGATAGTTTCGCTCCTTTCCCTTACAGGTAAAGCGCTGCTGATATTCTCTCTTCTTCATTACTGAACAAATCTTGTTTTGGGTCAACGCGTTTTTTTGCGCATAAGTAACAATCCAAACTTGGCATGTTCCAGAGGCTATGCATAAAAGCCAATTATTCATGTGTTTTGTGACCAGGTGTACATTTGTGGTAATTATTGTCACTTAATGGACATTAAATGTTATCTAGATAACAGAAATGGACAGTCGAGACTGCTACTTTATTGCTAACGAAACAACGCTCTTCAAAACAAATTCAATATAAGGGAATAAACACAATGCCTTACGTATCTGGTAAAACGATGATTCAAGAAGCGTGGAATAACGGTTACGCAATCGGTGCTTTCACGGCTCACAACCTAGAAACAATTAAAGCAGTACTTTTAGCTGCAGAAGAAGAAAAATCGCCGATCATGATTCAGATTGGTCAAAAAGCCATTAACGAAATGGGCATGAAGCCACTACGCGATGCTGTTGACTCATTAATTCAGCACCATCAAATTACGGTTCCAATCTGTATACACCTCGACCACAGCCGCAAGTTTGAACAGTGTATGGAAGCGGCAACTCGTGATTTCCAATCGCTGATGTTTGATGGTTCGGCACTGCCATTCGAAGACAATATTCGTATTACTAAAGCGGTAGTTGATGTAGCCAACGCACTCGGTTTAGGTGCTGAAGGTGAAATTGGCAAAATTGGCGGCACAGAAGATGACATCACTGTGGATGAAAAAGATGCCATGATCACGACAGTCGAGGAAGCATTGGACTTCTCAGAACGCACTGGCGTTGACTATCTCGCAGTGTCTATCGGCACGGCGCACGGCGTTTACAAAACGACCCCAGAGCTTAAATTTGATCGTTTGTCAGAAATTAAAGAAGCAGTGAAGAAGCCGATCGTTCTGCACGGTGGTTCGGGCGTTCCTGATGATCAAGTTATGGAAGCGGTTAAACGCGGCGTGGCGAAAATCAACGTCGATACTGAGCTTCGTCAAGGCTTCATTCATGGAGTACAAGCTCACTGGCGCGAGAATGAAACCGACTACATTCTGGCTGATGTGATGAACAGCGGTATTGCTTCAATGAAAGAAGTGGTCCAACACAAAATTCGTCTATTTGGTTCTAACGGCAAAGCAAAATAATAACCACGAAATAGCCCATATCTAGGGTGCTGAATGAAAGGCACCCGTTAATTTTCTAATCCAATAATGGTGATTCAATGTTACGAGCCATCGAAAAAGCACTGAACACGGTAACGACGCCCCTGTCTCGGGTGTTGCGTCATATTGCCGGCATTTTACTGCTAGTAATGACACTGATCGTCGTTGCACAAGTTCTGTTCCGTTATATCCTCAATATCCCACTTAGTTGGACAGATGAATCTTCAAGATTCTTAATGATTTACATGACCTACCTATGTTTGCCGTTTGTTTACCTGACAGACAAGAATATAGCGATGACCTTTGTTACAGAAATTCTTGAAAAGAAAACGCCTAGACTCTTTGCATTCCTCACTTTATTGGCGCACATCGCTGCGATCATTGTATTCGCTGTCTGGATTAAGTTTGGCTGGAATTTCTTTGAAACAGGTTCGGTTATGGCGGATAGCCTGCCAATCCCAATGTTCGTGGTGTATATCATCCCACCTGTAATGATGGCAATCACCATCCTTTATGCTGTGCAAAAGAGCATCGCTGCAATTCGCGCTATGTTGGGTGATTTTGAAGATGTATCACAGACAGCTAAGACAGCTGGACTTTTTGAGGCTCCTGCCGCCACGGAAGAGGCGCCAGAACAAGAGCCAAAGCAAACGCGGTCACTTGCATCAGAAACTGCGGCTTAAGAGGGTGTTATAATGGTTTCTCCGATTTTCTTACTCTACTTTATGATTCTGTTAATCATTGGTGTTCCAGTTCTATTCACACTGGGCCTATCACCTATGATTACTTTGTTCCAAAACGATCAAATGCTGTTCGCAAACATGTTGTATCAGCGTCTGTATTCGGGTTTAGATAGTTTCTTACTACTGGCATTGCCGTTCTTTATGTTAGCGGGCGAGTGTATGACTGCTGGCGGCATCACGCCACGTATCATCGCGTTTGCGCAAACCATGGTACAGCACTTACGTGGTGGTTTAGGTCATGTTGTCATTCTGGCCGCAACCATTTTCGGTGCGCTAACGGGGTCTGCTGTCGCCGCAACGTCAGCGATTGGTGGCATGCTGATCCCTGAAATGAAGAAATATAAATATGACACAGGCTATTCAGCGGCACTAACCGCAGCCGCAACGGTGCTAGGTAATATTATTCCACCATCGGGTATCATGTTGTTGTACGCGTTCGTTATGAATACGTCTGTGGCGGCGATGTTCTTAGCGGGTGTCACTCCAGGGATCATCTTCTGTATTGGCTTGATGATCATGAACAAATTCCAGATTCGTAAATACCCGAGTGTTCAGCCAATGGAGCGAGCGCCCGCGATGGAGCGTAAGCAAGCCTTCCGTCTGGCACTGCTTCCTTTGATGACTCCAGTGATCATCCTAGGGGGTATCTACGGTGGTATCTTTACACCGACTGAAGCTGCGGCAGTTGCCGTTGCCTACGCGATTGCAGTGTCGCTGTTTATCATCAAAGTAACCAACACCAAAGCGACTTATGCACTTTTTGCCAAAGTAGCAGTTAACGCGGCCTCGATCCTTATCATAGTAGCGGCGGCTAGTGGTTTTGCCTCATTGATCAGTCTGTCTGGCGTATCGAATATGGTCGCTGACTTCATGAATGGTATCACCGATAACCCATACTTACTGTTTGCGATTATCAACGTTCTACTGTTCATTATCGGAATGTTTCTAGATGCTGGCCCTGCGATTCTTATCTTCGCACCAATCTTTGCACCGATCATGATCAGCGCAGGCATCGACCCAGTGCACTTTGGTGTTGTGATGTGTGCCAACTTATCGATTGGCTTGGCGACACCTCCAATGGGATTAGTTCTGTTTGTGGCGTCTGGGGTGTCTAAAGTGCCGGTGTCAGAAATTTCTCGCAAAATTGTTCCTTTCTTGATGGTTGAAATTGCACTGATTTTCCTTGTGTCATGCTTCCCTCAACTGGTTATCGGATTGCCTCAAATAGTCGGCATAATGTAGACAAAACACCACGTCCCTATGTGTTAAATAACACAACAACCGAACAATCAATATCAACGAGATGAGCAGAGCGAAAAGCTGCTCATCTTTGGAGAAGACAACAGATGATTAATGACAAAGGCAACTTACAAGCAAAAGCTCATAAGATCCTAGATGCTTTAGGCGGTATTAACAATATCCGAGATGGCAAGATCGACAACTGCGCGACCCGTCTAAGAATTCAAGTGAAAGATATGGGGGCGGTGGATGAGAAGCTCCTGCGTCGTCAAGGAGCTTTGGGGTTTATCCGGTTACCCGAGAACCAGATTCAGGTGGTATTTTTTGATGTGCACAACCTGGCAGATGAGCTAAGAAAGCAAGTGTCATGCTAAACAAAATTCGAATAAGACTGTAAATTAGTATTTTAAGGTAACGTTGAAATGAAATGGATTAATACTCGCTCTCACACTACATGGTTAGACGCCGAAACCGATCGTATCTTCGAGTTTGGCCGCAATGCTGTGGTAGAAAACGGCTTTGGCTGGATTGGCAATAATGGCAATGTTCGCGAAGAAATGGGCACGCGCCTCTGGATTACTGCGCGAATGCTGCACTGCTACGCTTTAGCCGCACACATGGGTCGCCCAGGGGCTTACGATCTGGTTGAGCACGGCATTAAGGCGCTTGAAGGTCCGTTAAAAGATAAAGAGCATGGTGGTTGGTTTGCAACGATTGACAACCAAGGCGAAGGAATTAAGGACTCGTCTAAACAGGGCTATCAACACGCATTTGTGTTGCTTGGCGCCGCAAGTGCGGTGACTACGGGGCACCCACGTGCACAAGCCTTGTTGGATGAGGCGATTAACGTATACGAAAACCACTTCTGGATTGAAGAAAAGCAGATGTGTTTCGAGTCTTGGGATCAAGCTTGGACCGAAACCGAAGACTATCGTGGTGGAAACATGGCGATGCACTCAGTCGAAGCTTTCTTGATTGTTTACGATGTGACTAAAGATAAAAAGTGGCTAGATCGCGCTCTTAACATCACTGAATTTATGATAAATAAAACAGCGAAAGGTCTGAATTACCGTGTAAACGAACACTTTGATTGTGACTTTAATCCGCTGCCAGACTACAACAAAGAGACGCCAGCTAGTCACTTCCGTGCCTACGGTGGAACACCTGGTCACTGGATAGAGTGGGGCCGCTTAATCTGTCACTTGCGTGCCACGCTACAGGAGATTGGCGCTCATTGCCCAGATTGGCTTCTTGAAGATGCGATTGGCCTGTTTGATGCGACAGTTCGAGATGCTTGGCATGTTGATGGCGCTCCAGGGTTTGTTTATTCAGTCGATTGGGAAGGACAACCTGTAGTGCGTGAACGTATTCGTTGGGCGCCGGTAGAGGCTATCGGTACCGCTTACGCGCTTTACACAGTAACGGGTGACAAGAAGTACGAAGACTGGTACCGCACTTGGTGGGATTACTGCCGCACTTACCTGATTGATTACGAGGGTTGTTCATGGTGGCAAGAACTCGATGTTAACAACCAAGCGGGCACTAGCGTTGTTTGGGATGGCAAACAAGACATCTATCATCTAATGCACTGTTTAGTTATCCCTCGCCTGCCATTGACGCCGGGCCTCGCGCCAGCTTTGGCAGAAGGTAAACTGGATATTAACTTAGCGTAACCGTTCTAGAATTATCCCTCCAAAGACTAAGCCCGAGCGAAGAAAGCTTGGGCTTTTTGTTGGAACCATGATCGAAAAGCATTGACATCCCTTCTATATTACCGAAAAACGTTTATTGGACTGGGTTTTGTTCCTCACCTCACGGTCAGCGCATCTGGAAATACAGGCCCAAATCATGGAAAGGATGGCTCATGCAATCTAATTTACGCAACTCAACACGATTCCCTCAATTGTGATCCGTCTCTTAGATGTTACTCAATGTTACCGATAACATTATCATTGTTCCCGGTAACATATGACTAAAAAATAAAAGAGAGCAAAGGATCTACTCATGAACAATACCCTCAAAACCCTATCTATCGCTGTCGCTACCACTCTATTATCCACGTCTGCACTTGCGGCTGATTTCAACTTCAAGTTTCAGTCGAGTGACCCGTCTGGAGATAAAAACTACCAAGTACAAAAAGAGTGGGCGGAGACTGTAGAAAAAATGTCTGCCGGCCGTATTGAAATCGACTTACTTCCAGTCGGCGCGGTGGTGAAACACACTGAAACACTCGATGCCATCAAAATGGGCGTTCTCGACGGCCACATTACTGCGACAGGCTATTTCTCAGGGAAAGATCCTGCGTTCGGTCTTATCGGTAACATGGTTGGCGCTTGGTCTGATACACGACAACTGCTTGAGTACATCAACTATGGTGGCGGTTATGAGCTAATGACTGAGCTTTATGCCCCTTACGGTGTGAAATATATCGGCGGCTCAACCACAGGTGTAGAATCCTTCGTTTCTAAGGTGCCGCTTAATGGTGTAGATGACCTTAAAGGGTTAAAACTTCGTGCGCCAGAAGGACTCGTTCAGCAAGTGTTTGCTGCCGCTGGTGCCACTCCGGTTAACTTACCTGGGTCAGAGGTTTTCACTGGCCTGAGCAAGGGCGTTATTGATGCGGCTGACTACACGGTTTTCTCGACGAACCACAGCGCTGGTATGAATGATATTGCGATGCACCCCGTTCAGCCAGGTTTCCACTCGCTACCTACCATTGATATCTCAATGAGTCAGAAGAAATGGGACAAACTGCCAGCCGATCTACAAGAGATCATGACAGTTTCGGTACGCGATTTCGCGCAAGACATCACCACACAATTGCGTATTGCTGACCAAGCGGCTGTGAAAGAGGCGCAGGCAAACCCAGACATCACGATTCATGACTGGTCGCAAGAAGAGCGTAAGAAATTCCGTCAAATCGCAATGGGTGAGTGGGAGAAATACGCTCAACGTTCGCCAAACGCGCAAAAAGTGTATGACTCGATCACGACCTATTTAAAAGGTGCGGGTCTGCTATAAGCCACACCGTATAGGGAGGTGATTCTTGCCTCCCTTTATTTCTGGAACAGCACTATGAAAAACTCAGACACAAAAGTGGCTGAAATGCCCAACAACATCTTAGACAAAGCCATTACTAAGGTGAGTGAGATCCTTAGCTTACTGTTTGCTTTTACTGTCATCATTTCATTTTACGAAGTAGTGAGCCGCTACGTTTTTGATGCACCAACCATCTGGGTTCACGAAACGGCTTCGTTTATCGGCGGCTCATTATTTGTGATTGGTGGTGCGTACGCGCTTGCGACCGATAAGCATGTACGAGTGGTACTTATCTATGATTCGGTTTCGCAGCGAACCAAACATTACCTCAATATTTTTCATCACTTAGCGGGATTGCTATTCAGTGGCTTACTCATCTATGCGGCTTGGCAAATGGTCAACAGCTCATGGTTTGCGCCTTGGGGAGAACTCAAGTTAGAGACTTCAGGAACCGCTTGGGATCCAGCTTTTCCTGCGCTGCTTAAAGGATTAATCCTATTAACCGTTAGCGTGATGTTTATTCAGTTTGTTCTGCATCTGATTAGTGAAGTCAAACAACTAAAGGAAGAGAATAATGCTTAATTTATCTTCTGCTAAAGCCGAATCAGATAACCGTCTACGTATCGTCTTCTTTGCTGGTGGGGCCGTTGCCCTAGTCGCTTTAGCTTGGTTAGCCACCTACGTGATCGCAGGTGAGCTCTCTTCGATTGGCATCGCTTCTGGCAGCTTACTGATGCTGGCGTTGATGATTGGTTTGCTGCTAACCGGTATGCAGCTTGCTTTCGTAACGGGCCTTGTGGCGCTTATATTTACTCTTGGTTGGTTCGGGGTCGATGCGCTGCCATTGATCACCAGCCGAATCTACAGTTTTGTTAACGGCTATGTGTTCCTCGCCGTGCCTATGTTTGTGTTAATGGCAGCATTGCTTGATCGCTCAGGTATCGCAAGAGATCTGTTTGATGCGATGAAGAGTGTTGGGCGTAAAGTCCGTGGTGGTGTTGCGGTTCAAACTTTGATTGTTGCCGTCATCCTAGCTTCAATGTCGGGAGTGATTGGCGGAGAAACTGTACTGTTGGGCATTCTGGCGTTGCCGCAAATGCTTCGTCTCGGCTATGACCGCAAATTGGCGATTGGTACCACTTGTGCGGGGGGCGCGCTCGGAACCATGTTGCCGCCGAGTATCGTACTGATCATTTATGGTCTTTCCGCATCGGTTTCCATTGGTGATCTATTCAAAGCTTCGTTTTTGCCTGCGTTCATTCTGGCCCTGTTTTACATCGCTTATGTGTTGATTCGTTGTAAGTTAAACCCGAGCTTGGCGCCGTTGCCGTCTGCTGAAGAGCTCGAGGAAGATGCCAAAGAGCACCCAAGCTATTTCAAAGCGTTGTTCTTTCCGTTGCTATCGGTTGCGACTGTGCTGGGCAGTATTTACACCGGCGTCGCGTCGGTCACTGAAGCTTCAGCGCTTGGCGTTGTTGGTATCGCAGTGAGCGCGGCTATTCGCGGTGAGCTCAACTGGAATATGGTTAAAGAGTCCGCCATCGCTACCATGCGTACTTGCGGCATGATCATGTGGATTGGTATCGGCGCGTCAGCACTGGTGGGCGTTTACAACCTCATGGGCGGTATCAACTTTGTTGAGCAGACTATCCTGGCACTCAGTGGTGGTAATGCGATGACAACCCTGCTGATCATGATGGTGATTCTATTTGTGCTCGGCATGTTCCTTGATTGGGTTGGCGTTGCATTGCTGACTATGCCTATCTTCGTTCCTATTATTACCAGTTTAGGTATGGACCCAATTTGGTTCGGCGTGGTGTTCTGTTTGAACATGCAAGTGGCTTTCTTGTCACCACCTTTTGGCCCTGCTGCCTTCTATTTGAAGTCGGTTGCGCCAAAAGATATCAGCTTAGGTGAGATCTTTAGTTCGCTACTTCCATTCATTGGTTTGCAGATTTCGGTTTTGGCCTTGGTGATTATTTTCCCAGAGCTTGCTCTGTGGTGGAAATAAGTGTGTCCGACAGCGTTGATAGAGATAATAAATATGAAAAAGAAGTACATCGTTATGGGCGTTTCCGGGTGTGGGAAGTCATCAATCGGTGAGTCACTTGCTAAGGCGCTAAACATTCCGTTTTTTGATGGCGATGATTATCACTCACCAACCAGTGTGCAGAAAATGCAAAGTGGCATCCCGCTAACGGATGAGGATCGTGAGTCTTGGTTGCTGCGGCTTAATCATCTACTAAAGACAGAGGACGATCTGGTGGTGGCATGCTCTGCGCTGAAACCCGAATATCGAGACATATTACGCAATGGCTGTGAAGAACTGCGTTTTTTGTATCTGAAAGGTGATTTCGAGACCATTTGGTCAAGACACAGAGCGCGGCAAGGGCACTATTTTAAAGGTGTTGCTATGTTAGAGAGCCAGTTTGACACTTTAGTCGAGCCTTCCGAAAGCGAAGCCATGCACATCGATATAAAGCAGACCCCAGCAGAAATTACTCAAGACATCCTGTCTAGGATTTGACAGAAAATGGGCGGCGTAAGCTGTCCATCGGTAACTTATCATGACGATTAACAGCGTAATTGCCGAAGTGGCACACAACATCGCTCAGCGAAGCAAAAGCAGTCGCAAAACCTATTTGGACAAGCTTGAGCGTGCGGCCAGACAAGGGAAAACTCGTGCTGTACTAGCTTGTGGAAATCTCGCTCATACGGTTGCGGCTGCAACCGAGCGTGAAAAACAGTCTATTCTCGATTTCACCAAAAGCAACCTCGCCATCGTGACGGCGTACAATGATATGGTGAGTGCTCATCAACCATACCGCGACTATCCGGAGCAGATAAAGCGGGCGTTGGCGGAACTGGGTAATACAGCTCAAGTGGCAGGGGGTGTGCCTGCGATGTGTGATGGTATTACCCAAGGCTATCAAGGCATGGAGCTGTCACTGTTTTCTCGTGACTTGATCGCGCAGTCAACTGCACTCTCGCTTAGCCACAATACCTTTGATGGCACACTGCTGCTCGGAGTCTGTGACAAAATTGCCCCTGGGCAATTGATGGGGGCGCTAGCGTTTGGTCATCTACCGACCGCATTTATCCCGTCTGGGCCAATGTCTACTGGTATCAGCAATGATGAAAAGGTCGCGACACGGCAAAAATACGTTGCAGGCAAAGCCGACAAAGCCGCGCTACTCGCTGTCGAGTGCAAGGCGTACCATTCTGCGGGTACGTGCACCTTCTTTGGTACCGCCAATACCAATCAACTGGTGTTTGAGGCGATGGGATTAATGCTTCCAGGTTCGGCTTTCATATCGCCCAATGATCCCCTTCGCGATAAGCTCACAGAAAAAGCCGCACAATACATTGCTTCTGTCAGCGCACATTCGCGCAGTCATAAAGCGCTCGGAGTCGTGCTGGATGAGAAAGCGGTTATCAATGGTTTGGTGGCGCTACTTGCCTCGGGGGGCAGTACCAACCACACCATTCACTTGGTTGCGGTGGCGAAAGCGGCGGGCTGGCTAGTGACATGGGATGACCTGGATAGGCTCTCTCAGGTTGTACCACTGCTGGTGAAAATGTATCCCAATGGCGATGCTGTTATTAACGCATTTCAAAAGGCTGGCGGTGTGCCGACATTATTGGCAGGCTTGAACCAGCGCGACTTGATTTTCATGGATGCGAACCCTGTTTATGGGCGCATGGAAGATTATCTCACCACGCCTTACTTAAATGCTCAAGGCGAGGTCCAGTTTGCCGCGGCCAAACCGAGTATCGACAGCCGCGTACTAGCCCCGCCTGGGCATAGCTTTAGTGACGCTGGCGGACTTAAAGTGCTAAGCGGTAATCTTGGGCGCGGAGTAATGAAAGTCAGTGCCGTTGCCAAGGCGCATCAAAGAGTGGTTGCTCCGGCTATGGTATTTGACTCTCAGCATGATGTTGAAGCTGCCTATAAGCAAGGTTTGTTGACTCAAGATGGTGTAATCGTAGTGCGCTTTAATGGACCGGCAGCAAACGGAATGCCTGAGCTGCATAAGCTGATGCCTATCATGGGCAATCTAATGAAACAAGGATTAAACGTTGCGCTGCTAACCGATGGCCGATTGTCTGGCGCATCGGGCAAAGTGCCTGCGGTCATCCATATCACACCGGAGGCCGTTCGCGGTGGCTTGCTTGCCAAAGTGAAAGATGGCGACATGATTGAAGTGGATGGACACACCGGGAAAGTCAATGTGCTGGAATCGATTGAGCACAGAACACCTGCTGAGCCTCAACTCGAACAAAGTCATATTGGCAGTGGCAGAGAACTGTTTAGTGTTTTTCGTCACGCTATTTCTAGTGCAGAGCAGGGCGCCACTGTATTTTAATGGGCTTTGCCTTTATAACTAATTGAAACAATTGTTGAATCAGGATTTAAAAATGAATTGGTCATACTCTCCAGAACAAGTTTTTGCGACGTCTCCTATCGTACCCGTGATGGTTATCGAGCATGTTGAGGATGCCATTCCACTTGCTAAAGCACTAGCGGAAGGTGGGATAAACGTTTTTGAAATTACCTTGCGCACCGATGCGGCAATCGATTCGATTCGATCTATTGCCCAAGCGATGCCTGAGTCTATGGTTGGGGCTGGCACGGTTTTGACTCCAGAGCAGTACGATGCCGTTGTCGAAGCTGGCGCTAAGTTTGTCATCTCGCCAGGAGCGCCTGCGCGACTGCTTAAACATGCGGCAAGCCACCCTGTGGCCTTGATTCCAGGTGTCTCAACGCCAACCGAGATTATGGAAGCGATGGATTTAGGTTATGACCACCTCAAATTCTTTCCAGCAGAGGCCAATGGTGGCGCCAAGGCGTTAAAAGCTATTTCAGCGCCGCTGCCTCAAGTCAGCTTCTGCCCGACGGGAGGTGTGAATGCGGAAAACATGGCGCAATACCAAGCGCTTTCTTGTGTCAAAACTGTAGGCGGAACCTGGATGATCCCAGCCGATGCCATTGCAAACAAAGACTGGACGCGTATTACTCAGTTGACTAAAGAAGCCCTTGCGGAAGCGTCAAAGTAATCCAAACCATGCTTTGTTTGAGGCTTTACTAAGCAGTAAATGGCTGCAGCAACTCACTGCAGCCTGGCCCTAATCTCATTTTGATGCCCTATGATTCAGAAAAAACAGAGACCGACCCTACAAGACATCGCTGATCGTGTTGGTGTCACCAAAATGACAGTCAGCCGCTTCCTTAGAGACCCGAGCAAGGTTTCAGAAGCGGTAGGCGTAAAAATTGACGAGGTAGTCAAAGAGCTTGGCTATGTGCCAAATCGCGCTCCGGACATCCTCTCTAAAGCGAAAAGCTACTCCATTGGTGTGCTGCTTCCATCTTTGACCAACCAAGTGTTTGATGAGGTACTGCGTGGCATTGAGGGTGTGATCGAGCCAAATGGCTATCAGGCGATGATCGCTCACTATGGTTACGGTAAACATGTTGAAGAAAAACGTATTGAGACGTTACTTGGTTACAATGTCGATGGCATCATTTTGTCAGAGAGCTATCACACCGAGCGCTCGAAGAAGATTCTGAACGCATCTGGCATTCCGATTGTCGAGATCATGGACTCTGTTTCCCCGCCACTGCAGCAAGCGGTTGGCTTTGACAATATTAAAGCCAGCGAAAACGCGACCAAAGCGCTTATCAACAGAGGGCGCAAGCGGATTGCGTATTTGGCGGCACGAATGGACGAGCGTACCAAACAAAAAATCCAAGGCTACGAACAGGCTATGGTCGCTCAAGACTTAAAACCGCTAGTCATCACTACCATGGAATCGTCATCTTACACTCTTGGCGCTACGCTGATGAAAAACATGCTAGTCGAGCACCCAGAGGTGGACGCCATTATTTGCACCAACGACGACATCGCGATTGGTGCGCTTTATGAGTGTCAAAGGCAGAATGTGGATGTGCCAAAAGCGATGTCTATTGTCGGATTTCACGGTCACAACATATCAACGGTGATCAAACCCACACTCGCTACCGTGATAACGCCCAGAGAAGAAATTGGTAAAATTGCCGCTGAACATCTTATGCAGCGAATCACAAACCCTTTAGCCAAAATCGAGCAACGATGTATTGATCTCGACACTCAGTTTTATTTTGGCGAGACCCTTTAGTTTGCGACCTTGGCTAACCCGCCTGTGCGATACATCGAAGCGATCATCGTAAGCTAGAGATAATAACTAGCTTAGAATATCTTCAGCAATTTTATTGCTCGGCGTTATGGCCTAGCGGAGTAACTGAAACTTCGTTCTTTATGCAAACATTTCTGAACTTCTTATCAATCTAATGTGACTCTACACGGGCATTATTTGCTTGTACCCAACCAACAATGCTTATTATGCAGGAGAACCACAATGACTACTATTTCATCAGGACCAATTGTAATTATCGGCAAAAATGCAAAGACGGGTGTTCGAGTTAACAAGCTACTGCGTGATCGAAAAATCGAGACAAGACCAGTGTCAAGGAGTACGACTATTCGATTTGATTGGGATGACAGAGACACCTGGTCCGGAGCCTTGAAAGGTGCTAAATCCGCCTATGTCACGTATCAACCCGATTTGGCCGTACCTAAAGCAGAAAGTGATATCCGTGCTTTTGTGGAAGTCGCTAAAAAAGCAGGGATAGAACATATTGTTTTGCTATCAGGGCGCGGGGAAGAAGGTGCAGAGAAGGCTGAACAAATTCTGATCAATAGCGGTTTAGATTGGAATGTGGTGAGGGCATCTTGGTTTGCTCAAAACTTTAGCGAAAGCTTCATGGCAGAAGGTGTGCTAAATGGTAACTTGATTCTGCCAGCGTCAGGTACTCCTGAGCCTTTTATTGACACTGATGATATTGCGGAAGTTGCAGCAGCTGCGTTGGTAGACCCGACTAAACGTAATCGTCTTTACGAGGTGACAGGGCCAGAACTGCTGACTTTCCAAGACTGTGTCAATGAAATAACAAAGCAATTGGGCAAAAAGGTGACATTTACCCCGGTCCACATTGATGACTACTTAGGCATCCTGGAGAACCAGAACGTCCCTAAAGATTATCAATGGCTACTCAAAGAGCTTTTTACCGTCGTATTTGATGGTCGCAACTCGCATCTTACTCATGGCGTGGAGGAGGCGATAGGACGTAAACCAACCCGGTTCTCCGACTATGTTTCAAAGGCTATTAAGGCTGGATATTGGGGCTAATTAAGTGCCGGAAAGAGAGACAATGCCTAACCGAGTTGTTAGGCATTGTGTGTCGATTGAATTATCCATATCGCTTTTTAGTTGTGGAGGGCGACTCACCATATTTAGCTTTATAAGCACGGCTAAATGCAGCTTCTGATTGGTAGCCTATATCCAAAGCGATATTGAGCACATGTGCTTTGCCATGCAACAACTTTTCTCTAGCAAGCGATAAGCGCCAGTCTGAAATATATTTTTTGGGAGTTTGACCAACCACCTTTTTGAAATACTCGATAAAGCTTGTTCGAGACATACCGGATAACTTAGCTAGAGATTCGACATCAATGCTTGAAGAAGGGTCACCGTGTATGAATTTCATGATAGCCGAAAGACGCTTATCGGTGTGCGCTATTATCCAGTTCGGGTTTTCCTCAGAAACTTCATTTATCCAAGTTCTTATGCACTGAAGTATTATGATGTCGGCGAGTTTAGAGACCACTAGCTCCGAACCGTAATCCTCTGATTTTGTCTCTTTATCTATGGCTTGCACCATACTTGTTATAGTTTGGTGTTCCTTCGACTTCGCTGGTATAAGAATGAACTCAGGCATAGAGTCGATGATTGACTTAGTAACGTCGTTCTCAAACAAGACTGTCCCGCATAGTGTTATCGTTGTATCCCCCTGTCCTTGAGTCGTCAAACGCTCGTAGTGCTCCGTCACTTTCTCTAATTCATTTTCAAACAAATCTTTCGGTTCAGTATTGTGGACGTCAACAATATCATGACCGTCGCCGCGAGGAAGTAGAATAAAATCACCAGGACCCAGTTTTACCTTCTCATTCGATACGTACACAATTGCTTCTCCGGCGAGAACCAAGTGAAACATAGTACTTGATGGAATGGCGGGCATTTTGATACCCCATGGCTGCTTCATGATCGAGTGTGTATAGAACACGCTGCTCATTATGAGCTGATCCAGGGGGGAAGCCGTAACGGCTCCTTTGCGATTTTCCGGATCAAATTTCGCCATTGCTTGGAGGCTTTTGCTATCCATAATTGTATTTCCTGCAAATAATACAAGATTTGCTGCAAACCAAATTATCAATGAATAGTTTGTAATAGACAAATTAATCGATGACTCTGGAAGGAAAATATGACTCTACTTATACTCCAATCCCTTAGCCTGATTGCTACGGCCTCAACAGCGCTATTAGCGGGAACTTACTTTATTTTTCACAATACAGTGATGACGGTGCTAGCAGAGCAAAATGGCATGAAAATGATGAACCGCATAAATGAAGTAATTTTGAATCGAGCCTTCTTGGTGGTGTTTTTACTATCACCTGTATCTAGCCTCTTGCTGCTTGTGTTTGGTCTAGCTGGTGGGCAATTAGGGATTCAAACCCAGCTACTCTATGGCGCTGCATTTTCTATCCTAGGGTTTTTAATCACCGTTAAGTTTAATGTGCCACTCAATAATCGTTTAGCGTTAGCCGCGGACAGCGACATTAATATATGGCGTCATTATCTGGTGCACTGGGTAACCTGGAATCAGCGTCGTTACTATGTTTCTACACTCGCAGTCGTTGCGTTTTCTCTTTAACCCAATGAGACAGAACAGGCCAAAGCCAGTATCACTTAACCTCACTTTATGGCTGTCTACGACTAAAACGTGCCAATGTCGGTTTCACATAGTTAGGTAGAGAGTTTGCTAGTGGAAGCAGAAAGGCTTTGTAGTGCGAGCACAGCTCTAATACATCAAAAATTGAAAAGTCAGCCTAACCTATGCTGACTTTGATAAAGCAAACCGCGACACATTCAGTAAAACACCAAAAATGATTGTGTATACGCCAATAACTATTCGGTAGCCTCGTGTACCGCCTCTTTTGTATCATTCCAGATCTTTGAAGAGTCATCTTTCACACCCTCCCAAGTATTTGAACAGCCAGTAAAGAATAAAGCAGCAGTCATAATTAACACGAGTTTAGTCATCTATGTAACCCCAAATAATGTATTTAATCAGCATAGTAGCAAAACATCACTCTATTGCCATGATAGCTGAATTACGAATGAGTATTTTGTGAATTGAGTGAGAAATGGGGGGCTTGGAGTATCCTTTTCGTGTTTATTCTGAACTGCTCTCCAACACAGAAATCGACTTCGCATTCGAGGCTTTATCGAAGTGAACATTGATAAATGTGCCTGCTTTTTCAAAAATCATTTCGTCAAAGTCTGTCTTTGCAATCTTGTATCCGTTTCGTGCGAAGTGGCTAGTGACTCTGGTTCTTTGCTGTATCTTTAACGCGGAGGAAAGAAGTGCTTTCATGGCAATGAATCCTAATTGGTAGTATGTTATGCACTAAGTTTAGTATTGATTTACTGCAATAGCCACGAATGTTTTTGCACCTATTTCGCATTGCTATGTCGTTTTATTGAGCTAAGAAATAAATAATAGGGTGAGAAAAAATTACTCAGATTGGTTTGGTCGATTTATGTGATTGGAACAACAATTGTGCAGCGAGTTAGCTCGCGTTTCCAGTCATCGGTTGTTACCAAAACGGTCAAGGCTTGCGATGTGATGGCTGGTTTTGATGATGTCGAAAACCTTCAATACCTCATCTTGAGGTTCGATTATCTTAGAACTCGACAACTTCAAAAGGAGATAATCGATGACTCAACGAGCTAACTACTTTGGGCTAGCCCCAAACGCGATTCAAATCTTAATGGAGCAAGAGAGCTATTTGCATGGCCAATTTTCAGACTCAGAAGTGGTAAATGTTGCTTTGTGGGAGCTAGTAAAGCTTAGAGTTTCACAGATGAATCAATGCGCGTTTTGCATTGATATGCACAGCAAGGATGCGCTCGCTAAAGGCGAAACCTTGGAGCGACTCATCGGGCTAAGTGCTTGGCGTGACATGCCACTTTATAGCGATATTGAAAGAGTCGCACTTTCGTGGGCGGAGCACTTAACGCATGGTCAACCGGTGGATGATGATACCTATCAGCACGTCGTTGAAGCGTTCGGGGAGAAAACATTGGTTGACTTGACCATCGCCATTAACGCGATCAATAGTTGGAACCGTGTGGCTAAAACATTCAAACCTGAGGTAGGCAGTTATAAGCCCCAATAATCTCATCAATTCAACGTTTGACTTTCAGTTGTCCCAGCCAAAGGGACAACTGAGCGCCTATGTTCAAGGAATATGGGCGGCTTGTGTAGATTCCACGCAGCAAGAGCCGATTTGTAAGTCACTCTATTCTGATGCGGGAAGCGGCATTGTCTTCCACTTACATGGCGAAGTCACCATTGCTGGTAATCGCCTTCCCAAAGGCGTCATTCTTCTCCCAGTAGAAAAGTCGTCTCAGTTGATATCACTGTCGGCGGGCACCCAGATCGCGGGTATTCGTTTTCACCCTGCAATTGGTTGCGGCGTGCTCGGTCGCTTATATGATGAACCTACCGTGCTAACGGTAGAAAACGATACGCTCTACCATTTTTATGACCTGTATAGAGAACTGCAAAGCGCTGATAACAACAATCAACGTGTGACGAGGTTAAGCCAATGGATTGGCGAGAATTTTGACTTCTCCAATGTGATTCCCAAATCACTGCAGCAAGCGCTTGACTGTATTCGACAAGAGATCGCTCCCGGAGAGTTAGAGGCGCGGGTTGCACTGAGTCAACGACAAATCGAGCGTCAGTTCAAGCAGTGGATTGAGATGACGCCAAAGCAGTATCAACGCATTCTAAGGGTGAGAAACACAATCGACTACCTGCGGACTCATCGTAATATCGAGTTGGTTGAGGTAGCGCAACGATTTGGGTTTAGTGACCAGGCGCATATGACGCGCGAGTTGCGAGCGATAGCGGCGATTACTCCAGGAAGACTGGTGCGCTAAGTGTTATTCACGTAATCTGGCAGCCTTGTCGGCTGCCTAATTGCGTTTTGCTAGCGAATAAAAGCCGGATCAAATACAGTTGAACGATTTCGACCGGATTGCTTTGAAAAGTAAAGAGACTTATCGGCATGTTCTAGCCAAGTCAGGTGACAGGTTTGATGATCAGAGATCTCACATACGCCAAGACTGATGGTGTACTTCACTTGGTGAGGTTCACATGCCACTACTGATTGCTCAATTCTTTTACGTAACCGCTCAGTAAAATAAAGCGCTTGCGCCGCGCAGGTGCCAGGTAGAATCACAGTGAACTCTTCACCGCCATAACGGCCACAAATGTCGGAGGTGCGAGAGGCTTTTTTCAGAGCTGCAGCGGTATGGCGGATGACTTCATCGCCGACTGTGTGCCCGTAGGTATCATTGACTCGCTTAAAGTGGTCGATGTCAAAAATCACCAACGACGAAGTATGACCTTGCAAACGGCATTGTTCATATTCGTGCTTCAAACAGCTTTCCCAATGACTGCGGTTGAACAGCTTGGTAAGGCCATCGGTACGACTTAAATCAGACAGTTTTTGGTTGGAGTCGAGTAGGTGAATTTTGTTTTTGGCGATGTCGCTGACATCATTAATGATAATACTAACGTGAGAGACCTCGCCATTGACCGAAGTCAGCGGTGAGAAATTGATGTTTTGCCGCATTTCACTCAAACTATTTGAGATTGGGCTGAAGTTCTTAAACTTGAACAGGTAAGGGCGGTCTTCCCAGCAAGAAAAGCCCCGGCTGTTGAGGCTAAACGCCGTATCCACTTTGCGTCTGAGCCAAGCTTCGGGCAAGTCGTTGACCACGGCAAACAAGTTCTTGCCTAGGATCTGTTCCGCGGGAATGCCGCTGTAAGACTGCATAAAAGCATTCCACACACAGACATTGTACTCGCGATCCAAAACGATTAAACCCGCATCGAGATCGCCTAAGATCTGCATTACCCAGTGGAGGTCACCGATATCGGTTGAGTTCATAATACGCTCTCCAATATTCCTTTAATCGCGCCGAGTGAATCATTGTCCATAAGAAAGACGATATCGCAGGCCACATCTAAGTTTTCGGCTCTGTAGACAAACTCAATGGTGAAAATATCTTGTTCGTAATCGGCAAGAAAACTGTTCGAATTTAGGGCTGAAGTCATGGCTTCTTTTTCTAGAACGAATGGCTGGCGCAATGAAATATTGATATCAAGCTGTTTACTAAATGAGCCCAAAAATGATGAAACCAGCAGATTCGCTAGGTCTAAAATGACCTCATTGGTCGAACTTTGACACTGTTCGTCACTTCCGCTTGTTAGTTGGCCAAAATCGGTGCCGTGTAAACAGACAAGCGCCTCTCCATTGATGCCATGACCTACAAAACGCTGAGCCACGGCACGCGACTCAGAATTGTTGACAATGTCTTGTAGCGTCATTTTTAATTCTGATTGATGCAGCGATGCGACGTTGGGTAACGGCATCTCGATAAAACGACCCACTTGCTGTGAGATAAGCGCTGCACTTGAGCCAAGCGCGATGTTACTCATTTCTCGTATTGCGGCCACCAAATCGACTTGCTTCGCGCGCTGTTGCGGCGCGGAAATGTCGTTACTTCTCAGAGGAATGTGGTACTTGTGAAATAGGCTGATGAGATCAGAGGTAGCAAAGGGTTTCTCGATAAAATCGGCTGCGCCCATGTCC
>JBCAXU010000023.1:0-40240 GCA_038533895.1 Pseudomonadota bacterium | reverse complement strand
TCATTGAAACCTAATTTGATACCAAAGTATCTAATTGGATTATCATCAACGAGTGCCCACACAGATTGATAGGTCTATATTTTTAAAGAGCTTCTCTTCTTTGTGATTCGTATCACTTCGGAAGAGGCGGCCATTCTAGCGAGTTAAGTTTTAGTGTCAACCACTTTTTTTAAACTTTTTTCAAACGTTGCCGTTTGGCTAGTAAACCGTGCCGACTTTGCTTAAACCCTTGTGAGCCCTTGCCCTGTCGACGAGGTGGCATTATAGAGATCGCGCTCACGTTGGCAAGCGTTATTTTGAAAAAATTGCAAAAATAGCATTTAAGAGCCGAAATTTCGCTCAAACCCTTATTTATTTAAGTTTACCCAAGCATAGCGAACACCATACCCACAGAGTTATCCACAATCGCTATTTTTCAGACAAAACAAAAGGCCGCACAGCGACCTTTCTTCTTATATATAGGAGGGTAAATTAGATACCGGAACCATCTTGCTCGTTACCATCATCTTCATGAAGTCCACACTCACGCTTTAAACCAAAGAAGCGAGTTTCTTCTTCACTCATTCCTGGTTCCCACTTTTTCGTGGTGTGCGTGTCACCGATTGACAGATAGCCTTCATCACGTAGTGGGTGATAAGGCAAGCCATGTTCTTCTAAGTAATAGTGGACATCTTTATTAGTCCAGTCGATGACCGGCAAAAACTTAAATACGCCATTTTGAATCGACAAGATAGGTAAGTTGGTACGAGACTTGGATTGCTCGCGACGCAGGCCTGAGAACCAAGTGGATACTTCTAGCTCATCGAGCGCTCTGCGCATCGGTTCAACTTTATTTATCTTGTTGTACTTTTCGATGCCCTCTATACCCTGCTCCCAAAGCTTCCCATAGCGAGCTTCTTGCCAGTTAGGACTTTCCGTCGCGCGATAAACTTTTAGATTTAGGGTTAGCTGCTCACTTAACTGATCAATAAAGCGATACGTTTCAGGAAACAGGTAGCCTGTGTCAGTCAGAATCACTGGCGTGTCCGGAGCCTGTTGAGTCACAAGGTGCAGCATGACTGCAGCTTGAATACCAAAACTGGAAGATACTGCGAACTGACCTTCGAGGTTTTCTAATGCCCAGGCCACTCTTTGCTGGGCGGTTAGCTTCTCTAACTCTGCATTAATTTGTGCAAGACGGAGTATTTGCTCCGTCTTAGTTAATGAGAGCAGCTGCGCTAACTTCGGTTTGGAAGCGACAGAATCAAGCATGTAAGTCCCTCTTCGATACTTTGACTTCTTGGATGATGCCAGCACGGATGGCAAAATCACCAAACCCTTCACCCGCTTCACGCTCTTTCGCCCAACGACCTACGAGCTGATCAATCTCTTCTAGTATCTGTTTATCGGTGATGTTCTCTTTATACATCTTAGGAATGCGCGTACCGGCGCGGTTCCCACCTAGGTGCAGGTTGTAACGACCAGGAGCTTTACCAACCAGGCCAATCTCGGCCAACATGGCACGGCCACAGCCATTCGGACAACCAGTCACACGAAGGATAATGTTGTCTTCTTTCGGTAAACCATGTTTCTCGAGGATGCCTTCTACATCAGTGACAAACTGAGGGAGAAAACGCTCCGCTTCCGCCATCGCCAGTGGGCAAGTTGGGAATGCCACACACGCCATTGAGTTTTTGCGCTGTTCACTCACACTGTCATCAATCAAACCATACTCGCGGGCGATCTTCTCGATCTTCGCTTTCTGACTTTTAGCCACACCAGCAACAATGAGGTTCTGGTTGGCTGTCATACGAAAGTCACCTTTATGGATTTTGGCAATCTCAGCAACACCGGTTTTCAGTGGTTTGCCTGGGAAATCCAATAAGCGTCCATTCTCGATAAACAGGGCTAGATGGTGTTTACCATCGATACCTTCCACCCAGCCAATGCGGTCGCCACGATCGGTGAACTCGTAAGGGCGGCTATCGGCAAACTTCACACCAGCGCGTTTCTCTACTTCGGCTTTAAACACATCAATACCAACACGATCGAGTGTATATTTGGTTTTGGCATTTTTGCGGTTTGAACGGTTACCCCAGTCACGCTGTGTGGTTACTACCGCAGCAGCAACATCTAGTGTCTTCTTTAGTGGCACAAAGCCAAAGTCATCAGCACGGCGCGCATAGGTTGATGTGTCACCATGCGTCATTGCCAAGCCACCACCGACTAATACGTTAAAGCCCACCAGCTTACCGTTCTCACCAATAGCAACAAAGTTAAGGTCGTTAGCGTGAACATCAACATCGTTTTGTGGCGGAATCACTACCGTTGTTTTGAACTTACGTGGAAGATAGGTTTTCCCTAAAATCGGCTCATCATCTTCTGTTGTTTCGACCTTCTCGCCATCTAACCAGATTTCAGCATAGGCTTTAGTTTTCGGCAGCAGGTGCTCACTGATCTTCTTCGCCCACTCATAAGCTTCTTGGTGAAGCTCTGACTCGATTGGGTTGGTGGTACAAAGTACGTTACGGTTGACGTCACCGGCTGTCGCTATCGAATCAATCCCAATGCTGTTTAATGTTTGGTGCATAAGCTTAATGTTTGGCTTAAGCACGCCATGGAACTGGAACGTTTGACGTGTTGTTAGACGGATACTGCCATACAGTGAGTGCTCAGTGGCAAACTTATCGATCGCCAACCACTGCTTTGGCGTAATAATCCCGCCCGGCATACGTGCACGAAGCATGACATTATGTAGTGGCTCTAATTTTTGCTTAGCGCGCTCGTTGCGAATATCACGGTCGTCTTGCTGGTACATACCGTGGAAACGAATGAGCTGAAAGTTATCCGCAGTGAAGCCACCAGTGATCTTGTCTTGCAGATCTTGCTCTATGGTTCCGCGCAAAAAGTTGCTTTGAGTTTTCAGACGCTCGTTATCAGATAACTTTCCTAACTCTTCGCCTAATACAACCTGCTTATTATTCTCAGTAGAAAAAGTCATTAGTACACATCCCTTTGATAACGTTTCGCCTTGCGTAAATCATTTATAAACTGTTCTGCATCATCGCGTGGCATCTGACCTTGTTGTTCTGCCACTATCACTAGAGCGTCGTGAACATCTTTCGCCATACGAGTCGCATCACCACACACATAGATGTGGGCACCCTCTTGTATCCACTGCCAAACTTGTTCAGCGTTTTCCAGGATTCGGTGCTGTACATACACTTTTTCGCCTTGGTCACGACTGAATGCCACATCCAAGCGGTTTAGCACGCCTGACTTAAGGTACTTTTGCCATTCAACCTGGTATAAGAAATCTTGAGTAAAGGTACGGTCACCAAAGAACAACCAGTTCTTACCTTCGGCCTCTCGATTATCACGCTCTTGAATAAAGCTGCGGAATGGAGCAATCCCCGTACCAGGGCCAATCATGATTACTGGAGTACTATCATCTTGTGGCAGTTTGAAGTTATTGTTGTGCTCAACGAACACTTTCACTTCACCACCTTCCTCTAGGCGTTGCGCGAGGAAGCTTGATGCTCCACCGTAGCGCTTTTCTTCGCCTTTATCGTATTCAACCAGACCTACGGTTAGATGCACTTCTTCATCCACTTCCGCTTGGCTAGAAGCAATTGAATAGAGACGTGGGGTTAGGCGTCGTAATAAAGAGACCAGCTGTTCTGCAGTGAGTTGGGTCTTTTTCTCACCCAAGACATCCACGATTTGCGTACTCGTTGCGTATTCTCTTAATTTATCTTTGTCTTCCACCAGCTTAAGCAGTTTCTTGCTACCAGACAGCTCGGCAAACTTGCTCACCAACTGAGGGTTAGCAGCGGTGATTTCAAACTTACTCACTAGCGCACTGTGAATAGAGAGACTTTCACCCTCTACGTCGACACTTTCAACGCCAGACAGACCGACTTTACCGAGAATGGCATTGGCCAGCTGTGAGCTGTTTTCATACCAGACACCCAAGGCATCGCCCGGTTGATAAGTTAAACCCGAGCCTTCCAAGTCGATTTCGATATGACGGACATCTTTACCTGAATCACGTCCGGTGATTTTTTGACTCGTCAAGAGTGTCGCAGTGTAAGGATTTTGCTTGTTGTAAGCAGGTGGCGTCGCGGCCTGACCGACGGGAAGTTGTACCACTTCCGCTTCTGAGCCTGATGCAAGTGCTTGCTTGACTGTCTCTAACGCTTGATCGCGCCAAGCTTTGGCTGGCTCTTCGTAGTCGACATCACAGTCCACGCGATCGATAAATGGCGTCGCGCCGAGCTTAGCGAGGAAACTATCGAAGTCTTTACCTGTTTGACAGAAGAACTCATAGCTGGAATCGCCAAGACCAATCACACCATACTGGAGATTCGGTAGCTTGGGAGCCTTCTTAGACTGAAGAAACTCATGCAACTCAATCGCATTATCTGGTGCTTCACCTTCGCCGTTGGTCGACGCAACAATGATCACGTGGGTTTCTTTGGCTAAGTTTTTCCCTTTGTAGTCACTGGCATCGAACAATTGAGCACTAATGCCTTGAGCCTGAGCTTCTTGCTCCAGAGATTCAGCCACACTTTTCGCATTACCCGTTTGCGAAGCGTAAATGATAGTCAGCTTTCCAGCTGGTTTGGCTGCGACCGCCGCAACTGCCTGACTGAGAGGTGCTGCTGCTGACGCAGTTTGTGTTTGTGATAGCCCCCAAAAGTAACCACTTACCCAAGCTAACTGCTGGGGAGACAGTTCGGTCACCGTCTGCTGTAAATTACTCAACTGCTGATCGTTGAGTGGAGCAGCGATAGATGGTAATTCTTGTGGCGTGTTTCCTTGAGAGGACACGTTCTTGTTTAAAGACATGGTCTCGACATCCCTATTCATTGCGTGATGATAGATTAACCACTCTCTTTAATAACAAGAAAGAATAGAAGTGAATGTTTTATAACTTTTTGAATTAAAGAATGAAGAGAAAAGCAGCATCTCACTCTATTTAGCTTCGACGCGTACCTGCTTAAATCCAACCGCCATCGCCGTCTTGGACGCATGATCTAAATCTAGGTAGTGGCACTCTTCTCCGTTTGAGTCGGTTAAAAGAACGAACCCCCCTCGGGCATGTCGGAACTCCACGATCCAATGCCCCTCCTGGGCCGAAGGTTCGATAATGGCTTCGACCAACTGTTGTTCACGATATAAGTTTCTAAGTTCAGTAATCGTCATGAGATTCCTTTCTCGGGATGATGCACGCTCCCTTACTAATGATGGTCAAAGCACGAGAAAGTACTAAATGAAAAGGCGACGATATAATGAATAGATATAAAAAAGCGCCGCTTTATATTACGACGCTTTTGTAAAACTCGCTCCAAATACTGTGTTGGCTTTACTCTTTTCTCGCACAGCTGACCACTCATCTGATGCCGGTGTGTTGGCCTTATCGTGGCTGGGCAACGTGATTTTTGAAAAACCAAATCCCTATCGCAATTACAATCAGCCAAGGAATCAACTTCAACGCGGCACTTAACATGCCTAGCAGTAGCATCACCACCAACGAGAATGCGATACCCGCCATCACAGTAACCATAGTGACCCCAGTAACTAACAAAGTCGCGACAAACACCAATATAAAGATCAATTCAAACATATGATTCTCCTTAGTTTGATTTACTCATTTCACGATGCATGCCAATTCGAAGCAAAACACTAACTAGCTGAAAAATAGGAATAAAAAAAAGAGCCCTTCGTTTGGAGAGCTCTTTTTTAAATTCATAGTTGGTAAAAAACACCCTATTGGTTGGTATTTTTCACACATCTAATTCTTGAGGAATTTTAGCCAGTGCAGCTTGAACAACTTCAATACCCGCACCCGGTTTATGCGCGTTTTCACTAATATACCGACGCCATTGGCGCGCACCCGGCATATTTTGAAACAGCCCCAACATATGACGTGTAATATGGCCCAAATAGGCACCATTCGCCAGTTGCTGCTCGATGTAAGGGTACATTTGTTCAACAACCTCAGTACGCTTTTTGATAGGCTTATCCAAACCAAAAATCTGTTGATCGACTTCAGCTAAAATATAAGGATTTTGGTACGCCTCGCGACCAACCATCACGCCATCAAGGTGTTGCAGGTGCTGTTTTGTCTCTTCTAAGGTTTTAACCCCACCATTCACTGCAATCACGAGATCAGAGAAGTCTTGCTTTAATTGATACGCGCGTGGGTAGTCTAATGGCGGAATTTCACGGTTTTCTTTTGGGCTAAGACCGGATAACCAGGCTTTACGCGCGTGAATTGTGAACTGCTCACAGCCACCTTTCTCTGAAACAATCGAAACAAAGTCCGTCAGGAACTGATAAGAATCCTGGTCATCAATACCAATGCGCGTTTTTACTGTGACTGGCACATCAACCACATCACGCATCGCCGCAACACAGTCTGCCACCAATTGAGGCTCTGCCATCAAACACGCACCAAAGCGACCATTCTGAACACGATCAGACGGACAACCAACGTTTAAGTTAATTTCGTCATAACCACGCTCTGCCGCCAGTTTGGCGCACTTAGCCAAATCTTGCGGGTTTGAGCCACCGAGCTGCAATGCGACCGGATGCTCCTCTTGGTTATACGCGAGGAAATCACCTTTACCATGAATGATCGCACCTGTAGTGACCATTTCGGTGTACAGCAGCGTTTCGCTGGTAAGTAGGCGATGAAAGTATCGACAATGACGATCGGTCCAATCGAGCATCGGCGCAATGCTAAAACGGTTAGCCTTGAATCTATTGGTGTTCTTTGATTTATCTAGGTTCATAAAGGGTTTACTCAAACTTGGTTTTGCTGCGCTTTGCGTTGAATTGCGTAATTTTGCCGTTCATGGTACACCTATAGTACACCTTTAAATTACCTAGTCGGTACGCCTTTCAGAGGAATAACGATGGCTTCTTTTAGCATTCAAACTCGGACGCTCGCCAGTGGCGAGAAGCGCTATAAAGCGACAATTACTGTCAAAAAGAATGGGCGAATTGTACACCGATTTGCCAAAACACATAAGAAAAAAGCGATTGCTACAGCTTGGGCAAAGAACCAAGTTTCTGAGATTGAAATTAAAGGTCTTAAAACTCAAAGGTCTACCACCATTGCAGAGCTACTCGATTGTTATATAGCAGAGCGCGACTTGTGGGATAACACAGGGCGTACCAAGCAGTACGTCATTAAAATGCTCCGCGATTGTAATATCGCCAATGTTCAAACTAATAACCTAACTACCGCTGATCTAATTCAACACTGTAAAGATAGAAAGGGAGCAGGCGCAAAGCCCGTGACCATTTATCATGATGTTGCTTACCTGCGTTCTGTAATGAAAAAGGCGAACCCTGTTTTTAACATTGAGGCGAACTACGCTGTCTTTGAAGAAGCAGTGCCAGTGCTCATTGATATGAAGTTAGTGGGTAAATCAGAAAGGCGTACCAGAAGACCAACTGAAGGCGAACTTGAGAAGTTAAAGCAAGGTTTACTTGAGCGCGAAAACTATAGACCTAATGGCCCTACTCGTATTCCATTTATCGACATTCTAGACTTTAGCGTTTTAACCTGTATGCGAATTGGCGAAGTATGCGGCCTACGATGGGAAGACCTCAACCAAGAGAATAAAACCGTTGTAGTTCGTGATCGTAAAGACCCACGAAAGAAAGAAGGTAACCATATGATTGTTCCTTTGCTTGGTGAGTCTATGGACATTGTTTTACGCCAAGAACGCAAAGGTGACCTGATATTCCCGTATAACCCTCGAAGCGTTACAGCAGGCTTTCAGAGGGTGCGTAATAGCTTAGGGATAGAAGACTTGCGCTATCACGATTTGAGGCGAGAAGGAGCCAGTAGGCTTTTTGAGCTGGGATACTCGATAGAGGAAGTCGCTCAAGTAACAGGACACCGAAACCTAAACATACTTTGGCAAGTGTACACCCAACTTTTCCCACACAAGCTACACAATAAAATCACCAATGTATAAAACTAAAGCCCTGCTGTAGCAGGGCTTTAGTTTAGATATCACTACCAAAAATCCAACTCACAATCTTTATAAGAGCATAAAGACAAAATAATGAGGCGAACGTTCCTGCTAATTCATAACGATTCAAATAGAAAAATGAGTATTTATTTTGTATTTGTCGATGAAAAGTTTTATCAACATAGTCAACCGCATCATAGCACCTTCGAGTCAAATCAGAATGGTCTCCATCTTCTACGTCATAAACAAAAAGAGTCTGAAAATCGTCATGTTCTGTGGAAATTAACGATCGCTTACAAAGGGTATTGAACTCTTTTACTTTGTTTTCAATTCGAGTGAATTTATGAGCAAATGTTGTTTCTTTAACGAGCAGCTCGTCGTCGCTCTTACCAGCGTCAAGAAGACTATAAATCTCGTTAACTATCGCTTCTTTAGTATTGGTTAAGGATGTACGTTTTAGCGTATTAATATGTATAAATACAGCCAATAACCAGCTTACCGCATAAATTAAGTAACTCAATGATTACCCCGCAATACGCTTTAGCTCTGCTTTTTGAATACGCTCATCTATGATCGCAATAACCGAAGTCAAATCGTCATGAACGTATACCAACTTCTGATCTAGCTGTTCTTTGGTAAAGCCACATTTTCTGATTAATCCGCCAAAAGACTCATCCAAGAAAGAACGCCCGTATCGGTTATAGCCTGTTAGGTTAACAATGACCTTATCAAAATCACGTAAAGCAGGAGCAAGGTGTTTGTCTCTAAACACCTGACCTGAAGTTTCGTTACAATCCGGACAATCTTCGATGTAACGACCGTAAGGCTTAGGGTGGAAGTCTTTGATTACAGTGATTATCTTCTCTTTCACTTTTAAATGCTCCATTGAATTAGCGTGCCTACGATTCTTCGGTTAGTTGTATCAATACTAGTTTCATTGTCTTCTCTATCATTGGTATAACAATAAAAGCCATGATTACTAAACATCAATAGGTAGCTGTTTTCATCTTCGTTGATTAGTGCCTTAATACTTCGACTGCCTTGACCATGTTGATCTAACTCTGTTGACGTTACGTTGGTGTGCATGGCAGCGCGAATCAATTGACCATCGTTTAGGTTTTTCTGAAACCAAGCTTTTAGTGAATCTAAAGCCGACGCCTCTTCATCTACGGCTTCATTAGTCGCCCCTTTATACTCATCTGGATATAAGTCATTAATACGAGATAAAAATACCGCATTGTTTTTGGACAATGAGTTTGGGATGCCAACACCTCTATCATAGACAACTATGTAAAGATTATTATCAATTCTATGACAACTAAACCACCAACGCTTCTGAGTATGATCTTCTACGTCTGGGTAAGCATGACGACCAATGTTGTCTACTGTTTCTTGAATTGCAGATGATATCTCTTGTTCTTTTTCTGCATCTGCACCGGGATAGTACTTTTCTAATATGTAGTCAACAAAAGTATTACTCAAGTCATTTGCTCTAGAATTATCTCCCATAATCACGGGAAGATAAGAGGACTCCCCCATTTTTTGTTCGCGTTCATTAGCTGGAGCAAAATCACCACTGATGTTAATTGTATGGTTAACTTGAGATTTTACTTTCGACCATATAATCCTAACGACAGTGTCAACACCATGCTCTTCTCTTGCTTCATCAATGATGGAATAGATTACCAACAAAGGCATAGCCTTTAACATGATGGTATGACTAAAATCTAAATACAAAAACTTTGGATTTTTGGTCAGTTCGGTCCGAAGTAGAGAAAAGAAATTATCACAACTCTCTAATGAACCTTCTATTAAATCGATTTCTCTAGGTGCTGGTATTTTAGGGTACCTTCCTAGGAATAAACTACCAGCATTATCTCGCCTGTTTTTTCTCTTTGTGTCTGAAGTAGCCTTCTTTTTCATTTTTTTTTGGATTTGGAGACTATGCTCTCTTGAGCTTTCTTGTTCTATCTTTCGCATTCTAAGTGCTCTTACGCGTCAAGTTTTATGGTTTTGGACATCTCAGTTATCGTTCTAACTACCTATCGGCGTTCCTCTCACCGTTTCCCAATCAACAAACACTCTGCCTTTGTAGCGTAACGCTGGGTAAGGAATTGTGAAAAAGGTCTGCTTACCACAATGAGTACACTTGTGAGGCATTTGGTTGTGCTGTTCGATTCGCTTCGAGTCTTTATCAAAGTGATAATAGCCTTGCTTACATTCAGTACAGCGATACTCAACACGCTCAACGTCAGACAAAGGTTTAGTTTCATGGTTTTCTGATAGCTTCATGACTAAAGGTCTATGGTCTGTCCATCTAAAGCGAGTTTTACGCTTTTGGGTTTAAAGTAATACTCGGGCTGCTCTAAGCTGCCAGAAAAGGTAATAGACATTTCTTCGCCTAATGAACCACTAAAGAAAATATCATCACCTTGCGTCAAATGGCTCAATGCTTGAACGCCACTATCTTTTTCAATAATAAGGTTAAACAACTGCGCGTAATCTAAGTAACTATCATGCTGTTCGTCAGTGTAAGAGGTTTTGATAAGGATGCTACCATCATCACTTGCGGATATTGAAACAACCTTTGCGTACCAATCTTTAACCTCTCTATTTTCATTAATGAATGAGTCATACAGAGCTTCCAATTTTTTTATCTGAATCTGATTGGCTGACTCTTCAACATCTTTTGCAGTCGATCTAAACTCGTTTAACTGTTGAGTGAATATAGTTTGAGATTCAGGTGCTTTTTCAGGGCTGAAAATCGCCGCACCAATTATCAAAACGAAGAATAAGCCGAGAATGACGCCAAAGACTTTAAGTAGCTTCTTGAGCATTTGAGTTAACTCCCTATAAATTATAATTTTATTAATATATAGCCAACAAAAAAGGCACCCTTTCGGATGCCTTTGTTTTTCTAGACCACCGTTTTCATAACGATGGTGACCACTTTTCCTATTACCGCGAACTCTTGGAGCTTTTCGCCATTCACGATAAAGGGTAAATACTCTTCTTTGTTATCTGAAATGACCTCATAACCTTCAGCCATTATGTCGTATTTCAGACGCTTGATGTAAACATGCTTGCCGATTCGAACGACATACACGCCATGTTTTACAGGGTGTTCTAGCTCTCTTGTGTCTACTAGAACCTCATCACCGTCACTCAAAGTATCTTCCATCGAGTCACCGTGGCAAATCACAATTCGAGCAGTGTTTTCATTTAGACCGTATTGCTTGAGACGAGAGCAAGGTAATAGCTCAGTCCTTAACTGATATTCAGCGTCATTTTGAGCACCAAAACCACAAGAGGCATACACGTTATAGACAGGAACAGCGCACAACTCACCGACTTGGGAGAGGTCTTTAATCGCTTTTACGTTAGAGATCTCTGTCACATTATCGGGAATAACTTCAGAACCATATTTTTCGCGTAGTTCTGCTAAATCTTGCTCATCAAAGCTTGAGATATGGTACTCAAATGCACGGGACAAACCCCTTGCTTTACGGGACTTCCAACCTTCTCGCCTAGCTTTTGCTGAGATACCAGCCGTAGTGCTCGGCATACCAGGTAAGTCCATTAAATCTGAACTGAGAAACCATTCCTTCATAAAAAGCTCACAAAGCCTCATTGACAACCAAGGCCAACGAAAGCAAAATAAAGTAAAACAACGACAATTATCGACAACCAGAGAAAACCAACGCCAATTAATTTGCTTTAGGTTGCGATAAGTTACTTTATCACGCTTTGATGCGTGTCTCTATATGAGGTGATGTATGAATATCAAATATGCGCTCCATGCAACTTTTGGCAAACCAATCATTCCTGTTAGTGCTATTTGCGAAGATTTCTTCGGTTTGAAAGTTAAAACCGCAAACGAGCGAATTCGCGCACATACCTTCCCTATCCCAGCATTTCGTCTAACTGACAAAAATAACGGTGACTACTTCATCAATATTGATGACCTAGCAGCTCACATTGATAAGCAACAAGCCAAAGCAAAAGCAGAGTGGGACCAAGTGCATTCTACGCACTAATTCCGTTCATTCCGTTTCACTTCCTACAGGGTAAGTATTAGATATGGGTGCGAATAGTTCAATGTGCAGCTACGTAGACGCTGCACAACACAAGTTTGATGAAGCCTGTGTTGCCTTCGCTGACAAACACAACATGTGCCACTTAGCTGATGAAATCGGCATTGAGCGCAATGTTATGCGAAACATGCTGAACCCAGAACAGCCAAGAGTGTTAAAGGTTCCTGTGTTGTTCGCTATCAGCAAAGCGACTGGTGACTACTCTATCCTTTCAGCCCTTCTTCGAGACCTCGATATAGCTGCGGCTCACATCCCTGTTGATGCAAGTGATTACGACCAAGAAACATTTTTGAAGCGTGTACTTGAGAACTCTGAATGCGCTGGAGATTTCTCACGTATGGCGTTGGAACATGCAGGTGATCAAATCCTGCCACGTTCAACCAGAAACAAAATCATCAACCAAGCACAAAAAGGCATTAGCAATTTAGTGCTTCTAATCAATGACCTAGAAAACCGCACTGGCAGCGCACAGCCATTCTTCGCAATGGGAGTGGACTTAATAGCAAACGGGGCGGCTTTACCGGGTCTTTCTTAACTTTCTACAGGGGTGTAGCAATGGAAACGAAGAAAACTAAACACATCATGATCGACTTAGAAACGATGGGCAGCAATAGCAATGCACCAATCGTATCTATTGGCGCGGTTACTTTCGACCCTAAAACGGGCATCACAGGCGAAGAGTTTGAGGTTGTCGTTAACCTTCGCAGTTCTGCTTATTACGGGCAAATGGACGCAGCAACCGTAACTTGGTGGCTACAACAAAGCCCAGAAGCAAGAGCTATCTTCCAGAAAGACTTGCCAAAGCTGCCACTTAAAGAGGCACTTAACCAGTTAAACGCTTGGTTAGAGAGTCTAGGTGATCGCAAAGAGCTATCTCTTTGGGGCAACGGTGCTGGCTTCGACAATGTGATCTTGATGAATGCCTTTAATGCTTGCCGCATTACACCAAACTTCATGCACTGGAGTGACCTAGATGTTCGCACCATCGTGAAGATGGGTAAGGACATTTTAGGCATTGACCCTAAATCAGACCTACCACGCGAAGGCGTACACCACACCGCGCTTGATGATGCGAAGTTCCAAGCGAAATACGTTTCATCAGTTTGGGGGCGCTTTAACGAAGTACAACAGTTCTGCGCACAAGCTGGCGTAGTAGAAGGAGCTGAGCATGAGTAATTACCTAACTCAAATGCTGACTAGCTCTTTTGAGCAAATTACTGATCGTTTTAATGCAAGTAGTGAACAGCAACAACACGAAATCCTTATCCAGCTTGACGCTATCGCCAAGAAACAAACGTTAGTCGAAACACACCGACCTCAAGCAGAAGTGCTAGCCGATATCAAAGAAGCCATGCAAGGCGATCGGGCTCGCGTGTTCTTTTCCCACTCTTTTTTGAGCTGGTATCGCTCCGGCCAAAACGAAAAAGCAAAGCCTCAACTGCACCACTGGTCACAGCTCGATATGAGCAATCGCCGCCTGTACCTAGAAATGTTAGGGCTACGCGACTTGGGCCGTTGGGATGATGAAGCGTTATATCAGTTCGAACAGTACTGCTTAGAAGTGATCGGGGGTTAGGCATGAAAACACAATCAATCAATATCCAAATTACCACTGTTGATGAGGCTCTTCATTGGCAGAACGTGGCAACTCTTAATATCAATAAGTTCCGCTCTAATCCTGTAGAGGGACAAGAGAACTTTCAAAGCAACCTAATACGCATGTGGAATGATGTTCATGCACAAGCTGGCTTAGCGCTTATTGCAATGCAAGAAGAAGTAGAGGTGGCGTGATGAGTTCAACAAATGGCAAAACAATTCCACGCGAGCTTTACCCTACTCCTGATGAATGTGTTGAGGCTCTGCTTTCTAAGTTAACTCTACGCTCAACAGATAAGTTCTTAGAGCCATGTTTAGGTACTGGTGCGATCTACAACAAAGTAGATCTACCAGTAAGCCAGAAGTCATTTGCTGAAATAGATAAAGGCATTGACTACTTAACAACTGATTTTGGCACTCAAGATGTAATTATTACGAATCCTCCTTTTTCACTGACAGAGGAATTCATTAGAAAAAGCCTTAGCGAGTTGGCCCCTGATGGAACAATGGCATACCTTCAGCGCGTTAACTATTTGGGTTCAAAAAAGCGTCTGCCGTTCTGGTTTGATATCGGCTTCCCTCCAAAGTGCCCAATCATTGTACCTCGCCCTCGTTTTGTTGGCGGTGGCTCTGACTCATGCGAATACGCTTGGTTTATCTGGGATAACGGTAACCGTTTCGATATACCGCAAGGCTTAAGCCATATCGTTTCGGCTGGTCACGAGGTGGCAGCATGAACCCACCAATTACAAACCGCTTTACCCAAGCATGGGTAATCGAAATAAACGGTCGCTTCTTTTATGAGTTTGGGAAGAAAGGGCAAGTTAAAACAGCATGGGGAATTGCTGGAAGTGAGATGTTTTTTTGTCGGACTGCGCTGCAACAAACACTCTCCAAGCTAGACGACAAGAAGAAAAATTACACGGTGAAATTGGTAGAAGTCCAAGAGCCAAACCTAGCCCCTCTTTATTCTGTTCGTGAGTTTTATGAACTCAGAAGCCGACTAGAACGCCTACATAAAAATCACTCTCAGAGCTTACCAAGTAAGGCTGTGCACACGCATCCAGAGTTGGTGACTATTACAACACTTCAATGGAATGCTGCATGGAACGAAAGTGACAGTAGAACAAGGACTGAACTGGACTGTTTCTTCGCATATGAGCGTCTTGGTGGGGCTCAGTTTTCATTAGAAGAACGCCTTTCAATGTTCAAAGCCGATAAGCGAGATCGTGAAAATGGCTTTGACCCAGATGTTCCATTTTAGGAGGGCGTATGAGTGAGCCTCAAAAAGTCACGTGTCCACATTGCCCAAACACCATTAAAGAGGGTGATACCACTTGCCCTCACTGCGGTATGCCAATTCAAAGGAGCTGAGTATGACCGAAGATATCAACTACTGCGAAAGCCAATCTATTTACACCGAAGATGGTAAGTATGCCGTTGCTGCTACTTCTCCTTGCCACCAACCGTGCGCAGATATGGAAGGGATGACAAACGTAGATCCTAACAAAACTCGCCGTTCTGCTTTGATTATTCAAAGGCTGCGTGAAAAGCATGGGTTAAACAAATCTCATCAAGGCGAAAGAAAATCAAACCCTCTGGGCTACCGATGTACAGAGACTGAGTGTTCAGGCCCTTTGATTGGAGAACCAAACGATAAACCGAAAGAGGTTCTTGATAATAAGTGGCGTATTCGACTAAAGGAAAGAGCCCTAAGACTACCATCCCGAGTTGTTCAAAAATCTAGCGAAGCACATGAAGCAGCATAACACTAACCTGAAAAATCCACTCAATCGGCTCCCTAGCAATATTCACAGGGAGCTGATCGCGTACCTAGAAAACCAAAAGGGCTCATCCCAACTGGAATTTGTAAACGGTGAGTGGATACACGATGGAAAGCAAACACCTAGAGAGCGCGTGTTTGAATTTGCATCGACAACAGCAAACAAGCTGAAACTGCCGTTTGATATTCGTAATTACATCGATAAGGCCGCGGCTAGCCGTTTGCGTAAGTATGGCTTTAAAAAGGCGATTGAATTTATAGAGAAAAGAAGCACTGCGGTTGCTGCTGCATTCTCTGTTATGCCTGAGCCTTGGTGGAAAGTAGATAATGAAATTAAGCGAGCTAAGTTAGCCGTTGAGATGGCTGGACGCTGCGGCAATCGCATTCGTCTTGCAGCCGAAAAAGGTTTATCACCTATGCAGACTCTATCTTTTGTAAACGAGTTTGTTGGTGCGTCTCTGTGGCTACCTCAGTTCACTTATGTAGAAGATGATAATCAAGCTTATTCAGCAATTGTGCGTTTGATGGATGACGGATTCTGGCGTAGAGCAATAGGCCGTATTTCTGTTGCGGTCTTTGAGAATGCTCGCCGTGCCGCTGGCATGGTATCACCGCATAGTTCCCCCTACGCTTCAATCTCTGCATGTGAGTGGCTGACTATCCGACAGGATAGACAGCGTGAATGGATAGAGCTCATGGCTATCGAGTCAGAGAACGGCGATACCATTGATCTGCAAACTGTTGTTGATTCTTCACAGAGTAACCCAGCTAACCGCCGTCATGAGTTAATGACTCGTATTGCTGGATGCCAAGAGTACGCAGAAAGCAATAATCACATTGCTGTATTCATCACTATGACTGCCCCGAGTCGTTTTCACCGCTTAAAGAAACACGGTAAATACTGGATTGAAAACCCTAACTTTGACGGCAGCACACCTAAAGATGCGCATGCATGGTTAAGCAAAGGGTGGGAGCTGTTTCGAGCTTGGGCTGATTACCGAGCTTTAACTTACTACGGCATGCGTGTAGTAGAACCGCACCAAGACGGAACCCCTCACTGGCACGGTGTATTCTTCATGCCACTAGAGCAAGCAAAAGCTTTTGTTGGTGGTCTGCAAGCATATCAATTTCGTGAGAAACAAGACCTATTCTTTGAAGACGGTACGCCTAAAACCAAGGCAATGAAAGCTCGCTTTGATGCGAAGTTTATTGATCAGGATTCTGGCGGCGCCGTTGCCTATCTAGCGAAATACATTTCCAAAAACGTAGACGGTCACGCCCTTGAAGGTTTGACTGATACCGACAACAAAAGAGCAAAACTGCAAGACACAGTAAAGAACGTTACAGCTTGGTCGCGCACTTTCTGTTTTCGTCAGTTTCAATTTCAGCGCACTCCACCTGTCACTATTTGGCGTGAGCTTCGCCGCATTGATGAAGAGCAAGAGTTTTGTTTGTTCGAGAAAGCAAGAAGAGCAGCAGATAACGGCTTCTTTTCTGTTTACATGGATTACATGGGCGGTCACCGCTTAAGCGCTTCTATGCGTCCAATCAAGTTGCTCAAGAAAGAGCGTGAAAACAAATACGGTGAAATTGTCACGGCTACAGATGGGCTTGAGGGCTCTGGTCTAGTGGTGTTTACCCGTGAGACAGAGTGGAAGTTAGTTAAGAAAGACTCCGACTTGTCGGAGGCTTCTGAAGGGAGCGGGAGCGACCGCCCTTGGTCCAGTGGCAATAACTGTAGAATTCCACTCAAAAGCCAAAAAATAGTAGATAACTTCTTCCTGAAAATGGAACTGGACGGCCCAAGTCCAGAGTGGGAAGAGTTCATGAATCGGGAAGGTTCTCCCGATGACCACATTCAACCAATAGAAACCGACTCATTACCTATACCTCGCAAGCAAGGTAGGTATGAGAGTGTTCGAGACTAAGGAGTAAACATGGATATGCCAACGCCTTGCCAGAACTGTGGCGAACTACATGATTTAAACGACTTAAAAGAAACTGGAGAACTACAGCAAATGGTTTGCTCTGACTGCTACGAAGACTTAGCAGATAAGTGCGACAGTTGTGGTGAGATAATTGAGCAGCACTACGACAAAAACGATATTGATGATGGTTCACCTGAAGGTAAAACACTTTGCTTTAACTGTTTTTGTGATTTGTGTGATGAGGATGAAGAAGAATGAGCCAGAAAGACTTTGTACTAAAAATGACAGTTGCTTACATGCAACACCACGGTTATTCACCTAGCGACGCACACCTTAGAGAGTGGGCTGATATGTACCGAAACCTATAAGGCGTATCGAGTATAGATGAGTTTGACTATGCCAGATGCTGAACATAATCGCTCGAGCATAGTCATTTTTATCTACATTGGCCAACGTAGTCACCAATGACTATGTGGTACCAGATTACAAAGGCAGATGAAATGAGTTATCTAGGTGCAAAAAGTGGAAGTGGCGTATATCAGACGATTATTAATCTAATGCCGCCACATGATACATACATTGAAGCGTTCTTAGGAACAGGCGCCATTATGAGAAAAAAGGCGCCTGCTGCAAAAAATATTGGTATTGATATCAACGCTAGCTGCGTAGACAAATTTAACTCTACTGCAGCAATAGATGAATCTGGCTTTACTGCAGCTGATGTTTTTCAGGCTGATGCATTCGACTTTCTCAACTCATTTGATTTTTCCCAGAGTGGAAAAACCGTTATCTACTGTGCATTCAACAAGAACCAGTTCAGCTCGATATGAAAATGAGTTAACTGATGACGACCATAAGCGCTTGTTAACAATGCTCTCTTCACTGCCATGCTTTGTACTTATATCTGGCTACCCAAACGACATATACGATGATTATTTAGATGATTGGTGGAGTGTAGAGTTTCAAGCGATGACACGCGGCGGAGTTCGAACCGAAAAAGTATGGTGCAACTTCACTCCTGGTGACATTCATTACCACACTTTTGCAGGCAAAGATTCTACTGATCGCCAACGTATTCAAAGAAAGGCCGAGCGATGGGCCAGAAACTTTAAGTCTTTGCCAAGCGCTGAAAAGCAAGCAGTTTTCTCTGCGTTGTTGATGACAATGGAAAGCTAGAAAAGCAGTTTATCTATGCTCAGTACTTAGGGGTGGGTGTTGAGTAATTTAACTAAGATCTAAAGGAGATAATAGATGTTAATGCCATGCCCTAAATGCGGATGCAAAACCAGAATTGTTACCTCTCAAGAAATGACGAACGAGACACGAAAAGCCTACTGGCAATGTCTTAACTTCAATTGTGGGGTGAGGTTCAGCACTCTAACTTCAGTTGAAGGGATTATTGACACGGTTGGCCTTCCACCTGACCCGAAGCTACAACCGGAACTTTGCAAAGGTGACCTAAACCAAATGGACATTTTTGCTATGGAACAACCTAGCGCATAAATCGGAAGTCTAGACTTCGGGAAATTAAACAAAATGAACCTTATTCCAACAAAACGACTAAACGCTTTATTAGAAATCTTACCTAAACGTGAGATGCCGGAGAAAACACGAGAGGCCGTAAAGCTCGTGTTTGACTCCGGTTATTCTTGCGAACTCGCTTCACTTAAAACAGGCGTATCTAGCAAACGAATATCTCTAGCAGTACGCAAACTTAACCAAATGGATGCAGTTTTGCTGGCTGCATACCGCCTATAAGAATCCAAGGATCGCTTTTTCACTAAAAGTGAACAAAAACGATCTAAGACGATCTCTCGATTGGCAATCTAAAACTCCATTCGATGTAGTTCCCACAAGGCTTGTGCTCAAATAAACATACCGAAATTAAATGCGCTCTCAGGATCGCAAAATTGCAGTGTGGAATTTTGGTGTGGAGGGAGGGGTGAGTCCGAACGAGCGCTGAGCGCCCTAACCCGTCCTAAAATTTCCAATCGCTGCCTATTTCCTTTTTTTCTTCTATTGGTGGGTTTTCTCATGTGGGAACGACAACACGAGCACGCTAGATGGAATGGGCTGAAGCTCAATATCCTGTCTACCTCCTTTGATGGTGGTAAGCGTCTGCAAGTGAGTGAAATCCCATACGCAGACCTACCACACATAAAAGTGATGGGCACTAAAGCCCGCTCTTTCACCTTTGAAGTTGTGTTCGTGGGTGCGAGTTCGCTTGCTGATGCGAATGCGCTCATTGATAACCTTGAAGCGAACCCACAAGGGGAACTTGAACACCCTTGGTTAGGTGAACTACCACTAGTATTTGAAGACCACTCGCTAAGCTTCAGCACGAAGAAAGGTCTAGTAACATTAAGTCTTAAGTTCGTGCGCTCTGGTACTTCGCCTTCCATCACTGCACCAACAACAGTACGCACCAAAGCACAAGCTGACATAGTAGAAAGCCTGTCTAAGAAGTCATTTGTTGAAGAGGTTAAAGGGCTGGATGTGTCTCAAATCAACGAAGTACAAAACAATGCAACCAGTGCGCTCAATGTGTTGGTTGATATTACTAACCGCCTGAACCTAGCCGATGATTCGCTGCAAGATATTAACCTAGCGATAAATGAAGCCTTCTCTGCCGTGAGCAGTTTGAGCACTAACCCTGCCGAGTTCGCTAATCTGTTTTCTAGCGCTGTCGATACTGTGTCTGAAGGTGTTCAATCAGAGCCAGCTTCCGAGAGTGAAGCCGTCGATAACTCACGCAGTGCTCAAGCTTTGATGCTTGGCGAAGTAAAAACCGATAGCCCAACCAAACACCACAACGTACAGATGGTGACGGGTGCGGTGAAGATGAGTAAAGACGTGACTGACCTAGAAGCCAATGACAGCTTTGAGATCACCCTAGCCCAAAAGCAACCAGAGATTATTCAAAGTGATCTCTCAACTCTAATTGTCAGCGTTGATGACCGCATCAAGGAAACCACTCAAGTTTCTACACAAGAAAGCATAGAACTCTATGACGCACTCACGTCATTAAAAAGCAATGTGCAGACTCAGCACGACAAAGTAGCAGAGGGAACCAAAGCCCACAGAACGGTGCAGTCACCTCACTTTAAGTCAGCGCTAACCATTGCCCATGACGAGTACACCAATGAGAACGTCATTACCAAAATGAATGCACTTCAGCACCCTTTATTTATCCGTGGTGATATCGCGGTAAGGGATGCACGATGAATCAGCTCACGATGTACATTGACGGAAAGCAGCATACTTTCTACCAAGCCAATTTGAACTACTCAACAGAGCAATTGGCCCACACATTTAACTGCTCGATTGAACCCATGAACATTGATCGCCCGTTGTCAGTAGAGTTCTTCCTCAATGACCAATCCATCTTGATCGGTCAGATAGATGAGGCAGAAAACGAGACAGGTGCAAGCTCCTTAACTATGCCAATAGTCGGACGTTCCAAGAGCGCCAATATGATTGACTCGCGCATCACTATGGATGCGCTTTACAACCTCAATGTTGAAGAACTGCTTAGAAAACTGGCAAAGCCATTTGGTTTAGGGGTAAAGAGCCTCGTTAAAGGCATGCCGAAGATTGAAGAGTTTCAGATTAACGCCGAGTCTCCGGTTGAAAATGTTGCTCAGCTCATCCGTGAACAAGGCTACATGCTCATCGAGCGAAATGGTGTACTGACTATTGAGAACACAGCGCATGCAACGATTAACAATGTTGGCCTTGAAACAGGCAACAACATAGACAGCTTAAAGATAAAACGCGCCTTCAATAAGCAGTTTCATACCATTGATGTGCAGGGCCAGTGGGATGATGCCAGCGCTCAAGTCACTAACCCAAGCATTGATAGCTCGCGCACTATGGTGATCACTTGTGACCAACTGCAAAGCAGTGCAGCGTGTTTATCTCGCGCCAAATATGAACGTAACTTAGCCATAGCGGAAAGCCTGACCGCTTCAACGTCTGTCGCAGATATATTTCCTCAGCTTGCGATTGATGGATTAAACCGAGTAATTCGAGTGATCGACAAAGAGCAGAGTTTTAGTGAAATGTTGGTGATTAAGTCTCTTGGCCTATCGGTGTCCGAAAGCTCCGCGAGCACTTCCGTTGAGTTAGTCAGACCGTTTAAGGAGCAAAGCAATGTCTAGTGCTCAGCGCCAGCAACAACAGCGATTAATGGCTCGCATCAAGAACGTGATCGGAACAGGTACGGTGACAGGCGCCACTACAGGAATGTTGCAAATCAGAACGGCAACAGGCCGCACCAATGACCGAATTAAGCGCGTCCACAACTACGGTTTTATGAGCCGACCACTACCAGAAGCCAAGGCTTACAATCTGTTTATCGGCGGTGTCACTGCTCGTGGGATTACCGTCAATGTTGAAGATGAGCGCTACCAAATCGACTTAAAGCCCGGAGAGGTCGCCATGCTCGATGACAAGGGCAATTTAATCCATCAAACCGAAGAAGGCATTAAGGTCTACGCCACCCAAGGTAAGGTCGATGTGGTAGCTGCGAATGAAGTATCTATCAAAGCGCCACAGGTGAACGTTATCGCTGACAAAACCACTTTTTCTAATGATGTAGATATAAGCGGCAATCTGAGTGTGGCGAAGAATGCAGAAGTTGCAGGTTCTGTCGGTGGTCAGTCTGGTACGTTCGGCGGAGTTAAAGTCGAGACGCACGACCACGACTATGAAGACGACAGCGCAATCAAAACAACACGGGAGCCTAACAAAGCATGAGCCATTTTAAATTGAACGCGCTTACCGAGTCGGTGGACTCCAAAGAAGGCATGACTCATGCGGTGCTGCAAAGCGTCTACAACTACGCAGAGTCAACCAAAAATGACCGCGCCAGAATGGACAACAATGAACGCGGCGGTACTTGGAGCAATAAACTGATAGAGGTTGTTGGCTCTCGTGATTGGACTCTCAAACGAGCCAAATTGACTGACGAAACCTTAAGGCTTGCTAAACGTTTCTATGAAGAAGCCCTCGCCTGGTTAATTCAACAAGGTCACGCGAAAACCATTGAAGTCACTGTTTGGAGAGAGAAGCCAAATCAAATGGGCCGTAATGTCATGATAACCCTGACGGACGGCTCCACATTTGATGTTCCACTATCGAAGGTAGATAAATGAGTACACAAGTGAGCCTTGAGAGCTTAATCGCTCGTGCTGAAGCTAACCTGACGGCAGAAACAGGGCAAAGTAATCCAGCCACCAAAGCCATAGCCTCTGCCATTGCTGGCGTCAGCTATGGGCAATATGGCTATCAAGATTTGCTTTTCAGACAATTGCACCCTGAAACCTGCTCTGAAGCATGGCTATACCTGCATGCTAATCGCCACAATACACCACGACTACTGCCTACTTTTGCGAAAGGTACAGTGCAGTTTACTGAGCTAGGTGGAACCGTGGTGATCGCCAAAGGTACTCGCCTAATCTACGGTGATAAAGAGTATGAAACCACCAAGGAGCAGTACAGCAATGTGCCTGTAGACGTTATTGCACTGGAATCAGGGACAGCAAGCAATTTACCAAACGGCGCCAAACTTACCCTCACTGAAGGGCTAAGCGGTATCGACCCGAATAATATCTTATCGCTTGGTATTGAAGGTGGTGCAGATATCGAAGAGCTAGAGCACTGGCGAGCGCGAGTAATCGTGGCATTCGAGAAGAACGAGCTGATCGGCAAGTCAGAAGATTACGAAGTGTGGGCAGTATCTGCTCACTCTGATGTTGATTTTGCTTGGGCGCTGGATAACACGCCAGAGCGCGGCATGGTAGAGGTCTACATTGGCGCCCGTGAAAACGACCCAACGCTAAGCAGTGAAGTGGTCAATCTTGTGCAAGAAACTTTTGAAGCTAACCGACTCGCTGGTTGTCATCCGTTTGCTCATCTCCCAGAAAAAGCGCCGCTCGCTATAGAGATTCAAGGCATTGAAGACCTAGCGATTCGTGATGATGTGGTCACGGCCCTTGAAAACTTTGTAAAAGGGAAAATGGGCAAGATAGACCCAGTAACTAAAAAGCCTGAATCCATCACCAACACCGAAATTGTGTTAGTGATTTCAACGGTGACCAATAACTTTATTGTCAAATCACCCGTAGGTGAAGTTGCGATCGACAATAACCAGATTCATGTATTAGGAGCCGTCACATGGACACCTCCGACTTAATCATTGAATACAGCGAAGGCGATTTTGCTGATGCTTATCGTGGGTTACTGCCTCAAGGCGAATACTGGCAAGACCCCGAGAACGCTGAGCTGACCAATACCATTAACGGTATAGCGAAAGACTTTAAGAAGACTCATGACGATATTGAATTATCGCTTTTAACAGAGTTTGAAGAGCAAGGGTTTGGCTGGAAGATTCGAGATTATCAAAGCCTACTTGGGACAATGGGCTCAAATGGTTTGGTTTATGACGATGTGAAAAGGCCCAATCTGATTTTGATTGACCTCTTCAGCTATGACAATGGCGCAGCCATTATCGCCTTTGAAAACGTCCGATTACCTCATACCGAGTTTCACTGGCTTTACCCATTGGAAGCCGAAACCCAATTTGAACAGGCAACAGCCTTAACGATAAAGCCAGAGTTGAGTTCACAGTTAGAAATAGAGGCTGAAACTCAAATCTTGTGCCGCACTGCCATTACTTGGCAACTTGAAATAGGAGAAACCGAATGAGCACACTGCAAGCTATTCCGACTCAGCACGGGATAGACATATTAAACAGTGAGCTGAAAAATACTGTAACCAAGTATCGGCTCATTGGCGCGTTAACCCATGACGCACCAAGTGAATCACTGTATTCATTTTATGAAAACACCATTGAAACCAGTTACTACGATGACAATGGCGTTTTAACCTTTATCTTGAATCTACCCATTGAACAGCACTTTGATGAGTACCTACATCAAATCCATGTACTGGATAGCAGCAATCTATCCGTGATCGAATGCTCGACACCCAAGGTCGCCCTACCGAAAGGCATTGGCGGCATGGTGACACTGAAGGCGGCGATTTCGGGTGAAGCTGGGCAAGTCATTTTTAAACACAGTGAGTTTGTGACTGAGACGGAGTTGAATGAGCTGCACCTAGCGCCAATTAAAGCAGCACTAGCAAACATGGTGGGAATGATAGGTGAATTTCATCAATCTGGAGAAAAGCCCGCTTGGATTGACCTAAAAGGCGGTGAATTATCAAGAACTACCGATAAGCTTCTCTGGGATTATGCAGTAGCGGCTGGAATGGTGATTACTCAGGCAACAAAAGACGCCGCTCCAATGACTCACGCAATGAAGTTTGGTGATGGAGATGGTGCAACTACGTTCACTTTGCCAAATCATCACTTAGGGCATTTTGTTCGTGGTGCTCCTAGTGGGGTTAATCATGGTGATACTCAAGGTGATGCGATTCGAAACATTATTGGTAAGCTTGATGCTTTAAACAAAGGTGAGTTTTTATTTCCAGAAGAGCCAAATATTATTGAACAGTCGGGCGCATTAAAAGCTAGTGGAAGCCAAACATATAGTAATGGTGCAGGCACCGGAGGGAACACAGGTACAGCCGTCATAGAGTTTGATGCTTCTGGAAGTGTACCCACCGCGAATGAAAACCGCCCATACACTGCAAACCTTTCTATTAAAATTCACCGAGGATGGATGTAATGAAAACAGCGTATCACTACGACTACAAAACCCTCATTTATCAGGGTGAGAGTCAAATCCATAAGGTGACTGGATATGATGAATATATCTTGCCTCAGTTTTCTACGTGGGTAGCTAAACCAGATTTTGACGAAGAAACCAAACAAGCAAAGTTTGATGTAAAAAATCAGAAATGGCTTGTTGAATTAAAGCCTGTTGAAATAACCGCTTACAATAAGCAAACCCACGAATCTAAGGCGTTTGATGATGCGTCTTTGGTCACAAATGAATACACGTTAGAAAAGCCACTAACACAGTGGGATGAATGGATTGATGACTGTTGGGTAACTAACCTAAGCAATAAATTCATTCACGACTATGCGCAAGTGGACGCTACTCGCTCGGCGCTTTATACCCAACTCACCGACCCACTAGAAAGTGAGCTTGCGCGTAAACAGCGGCAAGGCAAAAACGATGCGGTGCAAGTACTCTCTGATCGTATCAACGAGCTAGAAGCCAAAATCAAAGCAGAGAACCCATACCCAGATTCGCCAACCAACTAACCATCAAACCCAGCTTAGACGCTGGGTTTGTTCTTTCTACCTTCCCTAACTTCTATATCTCCGCACTAGAAATGCCATAAGTACCCTTTAAACCTCAGCCCGATACACTGGTTTTGTGGGGCACTAATCACTAGTTACGAGAGAAAAATCAATGAATCAAACAGAGGTAAAAGCGTTAGTTGTTTCTTTGCTAGACATTACTGGATTAAAGAAAATTCTAACGTCTGTTAGTGCAACCCTAATCAGCTTTGGTGTGAACGATATTGCCCAGCTTATCGCAATCTTCGTGGGTATTGTTTCAGGCGTCATGGCTATTCGCCACTATGCCGTTGCCACCAAGCTCAACCAAGCCAAGCTCGACAAGCTGAACTCACAAGAGGACGGAGCAATATGAGTCTAAAAACCAAAGCAATACAAGCGGTGGTGTGCTCTGTCACTTCAGTTCTTGCGATTGTATTTACTATCGACTCAGAGCTAAGCGTCAGTGAAAACGGATTGCGCCATATCGCTAACGAGGAAGGTTGCCGCCTTAAGTCCTACCAATGCAGTGCGAACGTTTGGACTGTCGGTCTAGGTCATACCAAAGGCGTGACCAAGGAGACACATATCACCGAAAAGGAAGCCGCTGAAAACTTTGTTGAAAGCGTATCTGCCGCTGAACGTGTCGTTAACAAGCGTATCACCCAAAAGCCAAACCAAGGCGAGTACGACATGATGGTGAGCTTTGTTTATAACCTTGGTGTAGGAAACTTCGCTCGCTCTACATTGCTGAAAAAATTTAACCGAGGTGATCGCACTGGTGCTTGCAATGAGTATCCGCGATGGGTGTTTGTGAATGGTAAAGATTGCCGACTAGAAAAAAGCAACTGTGCCGGTATTCCTAAACGCCGAAGTAAAGAGCAAGACGTTTGTCTAAACGGTTGGCAAGGAGAATGACCATGTTAAGTAATTATCTAACTCTGTTTAAAGCCGTTGCCTTTGCTGCCGTTCTTGGTGGTGTCGCTTACCTTTCCTACGACTACGGCGTTACGACTACAGAAGCTAAAACCCTAAAAGCACAAAACGCCTTATGGGACAAAGTAGAACAGAAACAAGACGAGGCTTTTCAATTAGCCGTAAAACTGGCTAACCAAAAGCCTGATATTCGAATTGAGTTTCGAGAAATAGAAAAAAAGGTGATCAAGTATGCTCAAAAGAACAGTGATAAGCAGTGCGTTGTTAATGACCCTGACTGGATGCACGTCCGCGCCGAATCAGTGCGAGCGCATAATAGAGCAATCGGTATTCAGCAGCCCTCCACCGTCTCTGATGGTTCCACCAAAACCGCTACAAGTTACGAACGAGACGCCGAAGTCCTAGCCGAAGATGTAGCGAACCTGCAAACCTGTGCTGAAAACGCACAACAACTGCTATCGCTACAAACATGGATAAAAGCACAACTCAACCCTTCGCTTCAGTAGAGACGTATCTGTCTATACTCGATACTAAGCCACATCCAAACGCATGTATTCATTCGGGGTAATAACCTCTTGCCCCGTAAATTCATTCAACTCTTGCATCATATCAATCAGCGGTAAAAGCTCATTCTTGTGAAACAACCAATCCACCTTACTGAGATCGAGTGACGTAATACTCTCACGGCGAACACTCATTAACTCGATAGGTACACGATGAAGGGCCAATACATCCGTCATGGTTTGGTTCTTTACATCTTTAAACGCATCTTTCGCTTCAACCTGCCCTATCGCTTTTAATTCCGGTGCTTTGGTATCTTTACCTTTCGCATTAACAAACAGGTTCTTGAATGCCATGCCTTCTTGAGCCTGAAGCTGTTTCTTGATCTCTTCTTCCTGCTTGGTGGTCATTGTTGGCTCATTCATATACAACAAGTAGCCAGCGTGATTACCATTGCGGAAATACTGACGACGAAACAAAGTTGCATCTTCGTTTAGCCAGATAGAAGTAAGGCCGCTAACATGACTTGGTAAGCCGTAAAGCTCTTGAGCAATATCATAGTCACCCAAGTGAAATACTTGCCCATGTTTATAGTCAATGCGCCCTTCGTCATCGTAAGCGCGTGGTTTGTATGTCCAGCCCAAGTCTTCACGCCTACGCATATAAAGCGCGGGCAAGTGCTTCAACTTAACAGGCTCACCTAGCCCGCGGAAACTGCGTATAACTTGCAGGTAGCCATTACCAAACGTTAAGTAGTCTTGAATAAAGCGCTTTGCATCTTGACGAGATAACAACCCACTCAACGCAATAGCTAAAATCAACGTATTACGTTTGAATTCTATTGCGCTGGCATGCATGGGGTTCACGCGCAAGGCCTTAGCCAAAGTATCAAGCGGTATTGGCGGCTCATATAAGCCGTCAATTAACGCCACTTCTAAATAGCTCAGAATATCGCTATTCATCACACTTACAGGTTTAGAAAATTCAATCTCAATCACTTGCTCTCTCCAGTTCTTAGAAGAACGTTACGCTTGTATCGTTATCTGCATTAACATCTATTGGTTCCCACGCTAGAACGTGCATTGAGGCCCATGCTAAATCAGCATGCGAACCTATCTTGCTACGATTGGAAACAAAGGTTACTTGCCCGCTTTTATCGGTGGTTTGCTGGCGAATCATCAAGAAGGAATGCACTAGGTCATCCCAATCATCATCAAACAAGAAGCGTCCATTATTGATAATCTCTCGCGCTTTATATGCCATCATGCGCTTCATCTCTGGTGAATAATTCAACTCAACCAAAGCCGGGTAAAACTTACGTACCAACTCCGCTACCGCCGAGCCCACACCGCCTGTGTCCATCGCTAAATAAACCACGTTGTACTTTTCGGTAATGCTTCGAATGGTTTCAGCTTGTTGTTCATAACTCGAACCTTTCAAGCGAAGTTTCTCAATAGTCCGAAATACGCCGCCCTTAGTTTTGGGTTTCAGTGCAACCACTAAACCTGCATCGTCCGAACCTTCACCAGTGCCGCCACCTCTTGGATCATAACCAACCAAAACCTCTGCATTACCAACTGGTCTCGCTTTATCGTGGTCTACGTCCTGCCACAAGTCAGTATCCGTCTTGCAAGCCAACAACGCCTTGAGCGCAAAGAACGAGGCGCTATCATCCAAGAATTTACAGCGAAGCAGGTTGTCGAATACCTCTTTAACCGGATACTTACGTTTAAGCTTCTCCATGTTGAAGAGCTTGTCACCGCCTTTGGCAATGGCATCATCAACCGTGATCATTTGACGGAAGATGTAGTCGGGGCCAAGCGCACCGTCTTTCAGTGCTTTATGGCTTAGGTCAATATTGTCTTCTTTCTTACCAGACCATTTCGGGTAAGCCTCATGCGCCATAGTAGAAGGGGTTGAAATGTAGGTTGTACGGTACTGAGCCTGAATCGACATACCACCTGCATAGTCATCAAGTGCCCCAAAGCGAGGTATCCAAAAAACCTCATCCCAATACATGTGGCCATTAAAGCCCTGAGAAGATGAAACGTTGGTTGAACAGAAAATAAGGTTGGCGCCATTGCTTAATTCAATGTCGTCTTTACCTTTTAAATCAATGCCAGCAAGCTCTAGGGCAAACTTGCGAATGTAATTTTTAAAGATGTACGCCTGTTTCTTGGACGCAGAAATAAACACCTGGTTATCTCCGCTAAGCACTGCATCTTCAAACGCTTCCCATGCAAAATAGAACGACAAACCAATCTGGCGAGATTTAAGATAAAAGCGAATCTCGTTGATCTCATCGTTTTGCTTGTGCTCATGAATCTCTTTCTGGTAGCCAAAGAAGGTCTTTTCACGGTATTCATCCAGCATCTCTTTCGTGATACCGGAAATGTCATTTTTAACCTTATTTGATTTACGTCCTCGCTTATTCTCACCACCACTAGAACTCGATGGTCGAGAGCGCTCTTCTGACTTCTGGTTTTTGTAGTGCTGCTCTAGCAGCATCTTCAGCTCACGCTCTTGGCATTCGAGTTTATGGTCAACCCACATCAAGTAGGCAATACGCTGCCTTAGCATTAATTCAACGGGTGCATCATCCCTCAGTTTTTTCCAATCAAACTGAGTTATCCATTTCTGAACCGTGCGAGTAGCCACACCAACTTGCTCCGCAATTTCAGGCGGCTTTCGTTGGCGCAAAAACAATTCCAAAGCTTTCGTTTGGTCTGTGGTGTATAGCGCTTCGCTAATAACATTCGTATCCATGCTTGCATAGTGCTATAGCCCCCTAAATTACTCAGCTTGTGCGCTTTCTATATTCACCATTTAGAAACAGCACAAATACAAAAAGACAAAGGCATTGGTTAGATTGGAATCATCGAATTTAGGAGAGAAATGATGTTCAAGTCAGAGCCAATTTGCATTTTGAAAGCTGGCCCCACTATTGACGGGCGAGACATTCCACAAAAGGTCATTGATGACATTGCGGAAACGTACGACCCGAAAAAGTACACAGCTCGAATCAATGAAGACCACTCTGAATGGAGCTGGAAAGGCGGTTCTGTTTTGTCTGTCGAAAAACGCGATGATGAGCTTTGGGCAGAGATTAAGCCTAATTCTTTCTTACTAAGAAACATCGAAAACGGTCAGCTACTGCATACGTCATGTGAGTACCTAGAAGACTTTGCGAACACTGGTAAAGCATATCTAACAGGTCTTGCCTTCACTGATAAACCTGCATCACTAGGGACAACGCAAGTACACCTTTCTGCTCAACCAAGTGAAAAAGATGCCGTACAGGTATCAACAGGCCAAGTACTCAATCATATCGAAAAACTCTCTCAAGATAGCGAGACACAATCAGAGCGCTCTCTATTAACGAAATTTTTAAACCTGCTCAAAAGCACACCTGATGGACACGAAGAGCAGCTTTCTAACCTAGAGGAACCGGAAGAAATGTCTAAAAAAACCGAAGAGCTGCTTGAGAAAAGCATTGAGCAGAACCAACAACTTAGCGGACAAATTGGTCAGTTGATTACCTGCCTATCAGCTCAAAGCAAACAAGATGGTGAAGAAGAAACACCGCCAGAAGAAGGCGGCGAAGTCACCGAACTTAAAGGTCAAGTAACCGAGCTTTCTGGTCAAGTAGAAAAGCTGTCCGGTCAACTTGAGAAGTTAAGCAAACTGACTGATGAAGATGAACGCAACCCAGCAGGTTCAGGCGGCGAAGAAGATGTGTACTTGTAAGCACTGATTCTATCCAAACCAACAACGAATTGAATTAGGTAACACAATGCAAAAACATACCAAAGAAAAACTTAGCACTTACGTTAAAGCGGTAGCAGCACAAAACGACACTGATGACGCAACAGAGAAATTTAATGTGAGCCCAAGTGGCACACAAAAAATCATCGCAGCCATTCGAGAAAGTAACTGGTTCTTGAAGAAAATTAACGTCATCTCAGTGAAAAATCAGAAAGGTGAGTCAATCGGCCTTGGTGTTACAGGCATGATCGCCAGCCGCACCGATACTTCTGGCGAAGGTAAGCGTACACCTAAAGATCACTCAAGCATGGGGGCAATGCCTTACATGTGTGAACAAACCAACTTCGACACTGCGGTTCGCTACGCAAAGCTTGACGCATGGGCGCATCATAAAAACTTCAACACACTGCTAAGTAAAGCAACCCGAGAACAGATTGATGCCAACAAAATTACTATCGGTTGGTATGGCGAAACAGTAGCTGCCAATACCGATGCAAACGCCAACCCTAACGGTGAAGATGTAAACAAAGGCTGGTATCAAGCAATGCGCGACCACAACTCAGAGCGTCTGATCTCTGAAGTGGTTGATGGTTCAAATGTGATTCGTATCGGTGAAGGTGGTGATGGTTCTGCTGGTCAAGAAAAGGGCGATTTTATCAACTTAGATCTAGCCGTACTTGAAACCAAGAATCTTCTACACGATGCGTGTGAGAACGATGGAAACCTAGTCGCAATTATCGGCTCTGATTTGCTTGCTTACGATAAGGCCAAGTTCTACGAAGCGCACGGCAATACGCCTAGCGAGAAAGGCAAAATTCAAGAAATGCAGGTTATCGGCACTTATGGTGGCCTACCTGCGGTAAAAGTACCGGGCTTCCCTTCTACAGGCATCATGGTCACTAGCTACGACAACTTGTCTATCTACATTCAAGAAGGTTCTGTACGCCGTTCTACAGGCAAAAAGAACGATGAGAAAGACCAGATTGAGAACTTTGAGTCAATGAACATGGCTTACGTTCTTGAAGAAAAAGGCAAAGCCGCTGCAATGGAATTCAAGAATGTGAAGCTTTGGATCAAAGGCGCTTGGCACTAATTAACTAACACCCCACAAATGCAGGCTCTCTCGCTGCTTCATGTGTACTTATGTACTTAATGATAATCGCGAGTGCTGCCTGCATCCCCCTAACCCACTAAATAAGGTTGAGTTATGGCTGAGTATGTTGGAAACAAAAACGAGATATACGACTCTGAGCTACCTGCTTCTGGCAAGTATCCAGCCCTAAAAATTTCAGAGTTTCAGTCTCTGTTCCATTTCCAAAGCAATGAGACAGAGGCAGGCATTCTGCACCACGCAAAAGTATCGCGTGTGAAAGTTCATTCAGAGCTAAAAGACACCCTAGAACCTTTTGCTAACTTAGCCGAGTTGTCGCAAGCACGGTTTGATGATCAAGAGTCAGGCGAGACGCTCTACAAGCAAGCCGTGTTTGCGCTTACCGCCGCACAGCTAATCAGCACCCAAATGAGCGGTGATGCCACCAAAGACGCGGCAGAAAGGCAAGAGGCCCTAACAGACAAGAAAGAAGAATGTGAAGTCCAGTACCGCCAAGCGGTAGACATGCTCATTCATGGTGAAGAAACCTACCGTTTTGAGAGGGTGTGATGAAAGCTTTGCAAAACCTAACAGACCTTTTCAAGACGCATATTGTTGATGCCAAAGGCTTTGATTCATGGGCTGAAGACGGCGCTATTTTTTGCACTCAAGGCGATGAAATTGACGGTTTTGAAGTCGAGTACACCGCCATTATCTTTGTGCAAAATGCCAAGCTCAATCCGGACAATCTGTTTATGCATATTGTCAGTTGGTTAAACAAGTATGACCAACACCGAAGCGAGAAAGGTTTAGCCATGCCGACATTTGCTGTCGAACGTCTAGACAAAGGACGTTACGACATAAAACTAAAGCTCGATATTCGAGAAGAGTACAGCCTGATCGAAGATGAACAAGGCGATTGGAAACAAGCCGGTGATCTATACCGATGTGATAACCAGTTTGAAGCCGCTGCTGATGAAGATGAGTTAGGTGAACTGGTTCACTTTGTTGGTCACGAGAATGACTTGCCATGTCAGAACTAACACTAAAAACACCCGAACAATTAACTCAAGTTGTCGAGAACTTAGTGCTTACTGCGTCTGAAAAATTCGACCTGAACAGAAGAATGGCGAATCGTGCACGGCAATTCTTTCGAGCCCAGATAAGAGCTCAGCGAGATATTGATAACAACCCATACCAAAGCCGAACGCGAAGGAAGAAAGTCAAAATTCGGGAAGGTCTAGAAGGCGCACATACCGCCAACAACAAAAACATGCTGTTAGGGTTTGGTCGCTCAATGCGAACCATTGTGACTGAAGACAATTTTGAAGTCGGGATTAAAGGTGTGGCTGGCGATATCGGACGCGAGCACAACGAAGGTTCACAGGTGTCATTTACTACTAGAGTAAACGGCTTTTTTGATAGCAAGGTTGGTCGCTGGAAAGGCGGCACACTGACTAAACGAAATTACACAATGCCAAAGCGTACCTTCATTGGTTGGACGCCAGCTCTAGAGCGAGAGCTACTAGCAATGGCAGCGGAATACTTTGCACTAGAGGATGCAGCGTAATGGAAAAAAACAAAGTACCAACATTCACAATCAAGCCCAAAAAAGGCGTCACTGTAAAAGACCCTAAAACGCTTGAGCCCTTAAAAACTTCAGGTGAAAGCAAACCTCGTAACACCTATTGGCTGCGTCGTGTCAACGATGGTGACTGCACGGTTGTTGACACTTCGACAAAACAAACGACCATCAAGAAGGATGCTAAATAATGAGTATTAGCTTCAACGAAGTTCCTAGCAATATTCGTGTACCAGGTTGTTTTATCGAGATCGATAATAGCCTAGCGAACAGTGCAGAAGAACAACAAATCATCTTAGCCATTGGTAATGCGATTGCAGGTGCCAAAGTTGGGCCAAATACCGTGACTTTGTGTATGGACGAAACCATTGCCGCAGAGAACTTCGGCAAAGATGGCGCAACCTCTGAAATTGTAGAAATGGTGGAGTACTTCCGCAAACAAGATGAAGTTATGCCTATCTTCGCAGTCAGTGTTGACGCTGGTGATATCACCAGTGCTCTAGCCGCTTTGGGGGATGTTCAATATAACCACATCATGTGCTCACTCAATGATGAAACAACCATTCGAGAGTTAGGTGAGTTGCTTGAAGAACGTTATGACGCGATGAACCAGATCCCCGGTTTAGCTTACATTCCGAAAAAAGGCACACACGCAGAATTAATCACCTTTGCCCCTGTGAGTAATTGCCCGTTGATTAGCTTCATGCCTATCAATCAATTCTGTGATTCAGCAAACAATGGTCTCAGTGATGCGGCTGCAATTGGTGCTTGGGTTGGTCAAATTGCGCCTTCGCTTGCTACTGACCCTTGCCGACCTTTACAAACTTTGAAGCTTAGCGGCGTTTACTCAAAGGCTGCAAGTGAATGGACGTTTGCAGAGCGCAATATGTTGCTATACGAAGGTATTAGTACCTTCACCGTCAGCTCAGCAAAAGAAGTGATGGTTGAGCGTCCTATTACTGCTTACACAGAAAACGCCGCTGGTATTGCAGATAACAGCTATCTCGATGTAATGACACCTGCCACAGCAATGTATTTCCGTCAGAAGCAACGCTCACGCATTCTCAGCAAATACGCTCGACACAAACTGGCAAAAGATGGAACTAAGTTTGCTCGCGGTCAGGTTATCGTGACACCAAGCATGCTCAAAACAGAGCTGCTCGCCCTGTATCGAGAGCTGGAATACAACGGTATTGTTCAAGACTTTGACGGCTACAAGAATTCACTCATCGTTGAGCTAGACGATACCAATAAACAACGTGCGAACTACCAAGATTCTCCACAGTTCGTGAATGGTCTAATCATTACCGCGGGTAAGGTTCAATTTAGGAAGTAACTTATGTCAACAAAAATTACTAGCCGTGCCGTCCTAATAGCAGGTTCATTAGGACGACTGCCAATTAAAGAAGGTGCAGAGGTTGGCTTTGGTAACCTAAAGCGCACACCTGTAATGGGCGATGACGGCGTTTTAGGGTACTCAGAAGAGTACTCTGATGCACCGTTCATCAAGGCAACCATTATTCATGCAAAAGATACTGATGAAGAAGCAATCGCCAATTTGGTTGATGAAAACGTCACGCTAGAAACCAATAGTGGTAAGACGTACACACTTAAAGAAGCTTTCTCAGCAGATCCTTTGTCGCTCACTGTGAAAGACGGTCAGCTTGAAATCATGCTGAACGGCGAAGAACTGATTCCACAGTAAGGAGTAACCTCATGCTATCTATCCTCATGAAGAGAAAGCACCAGTTACAGTCAACGCCACAAAAGCCAAAGCAAATTCAGCAACCAGAAGCGAGCTCTACCCTTCGTCCTGCTTTTGCTGATAAACCTTGGGAAGAAACTCAAGCAAGGCTAAAGCAAGATCTTGAATACGTAAGAACGCTTTCAGGCTCTAAAGAGAAAGACCCTTTCAAAGAACAGCTAATCAAGAAATATCGCCCACTGGTCGAAGAGTTACTTAACACTCATAAAGGTAACTACGGCAACCTTGATGTGATTTGGTGGTGGTTCTTATGGCATGTGGACCTTGGCAAGCTAGAAGATATATATGAAGACTTCCGAGCTGCTATTGGTGCAGGGCTTGAATGTCCAAATACTTGGAAGATGAACGGCCAGACCGCCTTTCTGGGTTACGTACAAAAGTACTCACAAAAGGCTTATGAAGCTAAAAAACCATTCAACCGCGAATACCTCATTAATGCTGTAAAAGACTTACGTGCAGGCGAACTAGCAACAAATCCACCCCTCAAAGTGAAAATGTTCCGTCTAGTCGGTGACTGGCACTTTGAAGCAGGTGAAAAGAAAGAAGCCCATGATTTGTTTGAGCTCGTAATGAAGCTCGACCCAAGCAAAGGTGGTCGCAAGATCAAACTGAAAGATTTAAAAGAGGAGCTAGGCTATGACAGCCCCAACTAAGAACAAAGCAACAGTGAAGCCCGTTGACCTGCCTACCCCAATTGAAAAAGATGGTGTAGAGATTAAAAAGCTAGATCTGCGTAAACCGGACTCAGGCAACCTTCGTGGACTCAGTCTCGTTGACGTATGTGAGATGAGATTTGAAGCAGGTGAAGTACTGTTACCTAGAATTTCTAATCTCAATGAGCGCGATGCTATGAATATGCCTGTTGAGAACTGGGCGCCAATTCTGACGACTATCGCCTCTTTTTTCGTCAATACGGAACTGTAATAGAGCACGTAGAAGACTATTACGCTGACATTGCAGCAGTGTTTCACTGGCAACCAAGCGAAATAGATAGACTCAGCTACGAAGACCTATTGTTGTTCCGCGAAAAAGCACGACAAAGAACTGAACAAGAAGAGAGCGAATAAGCTCTCTTTTTTTATTTTGGGAAGGATATCTATGAAGATGAATCTCTCTATCGTGATGGGCATGAAAGATAAGACCAAGCCTATCCTAAAAGGTATGAGCAGCGAATCTGATCGCTATGCAAAGCAAATCAGGAAGGTACAAAAAGCTCAGGCAGACGACTCTAGCGCTATGGCTATGATTGATCGCTTTAACGACATTAAGAAGGCCAAGCAGAAAAATATACTCGCTCTGAAAGCAGAACAAGAGCAGCTAGATAAACTGCAAAAGAAAGCGAAACAGCTTCAGGCACCGAGTGCCGCCCTTACTGCGAAAATCGCCAAGCAGCAAGAAAAGTTGAACAAACTCAATACTGAACAAAAGCAATACCAAACAGGATTAATGGGCTTACGTAAAAGCCTCAAAAAGTCCGGTGTTTCCGTGTACAAGCTCGATAGCGAATATGAACGCTTGAATAAGAGTTACAGAGAACATGGCAAAGAGATTACCTCACTACAAAAGAAGTACTCGAAGCTACAAGGCATCATGAAACCGATGCAAAAGCTCAATGGAAAAATAAAGCTACCTAAAGTCGGTGGAGCTGTAGCAGGTAAAGGAGCCGCTTTGCTAGGTGGTTTGAGTATTGCTGGCCTAGTAACTGAAGTGAACAGTGCAGCAGCAGAAATGGACGCTCTTGCGAAAAAATCTGCCACTCTGAAAATATCCATTAGTGAGCTGCAAGCCATGCGCAAACAAGCTTCGCATGCAGGTGTTGACGAAGATACAATGTCATCGGCCTTAACACGCTTTACTAAACGTCTAGGCGTCCTACAACAAACGGGAAGTGGCGCTCTGGGCTCTTACCTCAAAAAGAGTGGTAATTCTGTATTCAAGGATTTAGACGGAGCAGCAAATACCCAAGAGGCTTATGAAGCACTCTTAGCATCATTTTCAAAACTTAAAACCGCTCAAGAACAAATGGCATTCGCTGACGCTGCCTTTGGTCAAGATGGTCGCCAAATGCTCTTGCTTCTTCGAGAAGGTACAGACGGTTTAGCGAGGTCACGAAAAGAATTAGCCGAATTAGGCGGCGGTGCAAAAGCGGAAGATGCAGCAAAAGCCGAAGCCTACAACGATGCTTTGCAACGTATTCAAGAAAGTATCAAATCAATTAAGTATGCAGCTCTCGCTCCTATCATGGAGAAAGCGACTCAAGCCTTCGGTGAATTCACAACTAAATTCAAGAATGCAAAATGGCGAGATGAAACCATCACCAAAGTCACTCAAGCGGTTAAAGGCCTCTACAATGGGCTTGTCTTTCTGGGTAAAGGCGTGATTTTCGTTTCTCAATACTTCCGCGAAATTGTTGCAGCCGTGGCTTTATTTAAAGCTGCATTGATTGCGTTAAACGCTGTGATCTTGGGTAACCCAATTGGATTAATTGTCGCAGCAGTTATGGCGGCAGTTGTTGCCATTACCTATCTAGTTGATAAGTTCATTGGGTTAGACAAAGTGATAGCTTGGGTAGGCGAGAAAATTCGCTGGCTATGGGATGAGTTTAAAAAGCTCATTAACAAGCTGCCAGATGCTTTAATACCTGAAGGTTGGAAGTTGCAAACCGAAGAAGCAGGCGAACAAGTAGATAAATTGGCAGGAAAACTTAACAAGATTAAGGACAAGAACGCCAAGTTAGGTATCACGACTAATGAGACCTATAACCGAACGGAACAACAAGGTTACACGGGATATCAAGCCGGAGGACTTACCGCCCAAAATCAATACCGACCTTATCAACCACTGGCCCCACAAACAATGAAGAGCAAGTCTGAAGTATCACTGACGATTAAATCTGATAAGCCCGTGTCAGTAGACCAAGCAAAAACGGACAAAGGCACTGATCTTAATATGGACGTTGGGAATATGATGTGGGGATTCTAAAGAGCTTTGGTTAACGCAACCAAGTAAGATAAATGTGCCTCCTTCAAGTCCTCTGGGAGCTTTCGAGCGAGAGACGCGATCTCTCGCTCAACATTATAATTGCCAGTATCCATCGCAATCAGCACATCCATATGCGATAGCTCCAACACTTCAAGATAGCTCTCATAATCCTCAATAGTCATCGACCTAGCCCCACGCTCTATTCGCTTAATAGTTGCAAGTGAAATACCCGTTTTAGCAGACATCTGCTTTTGAGTAAGACCAGCCAAATCACGAAAGCGCCTAAGCACTGATACTATCAGTGACGTTTTTCTCATTAAACCACCTCCGCACAGCGTTCCAGACTGAGCTCCAACCGACTAAAAAGTGTCAGATATGAGCCAGCAAAAAAATAAGCGTGATGAATCTCATACAGAGAAACCAATAAAACCTAGTAACATCCAAACGCTGTGCCAAAAGTGCATATGTTTAAAATCAAAAACTTAAAGAGCAAAAGAGGCATTTATTAGTAAATGCTCAAATTGACTCTCAATATAAAAATAGGCTAGGTAATAATATAATGACAAATCTATCAGATAAAATCTGTAACTTATTAAGTTGGAAAGCAAAGCAATCACATAGCCAGAACGATGTAGTGACACACTATGTCGAACTGCTAGAACAGAAAGACCACAATGCATCTATCGAACTAGAGAAGTTAGAGGCAAGCTTGAACCAACTGCATCACGCTTACCAAGAAGTAGAAATTCAGGTCAGAAAGTTTAGGAAGTGCCAAAATGCAAGAGCAGAGGTCGCCAAGCATTTGAGCACTCATAATCACTTCATGTAGTTCAAGGGAATTCGCTCGAGCATAGTCACATCTAACTACGTTGGCCAACATAGTCAAATGTATCTATGGAGTACCACAAATAACAAAGCCGCCTACACTGGCGGCTTTTTTGTGTCTGAAGCAAGGCGTACTAGTCAATTTTGAGGTGTACCGAAAATTCGCAGATCGCCTATGGTACGCCTCAAACGACTAAAACCCTTTATTTTGCTAGAAAGTAGATCCCATCGAGCATGGGTGCAATGGAAAAGCGATTTGCGGCGTATTTACTAGTATTGTCAGGTTTCATAAGGTGTTACTCGAAATCTTACCACTGTATATACATACAGCAACTTGCTAGAATTGCCCCCGATTTACCCTTTCAGTACGCATTTAGTACGTATAGATGGAGTAGGACAAATGGCGTCATTCAGCATTAAAAAACGCACACTAAAAAGCGGTGAAACACGCTTCACAGTGGACATCACAGTTAAAAAGAATTCGGCGATTATACACAGAGAATCGAAAACATTCAGAAAAAAGAGTTCGCTCGAACCTATGGAAATAAAAGGGTTAGAGAGCTAGAAGATCCGTACTCACACCAACAAAAATCCGTACCGATATACGTACTACTCGACAAGTTTATGGAAGAGCCTGATTTGTGGGACAAAACGGGCAGAACAAAGCAGTACGTGATTAAAATGCTCCGCGATTGCGACATTGCCAAGAGACAACCTAAAAAATGCGTTCGCATCTTCCCTTACAACGCCCGCAGTGTTACCGCTGGCTTTCAACGTGTACGCAATGAGCTCGGTATTGAGGATTTACGCTATCACGACCTTAGAAGGGAAGGCGCAAGCCGCTTATTTGAGAAGGGGTACTCTATAGAAGAAGTAGCTCAAGTTACAGGGCATAGAAACTTGAATGTGCTTTGGCAGGTCTATACTCAACTATATCCGCACAAACTGCACAGGAAGTAAATTATCATTGGCGTTATTTACAGATATGTCATAACACAATTTAATGTTAAATATTGTGCAAATACTGGACATATTGCTCAAATTGATATCATTATATCATTGTAGCTTGTTGGTTAGTCTGGTAGCATCCCCGCGGCTTTGTTGCGTTATTCGGACAGAAAACCAAACCGCCCGAAATTGAGTAATTATTAAACAACATACTGAGTTTC
>JBCAXU010000022.1:0-40400 GCA_038533895.1 Pseudomonadota bacterium | reverse complement strand
CAACAGCCAATTGGGTGACAAAGTTGTTGTCCCTCATCCTGCTAAAGTTCGAGCTGAAGAGTCAGGAGAACCATTACCGATTGTTACTGACCCTACCTATTTATCGTCTACGCAAGGATCCTTTACGTTTGAGGTAGAAACGTTAACCCTTAGCGGATATGGGCAGAAAAACGTCATTGCTGAGTCTAGAGAAAAACAAGTAGCGACGAGTTCTGAGCCAATCCAGACACCTGTAGAAAGAACTCCTTCGGTGGTCCAACCGGAAACCCAAACTTATTACCACACTGCTATTAAAAGCGCGGTAGAAGTTGGTATGCTAGACAAAGCCCTAGCACTGCTTGAAGAAGCGAAAGCGCTCAATGTGGAAGGCGCACAACAAGTGTTTATCGACGCGGTGAATAACCGTTAGTCCGACACCTTATTGATCTGAGCCCTCGATTGTTCGGGGGCTTTTTGCTTGTATCTCTATTCGCCTCAGCTAACGACAAATAAGCTGGGATCAAACCTCAAAAAATATCGCTGAATCATTCAATTACTGAGCTTTTTGATTAGAATGTTGCCAGTCAAATAAATCAAGGAAGATGGCATGTACAGCGTGAAAGTTGAAGAGCGAACGCTCCAACCAGGAAAGATCTTATGCGTGGGTCGCAATTATCTCGAGCATATTAAAGAGCTCAATAATGCGGTGCCCGATCAAATGGTGGTATTCAACAAACCAGCGACATCCATCACCACACAGTTACTTTCTTACCACCAAGAGCCTCTTCACTACGAGGGCGAAATTTGTTTTGTGATTGAGGATGGTAAATTGAGTGCGGTGGGGGTGGGCTTAGATCTCACCAAGCGCGCGTTGCAGTCGCAACTAAAACAGAAAGGACTGCCATGGGAGCGAGCCAAAGCGTTTGACGGCTCGGCGCTGTTCAGTCGTTTTATTTCGCTGCAAGGCATTGCGATTGAGTCGTTAGAAATCGAGCTGTTTATCAACTGTGTCCGAGTGCAGAAAGGCGCTGTTACGCAGATGATGTACCCACCACAAACCATCGTCGATGAGCTCTCTAGTTTTACCACGCTATGCGATGGCGACATCATTATGACTGGTACGCCGCAAGGCGTGGGGGAAGTACACCAAGGGGATGTGTTTCTCGCACGCCTCAAATCCGACGACAACACATTGATAGAAATAGAGTGGGTAGCGCAATAAAGCGCTTTACTTTGCCCTTGGGATAAGGATTAACCTCCAATTGAGTGATCAATTGGAGGTTTTTTATGGGATGTTGTAATCGGTCTCCTAAAGGGGGCAGCAACGACTTGGCTTTGTTAGCCAAGTGCGTTGCGGGAATAGGTATCGGCTTATTTGTTTTGGCATTACTGATCGGTTAAAGCAATTTTAGCGCGAGAAAAACCAGCATACTTATGATAGTCGTCAGCAACACATTCTTGCTTTTCCAGGCCAGCACCGCAGCGACCATGGCGGCAACCAGGTAAGGATTGCTTGTCGATAACCACAATTGCTGCTCGGGCATAAACACAATAGGTGCCCAAATAGCGGTTAAGACTGCAGGACTGGAATAGGTCAAAAGTCGCTGCGCTTGAGGGTTCAACCTCAGAGGCAGACGAGGCTCTAAGAACAGGTAGCGGCTTAAAAACACCAAGGCCGTCATCGCGAGTATTGATAACATGATCATTGTTTGCCTCCGCGCATTGTCTCTGTGAGGTAACCGGCTAACATGCCACCGACGCTGGCGATCATCAATCCAGATTCTATTTGCTGACTCGCACACCACACCGAGATCACCAGTGCTACTAGCACTGCCATGAGCACGGGAGAAGTTTTAATGTTGGGCACGACAATAGCGATAAAGGTTGCGGCGACGGCGAACTCTAAGCCCAGTTCATTCATTGCTGGGATGTAGCTGCCAGCGATGATGCCTGCCAGCGTGGCTAAGTTCCAACATAGATAAAAACTCAACCCAGCTCCAAGCGCATACCAACGATTGAACTGTTTTTCCGACTGTTGACCACATATCGCAAACAGCTCATCGGTAAGAAGAAAGCCTAGCCCTAAGCGCCATTTAAGTGGCAAAGGCTTGATTTTCTCGCGCATCGAGACGCTGTAGAGCAGGTGACGAGAGGTGATGAAAAATATTGCTAGTAACATGGTGGCCAGTGAGGCACCGGCTTTAAACATTCCGGTTGCTACTAACTGAGCGGAACCGGCAAACAAAATCGCCGACAGCGCTTGGCTCTCCACCAGAGTTAAGCCCGATTCGACTGCAAATGAGCCCGCGAGTAAGCCCCAGGGGATTACCGCAATGCTCAGCGGCACCATCGCTAGTGTTCCTTGCCAGAACAGTTGGCCTTTGCTTGATGGGGGTTGGGTATCGATTGTCATTGTATCCATAAGTTAACAGGGGAGTTGTGCTAGGTGCTTTCATCTAGCCACGAAATAATGGGCTACGATTGTACATTTTTGCTCAGTTAGCCTTTGCCCGCAAATTGCTTGGGCGTGACTCCTAATGCCTTTTTGAAATGGCGATGAAAATGGCTTTGATCATGAAAACCACACTCTTGCGCGACGTCTGAAATCATCATTCCGCGCCGCAGCAGTTGTTTCGCAACACGCAATCTTGCCTGAATTTGGTAGGCGTGTGGCGGTAAGCCAAACTCTTTCTGGAAGCAGCGAGTTAAGTAATAGGGGCTAAGTCCTGCCAACTTGGAGAGGTCCTCTAGGCTGACGTTGGCCTGCGGAAAATCATCAAGAAACTCCTTGGCCAATAACAACTGACGTTGACTGCGTGTTTTCGGCTCCCAATCAAGCTTGGTTTTGCTATGTCTTGCGACCAGTTTGACTAAGGTGCCGTACACCAAGGTTTCACGCAATAAGGGATTATCGGATTGTGCTAGCGTGTCGAACACTAACCTTAGTTGCTGAGCTAGCTCAGGATCGTAAACCACAGGCTCAGGAAAATAGGGGATAGAAGCATGAGAACTGAGCCCTTCACTTAGCTTGGCGAACTGCTCTGGCAATGGGTACATGGCCTTGTATTCCCAGCCGCCCTCGGTGGCCGTTTGACCGTTATGTACTTCATCAGCGTTAACCAAAATAATGCTATCTTGCGGCGCTATATGGTTACCACCAGTGCGATAAAAGCGTTGTGCGCCTCGCTCGATGACGCCAATGGTGTAGCCCTCGTGACTGTGACGCGAAAAATTCTGATGGGTATATTTTGCCTCCAGTAGCTCAAGCCCTCCGAGTTCATCGGCCAGGCGAAAACTCGCTGACTCTTTACTGTTTGTCGTCACATGCCTTCCTTGGGTTGCTATGGTTGCGGATTCATCCCTCAGTCTAGCTTACTGGCAAGCCAAGTTTTTGTACAAAATTGCCTTTTTATCTCTACTGATTCGGTGTGGGCTATTGAACCAGTTTATTGTGTTCATTGTTATATGATCGAGATGGAAATTGCCGGTTTACTGGTATAAAATCTCGCGCTTTCTGTATTGTTTAAACTAATTAAAATGATAGATATTTCTGTGCTTCCGGTCTATTTGACCGCAGTGGTTGCACTCTTGCTGCTGCCTGGTCCTGATATGTTGTTGATTGCCAGCTCAAGTATGAGTTATGGGCGCAAAGTCGGGCTTTTTGCCAGTTTGGGCAATGCCACGTCTGGCATCATCCTCACCCTATTAGCCGCGCTAGGGGTGTCTGCGCTGATCGCGATGAGCCCGATAGCGCTTAAAGCTCTTCACCTTCTCGGTGGTGCTTATTTGCTAAAGATGGGTTGGGATTGCTTACGAGCGAGCGGGGCAGAGGCCCCAGAGCTTGGTGAACAGAGAAAAGTGGCGACGGCGTTTTACCAACGAGCGCTGGTGAGTAATCTGCTCAATCCTAAAGCTTTGGTGTTCTTTGTCATGTTCTTACCTCAGTTTGTCTCCAGCAATATTAATGCGACCTCCGGAGAGCAGATGTTGGCCCTTGGCTTGCTGCTTAATGTATTGGGCTTGGCGTTTAATCTGGTATTGGTGGCGCTAGTCGGGACCTTAGGTAAGCCTTTGCTGGAGAATGCAAAGTTTCGCGCTTACCAACACAAGTTCATGGGGCTGATATTTGTTGTTTTGGCGATTTGGATGTTAAGCTCATTTGCGAGCTAAGCAATAATGGTCAGCGCGAGCTGGCCTTTTTTGTATCGACGTTATTCAAGGACAAGGAAGCCGTTATGAATGTTCAGTTCGTTCTCAATCCGCCCAAAAACATCAAAGATGTGATCTATTCTGGCCTTAAAGCATTCAATATGCAGCATTTCCCTAGCGAAGATATTCATAGCCTTGCCTGTTACGCTGAAGATGAAAATGGCGACTTTGTCGGTGGGCTCACCGGGGAGATCTTTACCAATACTTTGTTCGTTGAGTTTTTGTGGATTGATGAGTCTAAACGTCAATCAGGAACGGGCTCGCTACTGATGGCAAGGATTGAGCAAGAGGCCAAAAAACTTGGCGTCACTGACTTATACCTTGATACTTATACTTTTCAAGCTCCCGGCTTTTACGCCAAACTTGGTTTTACTGAAGTTGGCCGCTACACCGGCTTTCCCACTCAAGGTATCGATAAAATCTTTTTGCAAAAGCATATCGGCTAAAAAAGTAAAAGGCTCAAACTTAGGTTTGAGCCTTTTACTAACAAGTGTTAGTTCACAATAAGCTATGCTGATGCTCTGAAATCAACATACTCATCGATTCTGACGCCTTTTCAAATACTTGTTCAAACGAATCACTATCGGAGAAAGGTTCAATCACCTCGTAATAGCATTTGAGTTTAGGCTCCGTACCTGACGGACGCACGATCACCCGCGCGCCTCCTGACAAGTGATAAATGAGAACATCACTTGCTGGTAGGTCGATCTTCTCAGTACTGCCATCGGCAAAGTTTTTGGTTAATGACTTGAGATCCTCACTGACTTCAACTGCTCTTCCAGCAATCATCGTCGGTGGCTGAGCGCGGAGTTTGTCGCCGATTGGAGGCGATGTTGGATCTAGTGCGATACTACGCTGCGCATTGAGATACATCCCATGTTGGCGATAGAGCTGTTCCAATTGATCCCAAATGCTCTTTCCTTGGCTCTTTAGCTCGGCTGTTAGCTGAGCAAAAGCGACCAACGCAGAGAGCCCATCTTTATCCCACACCTGTTTGCCAATGGTATAGCCAAGCGCTTCTTCATAAGCGAACAAGAACTGTCGCTCATCGGTTTGTTTTTGCATCGCGACATTGGTCAGCCACTTAAACCCCGTCAGTGTTTGATAGTAGTGTGCGCCGTGGGCAGAGGCTATTTTGTTGAGCAAGGTCGATGAGACAATGGTATTGCCGACTAATTGTTTGTTCGCCTCAGTGTGCGATAGCAAGTAATGACCAAACAGAGTGCCGACTTGGTCACCGGTTAACATCTGATAATCACCGTCGGGTTTGCGCACGGCGACAGCGAAACGGTCTGCGTCTGGGTCATTGGCGCAAGCGAGATCGGCGTTGTGCTGTTTGGCAAGCGCCATTACTTTATCCATCGCCCCTGCTTCTTCAGGGTTGGGAAAGTTGACAGTCGGGAAGGTGCCGTCCGGCTCGCGCTGCTCTTTTACACTGTAAACCTGAGTGAAGCCTGCATCATTGAGTAAGGTTTCTGCCATCACGGCACCGACACCATGCATGGCCGTATAAGCGATAGCCACCTGCTCTGGTTGGTGGCGTTTTTGCAGTAAAGGGTTGTTGTTCATTGCTTGGCGATAGATTTGGTAATAATCCTCTTGTAACCAAGTGAGCAAGCCTTGTTTCTCGGCGTCAGCCAATGACATCAATGGAATCGGTTTGGTGGCTGCGATCTCTATTTCGGCGGCGATACCGGAATCGTGCGGCGGGATTATCTGTGCGCCGTTGTCCCAGTAAACTTTAAAGCCATTGTATTGCGGCGGATTGTGGCTGGCCGTGACGACAACCGCGGCGGCCGCATTAAAGTGTTTGACCCCAAAGGCGACGATTGGCGTCGCGGCAACGGTGTGGGTAAGGAACACTTTGATCCCTAACGCGGTCAGCACACACGCGGTGTCGTGGGCAAATTGCTTCGAATCGGTACGCCCATCATAGCCAATCACAACACCACGATTTTTGGCATCGGCGACTTGCTGCACCAAATAATGCCCCAGCCCAGTCGCGGTCTCTTGGATCACTAGACGGTTCATTCTATTGGGACCACAACCCACTTCACCGCGTAACCCAGCGGTACCAAATTCGAGTCGCTGTCTGAATCGGTCTTCTAGTTCGGTCAATGCTTGTTGATCAATAAGGTGTTGAAGCTCTTCTCTTGTGTGCGGATCGGGATCTTTTTCCAACCAGCGGGTCACGTTATCCATCATCGTATCTACCTATCTCTTTATTTGAGGTTACTCACTAAGTCTATGTGATTTCACACCATTCGCACTAATTTATTTGATATTGATTCTCATTACATAGAGCGCAATCGCTAAAACTGCCGATAGTAGTGGGCCTAGCGATTTCACTAGCACTTTCTTGCACAATCTGGAAACGCCAACTAACGTTTATTAACATAAATATAACAATTTACACATTATTTGCGTTTTAACTGCATTTTCTAAGGTCCACAAGTAGCTTGGTACTTTCTTGCCTGACGAGCACGGTGAATGGCACGAGTACCCCACCACGCATGATGCTGCGGCAGAGGAGAGATCTTTTGAAACCATCACACAGTTCAGTTCTGGTGCTTGTTATGTCTGCGATATTCGCAGCTGGCACTGCACGTGCTGAAAGCAACAGTTACAACATGACGCAAGGGGTGACGGAGATTAGCGGTCAGGTATATGACCTGCATATGCTGATCTTCTACATTTGCTGTGCCATTGCGTTGGTGGTGTTTGGGGTGATGTTTTACTCCATGTACCACCATCGCAAATCGAAAGGTGCGGTGGCCGCTAATTTTCACGAAAGTACCAAAGTGGAAGTGATTTGGACGGTCATTCCGATTGTAATTCTGGTGCTTATGGCGATTCCTGCTACCAAGACCTTGGTTGCGATGGAAGACACCTCACGGTCGGATCTCACGGTCAAGATCACCGGCTCGCAATGGAAGTGGCACTACAGCTACTTTGGCGAGGATGTGGAGTTTTTTAGTCTGTTAGCGACCAGTCAAAAATCGATTGAGGGTATTGAAGAGAAAGGTGCCCACTACTTATTAGAAGTCGATAATCCCCTTGTTTTACCTATCAACCGTAAAGTGCGCTTTTTACTGACCTCAGACGACGTTATTCACTCTTGGTGGGTGCCCGATTTTGCGGTGAAAAAAGACACCATTCCTGGTTTTATCAACGAAGCGTGGACGCGTATTGATAAGCCCGGTATCTATCGTGGCCAATGCGCTGAGTTGTGTGGTCGTGCTCATGGCTTCATGCCAGTGGTGGTTCATGCCATGGAAGAGCAACAATACGATGAGTGGCTGTTAGCCAAGAAAGCGGAAATTGCTAAAGCGCAGCAAGAGGCAGCAGCCTCTTTGACCGCGTCACTCTCCTTGGACGAACTGATGGCGATTGGCGAAAAGGTTTATCTTGACCGCTGCGCTGTGTGTCACCAAGCCAACGGGGCGGGGATTCCGGGGGCATTTCCGGCGATTACCGCCAGCAAAGTGGCGACCGGAGCGGTTGAGCCGCACATCGATGTTGTGGTCAACGGGCGTGCAGGCACCGCGATGCAAGCATTCGCCAATCAGCTAACAGATAAAGAAATTGCCGCCGTTGTCACCTATCAACGTAACGGGCTAGGTAACAGTGTGGGTGATTTGGTTCAAGCCTCAGATGTAAACCAGTTTAAGGCGTCTAAGGAGGGACAATGAAAACGTCCAAACCCGATAGTGTAATCGAAGACAAAACCAAGTTTGCTCCTGCTGCTGACGGTGACATCTCGCGTTCCAACAGCACCATTGTGATTGAGGAAGACGACCATCATCACGCGCCAAAGGGGATCACGCGCTGGCTCTATTCTACCAACCATAAAGACATAGGTACCCTCTATCTTTGGTTCAGCTTTATTATGTTCCTCACAGGCGGGGCGATGGCGATGATAATCCGCGCCGAGCTTTTCCAGCCAGGTTTGCAATTGGTTGAACCGCAATTCTTCAATCAAATGACCACAGTGCACGGTCTAGTTATGGTATTTGGCGCCGTCATGCCTGCCTTCACTGGGCTTGCTAACTGGATGATCCCAATGATGATTGGTGCGCCAGATATGGCGCTGCCAAGAATGAACAACCTCAGCTTCTGGATTCTTCCGTTCGCGTTCGCCATCTTACTCGCATCGCTGTTTACCGAAGGGGGCGGTCCCGATTTTGGCTGGACATTTTACGCTCCACTATCAACCACTTATGGCCCTGACAGTACCGCACTGTTCGTCTTCTCGGTCCATATTATGGGGATTAGCTCCATCATGGGGGCGATTAACGTCATTGTCACTATCGTCAATATGCGTGCACCTGGCATGACCTGGTTTAAGATGCCGATGTTTGTTTGGACTTGGTTGATTACCGCCTTTTTGCTGATCGCGGTAATGCCTGTGCTGGCGGGAGCGGTGACTATGGTCTTGACCGATAAGTATTTTGGTACCTCTTTCTTTGATGCCGCTGGCGGCGGCGATCCGGTGTTGTTCCAGCATATCTTCTGGTTCTTTGGCCATCCCGAAGTCTACATCATGATCTTGCCTTCGTTTGGCATTATCTCCGCGATTGTGCCCGCGTTCAGCGGTAAAAAGCTGTTTGGCTACCACTCGATGGTATACGCCACGTGCAGTATCGCTCTTCTCTCTTTTCTAGTGTGGGCGCACCATATGTTTACCACCGGTATGCCGGTGTTCGCCGAGCTGTTTTTCATGTACTGCACCATGCTCATCGCGGTGCCCACTGGGGTGAAAGTGTTTAACTGGGTCGCGACCATGTGGCGAGGTGCCATGACCTTTGAAACGCCGATGTTGTTTGCTATTGCCTTCATTATCCTCTTCACCATAGGTGGGTTTTCCGGCTTGATGCTGGCGATTGTCCCTGCCGATTTCCAATACCACGATACCTACTTTGTGGTTGCACATTTTCACTATGTGCTGGTGTCTGGCGCGGTGTTCTCGATTATGGCGGCAGCCTATTACTGGCTACCGAAATGGACCGGACATATGTATGACCAGCGGCTGAGTTTGTGGCATTTCTGGTGTTCGATTATCTCGGTCAATGTGCTGTTTTTCCCAATGCACTTCCTTGGTCTTGCAGGGATGCCACGCCGGATTCCCGATTACGCGATTCAATTTGCCGATGTGAACCAAATAGTGTCGATTGGTGGTTTTGCGTTTGGCCTGTCGCAATTGATTTTCTTGTGGCTGGTGATCAAATGCATTCGCGGAGGTGAAAAAGCGTCGGAGAAACCTTGGGAACGAGCCGAAGGCTTGGAGTGGACGGTTCCAAGCCCGGCACCACATCATACCTTTGATACACCGCCGAAAATTGACTAGGGGGGCGCTATGAGTCTCGCCAATCACGCCAATCAAAGATTAACCTTAAAGCTGGTGGCTGCAGTGGTGGCGATGTTCGGCTTTGGTTTTGCTCTGGTGCCTTTGTATGACGTGATGTGCGAAGCGCTGGGAATCAATGGCAAAACCAACAGTGAGTCGGTTTTGCAGCCGCAAGGGATGGTGCCTGATACCTCAAGGGTGGTGCGCGTCGAGTTTATGGCCCACAACCACCATAACGTGCCCTGGCGATTTGAGCCGGAGCGAATGTCGATGGATGTTCATCCGGGCGAAGTGATTCAAACCGCCTATCGAGCTGAAAATATCTCTGCGCGCGACATTGTTGGGCAAGCCGTGCCCTCCGTCTCTCCCGGAATGGGCGCCAGTTATTTTAACAAAATCGAGTGTTTCTGTTTCAACCAGCAACCACTTAAGGCTTCGGCGAGCGCAGAGATGCCGCTGATCTTTTATATTGAACCTGATATTCCCGAGTCGATTCACACACTGACGTTGTCTTACACCTTGTACGATATCAGTGAGCAAGCGACGGTGACCGAATTCGCCAAGACGTCAACTTCACAAAGCCCTGACGCCGCGCAAGGAGCAACGCCATGAGTTCAAAACATCAACCCTATTATGTTCCAGCCCAAAGCAGTTGGCCGATAGTTGGAGCCATCGCCCTGTTTTTGATTGCCGTTGGTGCCGGACTGACAGTGCAAAATATGGATGAGGGTGGGGATGGCAGTGTGTTTGGAAAGCTCATTCTGCTGTCGGGGTTTCTGTTCCTGCTCTATATGTTTGCCGGGTGGTTTAGCCATGTCATTGCTGAATCGATGAGTGGTAAGTATTCCGCGCAGCTTTCTCGTTCTTTTCGTCAAGGGATGAGTTGGTTTATCTTCTCTGAAATTATGTTCTTTGGCGCCTTCTTTGGTGCGCTGTTTTATGCTCGCATGATTTCGGTCCCTTGGCTGGGTGGCGCGGGCAATAACGCCATGACAGCCGAAGTGTTATGGCCCACCTTTGAAGCGATATGGCCATTGACTTTGACCCCTGGTGGCGACACCACCACGGCGATGCCTTGGCAGGGCTTACCGCTAGTCAATACCATCATTTTGCTTACGTCCTCGATTACGCTGCATTTTGCCCACGTCAGTCTGGAGCAAAACAAACGCATGGCACTGATTGTTTGGTTAGAAATTACCATCGTCTTAGCCTGCTTCTTCTTGTACTACCAAGGTGTGGAGTACGTTCACGCCTATCAAGACCTCGGGTTAACGCTTCAATCTGGTATTTATGGCAATACCTTTTTCTTGCTAACCGGTTTCCACGGTATGCACGTGCTTTTAGGGACGATTTTCTTAACGATATTGCTGGCAAGAGTGGCGAAAGATCACTTCACGCCGAGCAATCATTTCGCGTTTCAGGCAGGCAGTTGGTATTGGCATTTTGTTGATGTGGTCTGGTTGTGCTTATTCATCTTTGTCTACGTCATTTAACTTGGGTAGAGAGACTAAAAAGGACGACTGTTGGGTTCAATTAGTCCACTGAGAAGGGCGGCGATCAACAAAATGATCGCGAGGGCAGAGAGAAAAACACGGCGGCCGAGGTAGAAACTCATCGGTTTATCATCAGGGGTGGAGTCTTGTTGTTCTTCCTGATCGCCCTTGACCATCTCGAACATGGCTCGACCAAGGTTTATTAAGATGAAAAGCAGTAGCAGAAGCAGTAATAGCTTAAAGATAAACACCATAACGAGTTCCTTTGCGGCTCGGTTTATAACATTACGTTTTGTCGGGGCTTGTCTGTTAACTGTGGTTGCGTTTTGGCTATTGATCAACTTGGGTTTGTGGCAGCTCTCAAGAGCGGATGAAAAAAGCGCGATACAGCAAAGAGTTAGCGAGCGAGAAAATTTGGCTCCGATTGCGCTATCGGCACTAAGCCATCAACAACTCACCCAGCCGACAGGCCTCAAAGTGACGTTTTTGGCGACTCCGGTTGCTGGGAAGTACCTGCTACTCGATAACCAACATTTTTCAGGTGAGGTTGGCTATGTGGCGCTGCAACTGATGCGCACAGAAGATAACCAGTTAGTATTGTTAGAGAGAGGGTTTGTTGATGCACCTTCGACTCGCGAGCAACTTCCTGTCGTGAACTGGCTGACAGAGCCAAGGCAAGTGGTTGGCCGAATCTACCGCAAGTCTCTCAACCCGCTGAGTCAAGACCTGTTTATGGAGCGTGGGGAAACAAGTCGGATTCAAAATCTAAATTTCGCCCAACTAGAGAGTGAGTGGCACATGACGTTAGAACCTTATGTGGTGCAGCCCATTGAACCAAACTGGCCCTATCCTCAGCCATGGCAACCCATCTCGATGAATGCTGAGAAGCATCAAGGCTACGCCGTTCAGTGGTTTGCGATGGCGTTTGTACTGGCGCTGTTGTCACTTTTTTTACTGGTTAGGACACTCAAGCAAGGAGCTCGCAATGATTAACCCAGTGTATCGAGGTCGATTGATTCTTATCGCATTAGTGTTGCTGTTCGCTCTGCCCGCGGTGATCGCCAAAACTGTGCTCAGTCAGCATTGGTATCAGTCAGGGGTGACCAATAAAGGGGTGCTGATTGAACCGACCTTAACCCTTTCTGCGCTGGATATCGACAGTCCGCTGCTGCACAAACAGTGGCAGTTGGCTTACGTGGTACCTGAGCAGTGCGATGCCTTTTGCCAGCAGCAAATCTATCTGCTGGGGCAAAGTCATATTGCGCTCGGCAAGTATCAGCAGCGAGTACAGCCGGTGTTAATCACCACCCCCAACAGCGCCAAGTCTTCACCTAGCTGGGATGCGTTCTCTAAGCTTCAAGTCGCGCCAAGTTTTACTGAGCATGTTGATCAGTTTGAGTTCGTGATCGTCGATCCATTAGGTCAGTTGGTGATGCGTTACCCCAAAGCTGAGTCTGAGGAGCAGCTTACCGCCCAAAGCAAAGGGCTACTTGCAGACCTACGCAAACTACTTAAGTTGTCTCGAGTTGGTTAAGGGCAAGGAGTGCCGAGATGAAGTTGATACATCTAGTTAGATTGAGCCTATTGGTGACTTTTATTGTGGTGATGTTGGGCGCCTACACGCGATTGGCAGATGCCGGATTAGGCTGTCCCGACTGGCCTGGATGTTATGGTCATTTAACTGTGCCTAATGAAACCCATGAAATCGCCTTGGCGCAGGCTTTATTTCCCAGCTTAGTCATTGAAGAAGATAAAGCTTGGCTGGAGATGATCCACCGTTACGTGGCCGGTGCTTTAGGTTTGATTGTTTTTGCGATTACTTTTGTCGGTTTGAAAACGCGCCAACTGCCACTGTTTCTATCGGTCGCGGTGACCACTGTGGTGGTGTTTCAAGCCTTGCTAGGGATGTGGACGGTCACTATGAAGCTGATGCCCATTGTCGTAATGGGGCATTTGTTGGGAGGCTTTACCTTGTTTAGCTTGCTGGCGCTATGTCATTGGCATTTGCAGCGGCAGAGCTCCACCAATTCTAGTCTTTTAGTTCCGCAACGTTTGCGTCCATTAGCTGTCGTCACCCTATTGGCAGTGGTGGCGCAGATCGCACTGGGTGGGTGGACATCGTCAAACTATGCGGCGTTGATGTGTACCAGTTTGCCGATCTGTGAGGGCAATTGGGCAGCTTATCTCGACTTTGCCACCGCGTTTGATTTGATACAGCCGCCACAAGAGAGCTATGAGTTTGGCACGCTAGATTATGCCGCTCGAATGACGATTCATGTCACCCATAGATTCGGAGCCATGGTGGTCAGTGTGCTGGTGCTGATGCTGGCATATCGGCTGTATAGCACCGGCCAACCTGAGCTGCGCAAACTGACGCTTGGCTTACTCGCCATGCTAGCTGTGCAAATTGGTTTAGGGGTAGGTAATGTCCTGCTAAGTCTGCCATTGGCTATTGCGGTTGCCCATAATTTGGGAGCGGCATTACTGCTGCTAACGGTCCTGCGCATCAACTATCTGCTTTGGGCTGCGCGCGAGCCGCTTCTGGCTAGGTCAAATTCGTTGTCTAAGGAGAGCGTCCATGAGTAAGACTATTTCATTAAACACGACCAGTGAAAAAGGGATTTGGAAAAGCTACCTTACTTTGACCAAACCTAAAGTGGTGGCGCTGATGCTGCTAACGGCACTGGTGGGAATGTGCTTAGCGGTACCGGGAGCGTTGCCGGTTCAAGCTTCTGTGCTTGGCCTGATAGGAATCGGCTTGATGGCCGGATCGGCAGCCGCTTTCAATCATCTGATTGACCAAAAAATCGATGCCATTATGGCGCGGACTTATCAACGCCCTCTACCTCAGGGGAAGCTGCGCTCAGTTCACGTATTCTCTTTTGCGGCGTCACTGGGCTTGATTGGATTTTTCATCTTATACGCAGGCGTGAATGCGCTGACCGCTTGGCTGACCTTTGCCAGCCTGCTGGGTTATGCCGCGGTTTACACGCTCTATTTAAAACGGGCCACACCGCAAAATATTGTGATTGCAGGCATTGCTGGGGCGATGCCTCCGTTATTGGGCTGGACTGCCGTGACTGGAGAGATGCATGCCAACGCGTGGCTATTGGTGATGATTATCTTTATCTGGACGCCGCCTCATTTTTGGGCACTCGCCATTCATCGTAAAGAGGATTATGCCAAAGCTGACATTCCAATGTTGCCAGTTACCCATGGGGTGGAATACACCAAAACCTCGATTTTACTCTATACCGTGCTTTTGGCGATTGTCTGCACTCTGCCAGCCTTGGTCGGCATGGCTGGCCTTGTGTACTGGGTTGGTGCCTTGTTACTTAGCGCTGGCTTTATTTATCACGCTTGGAAGTTGAAGTTTCGCCCACAAGCAAACTCGGCGATTGAAACCTTTAAGTTCTCCATCTATCACTTGATGCTGCTGTTTATGTTGTTGTTGCTTGACCATTATTGGGTTGGTTTATAGCGACGTTGATCCTAGCAGTCACATCGTTGGATGGGTGTAATTATTAATTTACAGTCTGTGTAAAACGTAAAAACAATATAAATATTGCCTTTTATTGAAAATAGTGGTTGCAAGCTTGGTTTTTGATAGATAAGTTACAGAGACAGGACCAAGATAGCGTGAGCGTTTTTTCACCACCGTTTTTGAGTGTCGCGCTCCATTAAAGAGAAATAGGAAGAAGTAAGCAATGTTTCAAACCGATGATGTACGAATTAATAAAGTCAAAGAATTATTACCACCAGTTGCCGTTTTAGAGAAGTTTCCTGCGACAGAATCTGCTGCTTCGACTACGTTTCGTTCACGTGAAGCCATTTCTAACCTTCTAAAGGGCAAAGATGATCGCCTGTTGGTGATCATCGGCCCATGTTCTATTCATGATCCAGAAGCGGCGATTGAATACGGTAAGCGCTTAAAAGTATTGCGTGATGAACTTGGCGATCGACTAGAAGTCGTCATGCGCGTCTACTTTGAGAAGCCACGTACCACGGTGGGGTGGAAAGGTCTGATCAACGACCCTTATCTGAACGATACATTTAAAATCAACGACGGACTACGCATGGGCCGCAAACTGCTGCTCGACCTCACCGATATGGGCATGCCAACGGCGAGTGAGTTCCTAGATATGATTTCACCGCAATACGTTGCTGACCTTATTAGCTGGGGTGCGATTGGCGCGCGTACCACTGAGTCTCAGGTGCACCGTGAGCTGGCGTCGGGTATCTCCTGTCCAGTCGGCTTTAAAAACGGCACCGACGGCAACATCAAAATTGCCTCAGATGCGATTCGTTCAGCTAGTGCCTCGCACCACTTCCTGTCAGTGACTAAATATGGCCACTCGGCCATCATTGAAACAGTGGGGAACCCAGATTGTCATATCATTCTTCGTGGTGGTAAAGAGCCAAACTACAGTGCTGACCATGTTGGCGCGATCAAGCAAGAGTTGGAAGCTTCTGGCCTACCTCAGAAAGTGATGATTGACTTTAGCCATGCCAACAGCTCGAAGCAGTATCAACGTCAAATGGTGGTGGCTGAAGATGTTGCAAGCCAAATCTCTGGGGGCGAAGAGGCAATCTTCGGTGTGATGATTGAATCGCATTTGGTTGAAGGTCGTCAGGATCTGGTTCAAGGTGAAGCATTGACCTACGGCCAATCTATTACCGATGCGTGTATCGGTTGGGATGACACAGAAAAAGTACTTCGCCAACTGGCAGACGCTGTGGCATCGCGTCGCAACAACAAATAACCACCCTGTGTTGATAGTAAAAAAGCTCCCTCGGGAGCTTTTTTGGTTTTTGATTCCACTAAATTAATATTAGCGCCCTACATAGGCAACCACCACCTTGTCTTCTCCTAGCGTTCTCGAGAACACATAGGCATTCGGGTTAGCAATCTGCTTGTGCACCCCAGCGCCAATCGCAGGGTGACTCTGGCGGAATTTGCCTAAGATTTGCCAGTGTGCCAACAACTGTTGTCGCTGCTCATCCAACTGCCACACCATATCCGAGCGCGTGCCTTGATGGAAATCGTCTGCGTATGGACCTAGCTCTCGACCCACTTCATCACCGTAGTAAATCTGTATCGCGCCAGGGCTCAGAAGCAGCGCATTGGCGGCATTACGTTGCATGTCAAAGGATTTGAAGCGGTTGAAGAATAGCTCAGTGTCATGTGATGACATATAGCTAACAGGTGTGAAGTCTGGCGTCGATTGAATGGAATCCGCGTAGTTCTGATAGACATCCTGCATCTGACTGAAACAGGCCGCGCCTTTGTCGAGCTTTTTCTGCATATCGAAGTTGATCAACGCATCAAACCCTTGATCGGCATAGGGCGAACGGTAGGCCGAGTGTCCCCATACTTCACCCATCATCCAAAATGGTTCGCCTTGTTGGCCGTTCTGTGCACGCCACTGTTCGAGGCTATCGCTGGCGGTCTGTTTCAGTTGTCGCCACACATCCCCTTCGACGTGTTTCACGGTATCAACCCGAAACCCATCAATGCCGAAGCGTTTTACCCAGTCGGATTGCCATTCGACCAAATAATCGGCGACCGTGTAATTCTCTCGCGCTTGTACTCGTGTGCCAGGGTTATTCAATAACCACTGTGGCGGTGTCACGGCTTGCTCTGACTCGGTTTGAAAGTCAGGCAGCCCAGCTAAGTTCATGGTGGTATCGCTGCTGCCAGGTTGTGGGTAGCCTGGTAGACCCGCACGCACCCATTCTGGTCCCCACCAATTTGCCCACTGCTCGCTTTGATAGTCAATCGCGTTGTTAAAACTGTGCCAGTTCTCTCCAGCCTTTGGCGCCCATTGGGTCCATTGGTTGGGCACCTTGTCACGGTTGACCACTTGAATATTATCAAGCTGAAGATCGGCCAAGGTCGCGTAGCCAGCATGGTTGAGTACAGCATCGAGCAATATTTTGATACCTCGTTTATGTGCCTCTGTGACTAGCTGACGAAGATCGTCTTCGCTGCCAAAGTTTTGATCGATCTTGGTGAAATCTCGCGTCCAATAGCCATGGTAGGAGTAGAAAGGAAAACTGCCACTTTCGCCGCCACCAACAAAACCGTGCACCTGCTCAACGATGGGGGAGAGCCAAATCGCATCGGTACCTAAACTCTGAATGTAATCTAGCTTCTCAATTACCCCTTTGAGATCGCCGCCGTGAAAGGTGCCCACCTCTTGTTGGTTGTCTTTCTGACGTCCATAACTTTGATCGTTAGTCGTATCGCCGTTGTGGAAGCGGTCCACCATGACAAAGTAAATATTGGCGTTGTGATAGCTAAACTCAGGGGCGGTCGCCGGGGTATCAACAGCCTCAAGTAACACTAAGCCGCCGCTAGTTGCAGAAGGCGCTAGTGTGACCTGGCCATTTTTGACGACCACCTCTTGGCCACTCAATGCATCCCTAAGTCGCGTTCCCTCTGCAAATGTTGCGTCTAAGGCTATAGTCACTTCATCACCGCTATAGACTTCGCATTGAACATTCGGGATTGAGCGGACAAAGGTTTTGCTGCTATTTTTGGCCTCACGGGCGACTGTTAAGGTGTGCTCCTGCGCATCATAAGCAAATGAATAGTCACCGTTAAAGCGTATCTTCAGTGGCAGTTGCGTTTCTTTGCCACAGTTTAAACTTAGTGGGCGGCGAAACTTTACTTTCTGCTCTGCCGTTTCAGCACACTGACCATCGATACCAGTAATAGTGATCTGGTACGTATCTTTAGTTAGTGGCAGTACGATGGGCTCTCCGCTATGCAAGGGAAAGTCTCGGCTGGTGGTGGTGGTCGACAGCGTTAGGTTGGGGCTGGCCATCACAGCCGTGCTTATAGCGCACGCGAGTATAGTGATGGGATAAGTTACAGAGTTGTTCACGTTATATCCTTGATGTTGTTGCTTTTATACTCCTTTACCTTATCTGCCTGTTTATTACTCGACATCATTCCTCCTTTCTACGCCCTAAAAACAGAGCTATTTCACACTTCACCGAGAAAAGGATGAGTGGCTGATGAAATGTAGCGAATCCCCTTACGACTAGATGTGGATTGAAACTGAATGCGTCTCAAGATTGAGAATTTTGGTCATTTATTTTCCACATTTGTCGTGTTGGATCTTTTGAGTGCCCCAGCTTTACTTGGATTCACTCATATTAGTTAAGTCTTATTAACTTTTTGGTTGATATTTAAGGGTGGTTTTGTGAGCAAAGTTTGCTACTTTTAGCGCATAACTTTAAAAATGAAACAAGATATTACAGCGCCCAAATGCGGTTTTTTGGGTGATTTATCGGGGACCTTTATGGATGTAGATGTTGTACGCCAGCCTGCTGTGGTTAAACAGGTGAGCGGTGATGTAGTCGTTGTAAACCCTCAAGGTGTTGCAAGAAAGGCGTCAGTCGGTGATGCAGTGAACTCGGGTGAAATCATCTTAACTGCGAACCAGTCGAACCTACTGCTAGAAAATGACAGAGCAGAGTTTAGTGTTGATGCTAATAGCATCGCCGTTGAAGATGGCCTGAACGGTTGGGGTACAGCACCTATTGCTGGCGAAGTCAGCTTTGATCCATCGCAGCTCAATGACGCGGCATTGACTCCAGATGAGCTAGCGGCGATTCAAGATGCAATTTTGGCGGGCGCCGACCCGACGGAGATCCTCGAGGCAACCGCCGCAGGTGGCTCTGCGGGATCTGCCAACGCAGGTTTTGTCACCATCGACTATAATGGTGCAGAAGTGTTGGCGAGCACCTTCTTTGAAACCTCGGGTCTTACCGCCCAAGCCGTCGACGAAAATGACGAGGCGCAACGTCCGTTCGTGTTTGCTAATGGTGGCGAATCCATAAACAGCGCTTTAACCGAAGGCGCTTTCGCGCTCGGTACCTATCCTCAATCTACGACCAATACGGTGACGATTACCGCAGGCGATTTGGCTCTTAATGCTGGCTCGTTTGTGCCGAGCTCTGTTTCTCTAACGTCACTGTTGAGCGAGCTCAATTCAGACATCACATCTAACGGTCAAGCGGTGAGCTTTAGCTATGATTCCGCGCAAAATGCCATTGTCGGTATTCTAAATGGAGAGCAAGTACTCACTATTGCAATTGAAGCCAGTAATCTCGGTGATGATGTTTCCCTAGATCTGGTCACAACCGTTTACCAGCCCATAGACCACCTACCTACTGTCGGTGGTGGCCAGGTTGCGTTTAGCAATGATCAGATTGTTATCTCGTTTGAGCTTGAGGGCAAAGACAGTGGCGGCAATGCGATTCGAGCGCCGATTGATGCTCAAATCACGATAGCGGATGGCGCGAATGCTGAGTTTACCTCCATTGACAGTGCAGCGGTCTATGAAGCGGGGCTGGTGGATGGTTCTGATGTCGGCCCAACCAACACGGAATTTACTGGTCGCTTGAATGGTACGTTGGGCAGCGATCAGATTACGCAGATGCAGATTGATGTCGATGCGTTTAATGCTGCGCAGCAGCAGTCAGCGATTACTGCGCAAGGTCAAGTGATGACTCTCGAAGCCGTTGACGGCGAGTCAGGCGTCTATTTGGGTTACATCCTGCTTGGCGATAAGCGAGTCGATGTCATCAAGGTCACGATTGGTCCGGTGATTAACGGCGATACCGCCTTTAGCGCAGAGTATAAAGTCGAGCTTCTGGATGAACTCGATCAAGGGCAGCAGGGGATGGACACGGTAGCGATTTCGCTACCGGTTTACGTGACCGATGCGGATAATGACCAGTCACAACGCTCGCAACTGGTGATTAATGTCGGCGACGACCAGCAGGTGGTGGTTGACGGCAGTTTAAGCCTCACAGAGCCAGAATATGGGTCGACGCAGGCGAGCAGCGAAATCGATGTGATTAGCCAGGCGGGTGCCGACCATGGTCAAGTGACCTCGTTCACCTTTGATGACAAGGTGTATCAGATTGAAGAGGGAAGAACCGAGTACTTCGTCGTGGATGGCACAGTTAAAATGAGTGCCGATGGCAAGCTGTCATTTGTTGCTAATAGCGATCTCGACCACTCGGCAAGCGACACCATCAAGCACACCATGGTGGTCACTGTGACCGATCAAGACGGTGACCAATTGACCAGTAAGGTTGACATCGCCATCGCCGATGGGCAAGACCCAGTGATCACTGGCATTAGCGGCGCAGAGTTGTTCGAGGCTGGGCTTGACCAAGGTTCGAAAGTGGGTGACACGGACATAACGGCGACGGGCAAGGTTGATTTCATCACGGGTAGCGATCAAGTGGTCTCGATGGGTATTGATGTCGATGCTTTCAATCGTTCATCAACACTGACATCCGCAGGTCAGAATGTGTTGCTCAAACAAGACTCGGTAGGGGTCTATAAAGGGTATATCACGGTCGGTGACCAAGATATCGAAGTGTTGACCATCAACTTAGAAAAACTGGGTGAGTATCGGGTGACACTGCACAAAGAGGTCGACCACCCAGCTCAAGGTCAAGATAGCCTCGATATCGCCATTCCTGTTTATGTGGTGGACAGCGACAATGACCACTCAGCGCCAAGCCAGTTGATGGTGCGTATTGACGATGATCTGCAAGTTGTTGCCAATCGCAGCTTAAGTGTGACCGAGCCAAACCATGAGAGTACAGCAACCAGCAACCAAGTGGACGTGATCACTCAGTCGGGTGCCGACCATGGTAAGGTTAGCGCGTTCACATTTGATGGCATTCCGTACACAGTGAATTCGGGTCAAACCCACTACTCGGTTACCGATGGTACCGTAGTGATCACCACTGATGGACGATTATCCTTTGTTGCCAACAGTAATCTGGATCACACTAGCAGTGAAACCATCCAACATACCATGGTTGTCACGGTCACCGACCAAGATGGTGACACGCTCACCAGCACGGTAGAGCTTGCCATTAAAGATGGCAACAACCCCGTCATCAATAGCATTTCCGCTACTGAGCTATTTGAGGCCGGCCTCAGTGATGGCTCAACGCTTGGTGGAATCGCGACGACAGCCAGCGGTTTGATTGATGTGGCGACGGGCAGTGACAAAGTGGTCGCACTGACCATAGATCTCAATACGCTTAATAGTAATTCGACGCTTACCTCCGCTGGGAAGCCGGTGGTGTTTGAGGCGTTGTCATCCGGCGTGTATCGCGGCTATATCACTACCGATACGGGTAAAGAGATCGACATACTATCGATTCAGCTCGATCAAACTCACTTTGATAAATACCAGGTCACATTGCTTGATCAAGTTGACCATCCGACCCAAGGGCAAGATAGCCTAGTCGTTAACCTTCCGGTAATCGCGGTCGACAGCGATGGGGATCATTCATTAGCGGTCAACTTACCGATTAAGTTGGTCGACGATACACCTACCTTAGCCAATATTAGTCAGACTCATGTTGTCGATGAAGATGACCTTGCCACTGTCGGCTCAGATCAGAGTCAGCGACCACAAGTTAGCGGTACATTCGATGTGAGTGAAGGCGCAGACAGTGTCGTTAAATATCAACTCGCTGATGCGGATAAAATTGTTGAAGGTTTAACCAGTGGCGGAGAAGCGCTCTCATGGCGCGCAGTGACCCAAAGTGGGACCGAGTTTAGTTACACCGCTGAAACCGTAAGCGGAGAGGCGGTGTTTACCATCGTTTTCGATACGGCTGACAATAGTTATCGTTTTGAACTGGCTAAATCGCTCGATCACCTTGCTGGTGATGGAGAAAACACTGTTCAGCTCAATTTTACTATCAAGGCCACTGACTTTGATGGCGATGAGAGCAATGTGATTACTCTGCCGATTCGCGTGATTGATGATATTCCGACCTTAACGCAGCAGTCGCTAACCGTTGAAGAGGGAGAACACTGGAGCAATACCGTCCAACTGTTTGATGCCCAGACTGATAAGGGCGCCGACAATGCCTCTTTGACCTCGATTGAGGGTACCCAAGATAGTCATGGCGTACAAATTGTCTTTAGGGAAGGCAATGGTGACGTCGCATCCAGCGTTGATTTGGCGTCAGGTTCTCACGATCTGTTTGTGTATGAACAGACCACAGGCTCAGATGGTCAGGTTACTCAGCGCCATATAGGCTGGCTAAAAGTGGATACCGATGGCTCAGTGACATTCGCTGCTGCTCCGAACCTTAAGCACAGCGGCGACGAGATTAAGTTTACCGTCAATCTAACCGCGAACGACGGCGACAAAGATACTTCTGTCGTGCCATTAGACATCACCATTACCGACCATAAAGCGCAGCCGATTGCTTTGGCAGTCAAAACTTTTGAAGATGCGGGTCGCGATAGCCAAATTAAATACGCGACAGGTGATGAGCCCGAGCGAGAAAACGCGCAAGACAATCAACAAGGCTTGCCCGACTCGCCGGCCAAAGTGGCATTAGCGGTGAACTTGTTTGACCAAGACAACGCAGAGCAAATTGGCCAGTTAGTGATTCAACATGGCCAGCATCGCGGTAGCTTCTTCTACCTAAAAGACGGTGTGTACCATCAGCTAGAGACCAATGCTGATAGCGACTTGGTGTTGGCAAAAGATCAGATGGTGCAGAGCTTTAGCACAACGGACGGCCACACCACCGCCACGATTGAAAACCTCTATTTTGTGCCGGATCGAAACCTTTCGACCAATGGCCAAGGTGTAGACATCAATTATCAGTTACAAATCGATAACCACGGAACCCTAGATCATACCTTGGACTCGAGCTTCAATATTGAGGTGGAGAGTGTTGCAGATATCGCAATCTGGGATGATGGCAACAGCCAATATCATTACGCATTAACTGAAGATGGCGATAGCGCCAAGTTAGATCTTCAAGCGGTAACCCAAGATCCTAGCAATTCAGAAACCATTCGCTATGAGCTGCAAGTGACTGACGGAGCGGGGCATTTTGAGCTGATTGGTAAAGATGGTAATCCGCTGAGTGCAGATAAAGACGGCGTTTATCATGTTTCGTCAAAAGACATTAATGCCATTCAGGTCAATCCAGATGATCATTTCGCTGGCACCATTAAGCTTGAAGCGGTTGCTGTCACCACGGAACACAACAATCCATTGGCGGGTAAACGCGAGGCACATTCAGAGCCAAAAGAGTTGGTCTTTGATGTCACGCCGCAGGCGGATAAAGCCAGCTTTAGCGTTAGTCGCATCCATATTTTTGAAGACAATGCCGCCTCGCAAGATACGCTCGACCCAACTAGCGATCGCAATCCACTGACGCTTGATGAAGTGATTTCCATGTCTCCTTCGTTAGACGGTGACGGCTCGGAAACCCTGTATGTGCATATTTCGGATCTCACCCAAGGCGCTCAATTAAAGTGGGCGGGAGCGGGCAGCAGTCTTATCACTAAGGTGACAGAGAATGGCCATACTTACCAAGAAATTGCCTATGACCAATTGCACAACGTCGAAGTGATCCCGAAGTTACATAGTAATGAGGATTTCACCTTTAAAGTGACGGGTGTGGTCAAAGATAGCGCCACTCTGACTAGCGGTGTAGCGATAAATGAGCAAATTCTTGCGACCAAAACGGTCAACGTTGAGGTCAAAGGGGTGGTTGATGTTCCTAAAGGGGATGCTTCGGGATCGGGATGGACCAGCTTCGAAGAAAACGGCCAGCAGGGGCTAGAAATTACCGTCAAGGAAAACAACGACGCGAAGTTGAGCTTCACCATTCACTCCGGTGAGCATGCGGATAACAGCAATGACCACTCCGAGTCTGTGACTGTGTTGCTGTCAAACATTCCACCGGGTGTGATTATTGAAGACGCTGATGGCGATGTCATCGATCTCAACTTTACCGGCTACGATGGCAATGGTCAGCCCGTTTACGAGGCCAACATCACCCAAGAACAAAACCAGACCGGTATTATTATCAAGCCGGTCCAATCGTCGACTGAGAATATCGATTTGACCGCCACCATCATTGTCACGGAAAATGACGGTCACAGCCGAACGTTTGAGCAGTTAGTACGGGTCAACGTTGAGCCTGCTGTCAACATCTCAGATAACTACACCAACACCTCAGTTGGCAATGAAGATCACGCCATCGATATTAAGTGGCATCCAAGGTTAGACACGGATTACACCGACAAAGATGAGCATGTAACTTCGATTGTGATTGAGGGGATTCCAACTGGTACTCAAGTAAGCGTTGCCGGTGGTGTGGTATGGAATTTTGACAGCGCAAACGGTGAGTTGACCATTACCCCTGCGAACGGGCAGACGCCGGAGCAGTTTACCGAGATTGCTCTGAAAAAAGGTTTTATTCAAATTACTCCACCTAAAGACTCAAGCACTAACTTTGATCTGAAAACCACGATTGAAGTGGAAGAGGTTAATCACGAGCATGTAATAGGCCAGCCGACTGATGAGATAGAACGTGCTGAAAAAACCTTGCATGGCACTATCACGGTTGAAGTGAAGCCGATTGTTGAGCCACAAGATACCAATAACCGACTGGTGGTTGAGAGCGAAGCGGGCGTTGCTGGTAGCAGTGTTGCCGCCAACCCTGACGGCAGTATCCACTTTACTACCAATAGCGACAAAGCAGACCAAAGCGGTGAATTTGTGATTCGCTACCAAGAGACGGACGACTCTGGCTTAGCGGGTGAACCGAACGAAGTGGTGACTCAGCTAGTGGCGCAGTTTAGCGTGACTGATGAGCAGGTGATGGACCAGTTGTTTATTGATGGCGCCGTATATGAAGGCGCTGGGCGCTGGGTGATCACTAATGAACAAGCATTTAGCATTAAAGCGCCCAATGGTTTGTCTTATTCGCTCAACGGCAAGCAACACAGTGATATTGGACTGACGATCTTTGCCGAAGTGGTGGATAAAGGGGACGATGGCAGCAAGCTAAGCGATGTTGAGCAGCGTTCTACCAGCGTCACTTTGTCGTTTCCTGCGCATCTTGATGGCGGTGATTACAAAGCCGGTGAGCTCGATTTGACCGACAATCAAATCGTGACAGGCACCGAGGATACTCAAATAGACCTTGGCGCACAGCTAGAGCCTCTGTTGAAAGTGCTATCTCATGATGACCACGAAGATGTCATTACACTGGTTATCGATAGCAGTACCTCGGTGGGTAAAATTGGTATCGAAGGCGCCAGCGAAGACTTTACCGATGGTCGGTATGTCTTCAAAGCGACACTCACCGCAGACGGCAAGATCACCGGTTTGGATGGGCTAACCATTACCCCGCCGAAAGACTACTCGGGTGATTTTGAGTTGCCGATTACCGTGATCACGACCGACAGAGAGTCGGGCGACGAACTCACTCGTGCTGAGTCAGTGGTGGTTCAAGTCGCCCCTATTGCCGATGTGCAAACGGACCACGCGCCCACAATCAAGGTTGAGGTGACAGGCTCACTTGACGACAGCTTTAATCCTATCGACCAAGACGGACAAGCGGGCGCAGATAAACTGGGTTATGAAGACAGCTACATTCAGCTTGCCTTTGGCTCGGCGTTTGCCGACCAAGTCACGGGCGATGAGGGAGGCGTGGAAGCGCTGACCGCGATGACCTTGTCACTTGCAGATCCAACGCTTGGCCAATTCTACGATCGCAATGGGTATGCGCTTGGAACCACAGTGACCTTTAGTCAGCAACAGATTGCCGCTGGCGCGCTCGATGAAGTGTTGTTTAGAGCAAACCACAACACCCCAACGGCCAACAATCAAAACAAGGTACTGGTCGATGTTAGCGCCCAGGTCACCGATAGTGCACAGTATAACGTCCTTGGACATCAAGGCTCAGCCGAACACAAAGATACCTTTACCTCTCAAGTGAGCTTTGAACTGACTCCGGTACTCGACCCTGTGGTTGTCACCGGACCTGGCAGCGATCCGAGCCAGTTGATTGAGATTGTTGGGGATGAAGACCAGGCGATTTCGTTAGGGAGCACTTCAGCTCCAGTCTCAATCCAGCTCACTGATACCGATGGGTCAGAAAGCTTTGTCTCGATTAAGTTTACCGGGGTACCGGATGGCTTCTTACTTAACGCAACCGATGGTTACACGGTGAAAAATAACGGTGGCGGCGAGTGGAGCGTAAAACTGCCAAGTGGCGTCAAAGACGAGATCGATCTCGGCAAGATTACTGTTCAGCCACCCAAGCACTTCAGTGGTACGGCGGAATTTGGTGTCACGGTATTTACTCAAGAGGCACTACTGGGCGTACCGACGGCTGCGACCAATCTTCCGAGTTTTCAGTTAACCGTCAATCCGATTGGCGATACGATTGATAGTGATGTCACCACCAGTGCCTCTGGGCTGGAAGGGCAAAATGTCGATATTGCGCTCAACGCAGCAGTGATTGATCGCGCTATGTCCGCTTCCGGCAGTGGTCGCTACTCGGAAAACGGTGCCGAAACGCTTCGTGTGGAAGTGACGCATGTGCCCGATGGTGCTTCGATCTATGATTCCAACGGCAAACTTGCTGACTATAACGCAAGCGCTGGGGTTTGGACTCTTGAAATAGATGCTCAGCAACTGGATAAGATCATCTTTAACTCTGGTGACCATAACAGTGATCAAGGCAATGCGTTAGGGATTGATCGCCCGATTCATATTGCCATTCAGTCGGTGGACAATGGGGCGCTTGGGCCTAAATCTGAATTTGATGTTGATTTGGTGATTGACCCCGTCAATGACCAGCCAACCTTTGCCAACGTGATTGACTTAGAAACATCGGAAGATGTTCTAGGCGGCCTCGCAATCAATCAATTTTCGATTGCGGATATCGACGCCACCTATGATGACCCAGATGCCAGCTATCAGCTCACACTGAGTGCGAGTTCAGGTGCATTTACGTTTCTAACCGATGCGAACGTTCAGTTCAGCGTCGCCGCTGATGGCAGCTTAGTCGCTACGGGTAAACTTGCGGATATCAATGCAGCCTTGACAGCGGGCAAGGTTATCTTTGTGCCTGAACCTGATTTCAATGGCCAAGTCTCTGTGACCGCGGCCATCAATGATGGTGGTAACAACGGTGGCCATATCCCCGGTGATAGCTCAACCTCGTCGACCAATCAGGCCGGTTTTGTTATCAACGTAACGGCAGTCAATGATAAGCCGGTGCTCGATATTGACGATATTACCTCGCTCATTAATGAAGACGTTAACCAACAGATCAGCGGTATTTCTGTCAGTGATGTGGACTATGTCGGCGTTTCCAGCAATGACTTAATGACGGTGACGTTGAGTGTCAGTGACGGCACGCTCTCTTTGGTGACGCCAGTAGGCTCAAGCGTGATTGCGACCGGCGAAGGTACTGACACACTCACTTTGTCGGGCACACTGGCTGACTTAAACGCACTGCTGGATAAACCAAGCAGCGCCGCTGTTGGCGTCTTTGTAGATGCGAGCTCTGTGTCGGCCAATAGCATCGAGCTAGAGGTGACGGCAAAAGACAGCTGGAACTCTTCCGGCCTGGCGCTTGAAGCCGATCCGAAGAGCTACACCATTGCCGTCAATCCGATGGCCGACGCGCCGACGCTATCGATGAGTCCTCAATATGATTACAACCGACACATGACCGTTAACCACAATGCCAGCCTCAATGGTATCGCGGTGGTTGGCATCATGGCCGCGCTAACCGATAGCAGTGAAGCGCTCACACTTGAAGTGAAAGGCGTACCTGCGGGAGCAACGATTGAGAGCAGTACCGGTTCGGTCACTCAAGTTGGTGATGTATGGCACGTGTCATCAGATGCTATCCAAGGCCTGACGGTCAAAGGCGCGCTAGAGGGCGACCACACCTTGCAGCTCACGGCGGTCTCGGAGGCATCTTCCTCAGTCAGCGTGGTTGATCGGGCCGAGTCTGCTCAGCATATCGAGCTTAACTTAACTGTGGTTGACACCTTAGCTGACTTGACCATTGACCAAAGCACAGCGACTCATGCGGTGCGACTGGAGGGCAGTGGCGCGAATAGCACGCTCGCAGGTGGAAGTGATGATGATCTGTTAGTCGGCGGTGACGGCAATGACACCCTCATCGGTGGCGCGGGTGATGATCATCTACAAGGCGGTGAGGGCGACGATATCCTCTACGGTGGCTTAGGCTCAGATATTCTTGTGGGTGGCACTGGTATGGATACCTATGTTTGGGATCATATCGATGATGGTTCGCTTGATACCATCAAAGGTTTCCAAGTGAGTGAAGGGGATAAGATTGACTTGCGCGCAGTATTGCCAGAGCTCAAGCAACCCTCATTGGATATGGACAGCTTGCTTGAACACCTAGATGTTAAAGTGGATGGCGATAACGTAGAGCTACACATTCACTCTGAGGGGGCTGATGCACCAGAGCAGTCAATTGTGGTGGAAAACCTGGCTCACCAACTCGATAGTGGTTTTGATGCGATGTCGCAGCATGACATGGTTTCGTCGCTGCTAGAGCATGTCATGCTCCACGACAATAACTAACCTAAAGCTCCCCTTTTCCGGGGAGCTTTCAGTTTGACAGCGGTTAGGAATGTTTGTCGCTCTGATAAGTTGCAACAAAGCTAGCGACAGCGAGTTTAGCGGTTTGCTCCACCTGCTCAGGGGAGGCTGGGGGAAGATGGGCAATCAGCTGTGGCCAAAACACAGCGGCTTTTATTGCGCCAATATACTGCTCTATCGCTGCTGAAACATCTTGGATATCGAGCATCCCCGCATCAACACCCTGCTGAGCCCATTGCTGCAAGCCGTGAGCATCTTCAATAGATTCAAATTTGGCGACCAGCAATTTTGAGGTCTCTTTGCAGCGAATGCACTCCGCCATCACCAACCTCGCGGTCAGTTGAAACTCTTGATTGCTGATGTAGCACATCTGTTTGAGAGTGTATTCCAACAGTTGTTGTTCTAGCGGAATTGAGGGTTCAAACCTGACATCATACTGCTCGTCGAACCGACACAGCAGATTATCGATAATTACGTCAAACAGCGCTTCTTTGTTGGGGTAATACTTGTATAGGGTTCGCTTTGAAACGCCTGCCTGTTTGGATATACCCTCCATACTGGCTTGTTCAAACCCTTTGGCTGAAAACACCTCAATCGCTGATCGGATGATATCTTCTTGTTTTATCTCGCTTCGTTTGCTCATGGTCTATGCATTGGCGCAGCCGTCGCGGGCGGGTGCGTGAGTCATTACTGAAGTAGACATCATCGTTTACTTTTTGGGATAAGGTCAATCCCTTGTAACTCGGGAATACGCTCAATGCGGCAGAGATATGATCTGCCGCACATTGGACACGGGCTAGGCCGAGTGTGGAGAGGCGAGTTCGCCAGCGTGCTGTGGCTCAACATGAATCGTTTGAGTTGGAAACGCGATATCCGCATCATGTTGTTTGATAATGGCATAGATTTTCAGCAGCACATCTTGCTTAACGTTGTGGTAGCGAATCCAGTTCACCGTCTTGGTAAAGGTATAAATCATCAAGGTCAGCGATGAGGGGCCAAAACCGTTGAAGTTCACGATAAGGGTTTGTTTGGCATCAATATCTGGGTGCGACTTCAGCATTTGCTTAATCTCAGTCACGATCAGCTCTACTTTATCGCCATCCTTATAACGGATGCCGATATCTTCTTTAATACGACGATTTTGCATTCGCGAAGGGTTTTCGACCACGATGTTACTGAATACCGAATTGGGCACGTAGAGCGGCCGTTTATCGAAGGTTCGAATGATGGTCATCCGCCAGCCGATACGCTCAACGGTGCCCTCAATCTCACGATCGGGAGAGCGAATCCAATCCCCAACCTTAAACGGACGATCAAAGTAAATCATCATCCCGCCAAAAAAGTTTGAGAGTAGATCTTTTGCTGCAAAACCGACCACTAAGCCACCGACACCACCAAAGGTGAGTAGTCCAGATAAGCTAAGACCGAACGCTTGCATGACGGTTAAGGTGGCGATAACAATGAAGAACAAACGAGCGATTTTGGCCACCGCTTGTACTGTGGTCTCGTCGCGTTTTCGCTGATCGAGAATATACTCTTCAATATTGTTAATGAGGCGAATGACAATCCAAAGAAAGATAGCGATCAGCAGAATTTCTTTTAGGGTACTGAGCCAGTTGAGTTTAGATGTGGTGTAATCTTCGAGTAAAAAACCGATAGAAAGGGTGGCTGGCCAGCACCAGATTAATGTACTCACCGGGGTTTTGATGGAAGCAAGCACTAAGTCATCCCAGTAAAAACGGGTTGTATTGACCAACACCTCAAGTTGGTTGTACACCAATCGCCAACAGATCCAAGCGACAAGGCTGGCAAAGGTGATCAGAACAACGTTGCTGTCCCAACCATCGAGTAGAGCGACTATATTGTGTGGAAGATAATCAGTGAGATTTTTCATGATGTTAGGCTAACTTTCGGAAGTTTAGCCTCAGTATACGAGCTAGCGAACTCTCAAACCAGAACCTATTTCGGTGCTACTTGTCGCCAAAATGGTCAGCCAGAGCCGAGCGGCGGTTCTTGGCAGAGCCACCCCCTTCCATATCGATGGTTTCTTCAAAACCTTCTTTAATAAAGCGCTGAGTTGGACTGTTGGGTTGCAAGCGTCGTAACTGAGGTGAATCGAAGGTGCCTGCTATCTGGTAGATGGACGTACCTCTGCCTGTTTCGATAAATACCTGTTTTCCATCAAACTCAAAATGAGTAGCGATCAGACGCTCATTGCGAAACACCCCGTTGGCGTTGAGCTCTAGAACTTCAGTTTGGTAGGGGGGAGCGCCAACCTCAATCCAACGCCCATAAACATGTTTAGGGTGAACATAGTCTTGGTAACTAAAGTACAGCAGGCTGCCAAAGCCAATAGCCAATAAAACAAATATACTGATGGCGACAGTTTTAAACATAGAGTTGTGGGTCATAATATAATGTACTCATCCCCTTAAAAAGGATACATCAAGTCGCGGTTAGCTAGATTGGAAGAGATCGACTCGCAACGCAATCGCGATAGAGAGAAGTTTGAACTAGACCCAAGAACCGCGGCTTTTCACCTTGTCTCTATAGTCAAGTCTAGTCGATCTTGTGATTAAGATATTTATCGGTTACCGACTATTAAAAGTGGACAGTTGTATAGTCACAAACCAGAAATCCAGCCGAAATGATTGCAACTCTCAGCAAGTCAGGATGATTGTGATGAATAATAGCTTGCGGTGGCGACAACCAATGATTGCTGCGCAGAGCAATTTGAGATAAAAGGAGCACATCGCCTATTTGTGAATGAATCATGGAGGATACAATGATTAAAGCGAACCGATACTTTGAGGGGCAAGTGCAATCGCTGGCTTTTTACCAGCAAGATGATGAATCAAGCGTTGGTGTGATGTTGCCAGGCGAATACACATTTGGTACCGCCGCCCCGGAGCGCATGACTGTGGTGAAAGGTGCGTTGACGGTGAAACTCGCCCCCGATGCTGACTGGGTAACCTATCGCGCAGGAGAATCGTTTAACGTTGCAGGTGACTCATCTTTTGATCTTCAAGTTGAGCAGGCGACCGCCTATCTGTGCGAATATTTGAGTTAATCTGCTCCCCAATCGCTGAAAAAAGCCGTGTTGAACACGGCTTTTTCGTTTTTGTCGATAATTGCATCAGTTATAACCAAGGTGACGTATAACAGTTTTGGCTATACTTAATGGATAGAAGTCCATTTGCAAGGAGGTGCTTATGGCTGTTGTTCCCAAACATCAGGATTCTAGAAACCGGTATGACCCTAATCAGGAGTTGACCTTAGATCAACTTCATCGGTTTGGTAAAGCGGCCTCAAAAGCGCAAAAAAAGCGCGAAGAGAGTGAAGATAAAGGTACTATTGCGGCAACAGCAAGAGCCGCGCGCCGCGCCGCGCTTAGGCCAGTAGTCAAGCCTAAAAAAGACAAACCCAACACTATACGTTATGCAGCGTGGTTAATTGTCGCCATGGCCCTCTCTTTATGGGTCATGTATATGACCCGTTAGCCTTTTTTATCGGAGTCACGCTCGCTAACTTGGCTTGGTCTTGTAGCACGGCGTGTTTGTCGTTGTAGTAACGATACTGGTTTTTGCCACCATGTTTCGCCGCATACATCGCTTTGTCGGCGCAGCGTGTTAGCTCAGGCAGGGTTTCGGCATCATGAGGGTAAAGCGCAACACCGGCACTTATGGTTAACTCATTGATGCGCTCTGTCGCTTGGTATCCGCTGGTAAACAAGTCACCGATGCGTTTGAGTATGTTGTCTAAGTCTTTGACTGTCTTCACATCATAGAGAAGCAACACAAACTCGTCGCCAGCAAAACGGGCGATAGAGTAGTCATGTTTGTTGGTTTTTCGGTCCTTATTGCGAATGTTATTCTTGAGACGACGAGCAAAATGCTTCAGCACCCGGTCACCAACATCGTGCCCATAGGTGTCGTTAATCATCTTAAAGTTGTCGATATCAAGGAACACCATAACGGTGAGTGTATCACTCTGTTTAGTCTCTTCGAGTTTATCAGTGGCCCAATTCTCAAAACTCCAACGATTCGCCAGACCCGTGAGTTGATCCCGATAGGCCAAATCCTCAATCCCTTCACTGTACAGATTTTTTAAAAATGTCAGGACTTTCCAGTGATAGAAAGCATAACCATTGGCTAACAAAACCAGAGCTGCGAGGCTGAACAAGAATCGCGCTTCTTCACTATCGAAAGTGAACTCATTGGCCTGTAACACAAAGTAACTGGTGACTAACGACAATAGGCAACTGGCAATGAGGCCAGAAGTAAACGAATTGACAAAAACTAACACTGCTAGCATGGGATAGATCCAAAGTAGCCTTTCAGTGACGTTGTCTCCACTGGTTAAAAACAGCAAGGCGTGCAGACATAAAACCACGCTTAGTATAAGGCCAGCATAAACCGGTTTGGGGGAGCGATAGAGATAGAGTAAGTTGCCCGCCAGAACAGCAGAAGACAAGAGGTTGATAGGACCGAGAAAGAAGTCTTGTTCGGAAAATCGAATCAGGCTGAATAGCGCAAGGAAAAACAGACCAACGACGGAGCAGAGCATGACCATTCGGTGCTTGCGTGTCGCTTGAATATCGGCCATTTCTTCAATTTTCTGCCCGGCAAGTTGTGGCATATTGATAATTTCCTCGATACGTACTCCCTCAAGCAAAGTCTAGAAGAAAAAAGAAAGTCTGAACCAAGAAAAAATTTTAAGAAATTTAATACCTTTGCCATTGTTTATGCGTGTTAATGCTTATAACAAAAGGTGTGACATCAAATGCATATTTTTTGACGCTTTTATAACGTATTGTATTTAGGATAGAAATAGAGTGAATGCTAATTTGTTGACGTTTTCTTACTATTGGTAGTGTTGTCAGTAGTAGCTATCAATCATCGTGTATTTATAATTAATTGTTCTAATAATTGACGTCGCCGCGTAACCACAACGCCATAATTCAAATGACTGAAGCACAAGCTTTTCCTATTGCTGAATCGGCACTAAGCCATAAGGCACATTTGAAAAAACGCGAGGGTCATTGGTTACGGTCGGCGTGTGGTTGACTTGTTGCCAGTCGAGTAACATGACCGCCAGTACATTGCGATGCTCACCATATTTGAGGTCAAAATCGCCGCTGACCGAAGGAATCATCCCGTGCTCTCGGTTGATCGATGCTTGAATGGCTTGGCGAGTTTTTTCGACCACTGGATCATCGTTGAGTCCAGCAAGGAGAAAACTGATCCCTACCTCGGCAATCACATCCTCTTTTGCTCTCAGCAATATGGTGTCGATATTGTTGCGGAAATAGTCATAGATCCATTGGTATTGCTGTTCGCTGACGGGATGTTGGTAGTATTCGGAGTCGGCAAATATGATGTGGGTCATGCCATAAATTTTATTGCCGTACTGTTGTTTAGTTAGCGCAGCGTCGCTCTCGTCTGGGTAAGTTTGTCTAAATGCCTCGATAAAGGGCTCGACCACATCTTGTTCGCCCAGTTGACGTAGCCAGAACACTTGGTTGGCGAGTTGCGCAGCCCAAGCTTTAATCATGTCAGAGTTGGTGGCGTAACGTTTAAAGTCATAGCGGCGAATCACTTCGCGCAATTTTTCGTCATCTTTGTGCTTAAGGCCATATTCGTTGGCCCGAGCCATAGAGCCCAATAGGTCGACGCCTAAATAGATATATTCGGGCATGTGCTGGGTCACATTATAGCGCCTGACGCTGCGTTCATCGGTCTCATCTGCATAGCCACTGAGCCTTTTCGATGCGTACATCAGTATTTGCTCGGAGGTATTAACTTCGGCTGAGAATCGGTTGAGTCGACTGGCGACTCGTGCCATGTCGGTCCATACAGCAGCGGCGTACTTTTCATCGCGAGTTTGCCTATACATACGCAAACCATAATGGCCTTCTTTGAAAGCGGGCAAAGTGAAAAGTTGGCTTTCGTAGGTGTGACGTATCACATCGGCAGAGGCTTGATAAGTTGGGGGTTGAGTGGCGGCGTTCGCTGAATAATGCACAGCGACACCAAGCCAGAGACCAATGAGCAATCGACGCATAATATCGGACCTAAGTCATCAATGATAAGCCGTCGAATGTATCTGATATTGTGGTGGTGAATGTGAGCGATAGGTCAACTTGGAGTCAATTTTGCCTGCTTACCTCTATTTAACAAGGCATTAACTCACTGAGATAGTACACTTAAGGAACTGCAATCGAGTTGTGACGGCACAGAGCAACAAAAATGGCGGGAAGTTATCAATATTTTTATCGATTAAGCGATGAAAACATCACCAGTTTAATGTATTTTTAAACAATAACTAAAACTATTTAACATTGACTTTCGTGTGAGTGGGGAAACAGCGTTTACCCACTGTTTACAGCGCACACTGTGGGGGACAAATGGCCTATCGCCTTGGCAAGCATTATTTCATCTATAGCTTGTTTCTGATTTCATTTATTTTTTCTATTGTGATGGTGGAGTCGCTCGATCGCAGCCAAAAATCCTTCCTGCGTGATAGCCTGCTGGCTAAAGCCAAAGAAGAGTTATCTATTGTTCGCTCACAGATTGAAACCGCCATTGTGTCGGATGTATACGTCGCAAATAGCCTCTCCACTTTAGTCGCAGCCAATCAAGATTTCGAATTTTCAGGTTGGGCATTGATCGCCTCCAGCGTGATGCGTAAAAGCCGTCACGTAGAGCTTATTGGCTTGGCACCGAATGATGTGATCGAACATATCTACCCACTGCAAGGGAACGAAAAGGCGCTGGGTCTGGACTATCGGACTATCCCCGAGCAATGGCGTACGGTGAAAAAAGCGCAGCAGATCCAAGAGATATTTATCGCAGGCCCAGTTAATCTCGTCCAGGGTGGACGCGCCTTGATTGTCCGAGTTCCGATATTCACCGACCCGCCATACAACACCCGCTATTGGGGGGTGTGTAGCGTGGTCATTTCACTCTCTTCGCTGTTTACCGATGCAGGGATCGCTTCCTTTGAGTTTAACCACAATCTAGCTATTCGCGGCGCAGACAGTAAGGGCATGGATGGTGACCTTTTCTACGGTGAGCAATCGACGTTTGACAATGCTTTTGCCGTCGAATCTGTTCATTTCCCTTACGGCAGCTGGGTATTGGCGGCATCTGCCAAACAAGATCTGTTGGCCAACAGCTCTTGGTATCGGGTTCATGTGGTACGACTGATTGGCTATCCGATGATTCTATTGTTGGTGATGGCGTTTGCTTTGACCTATCGCCTATTTATCACTGCCAGCAAACGCTCCCTGCAAGATGAACTGACCCACTTGCCAAATCGTCGTTACTTTATGTACACACTCAATAAGCATTTTGAGGCGCTGAAAAAGGGCACGTCAACGGACTCGTTTGCCATCTTGAATATCGACTTAGACCAGTTTAAAGCGATCAATGACACATATGGCCATTCAGCCGGCGATAAGGTGTTAATTGCCACTGCTGAGCGACTCAAAAGCGTGTTGCGGATGAGTGATGTTGTGGCGCGTTTAGGGGGAGATGAGTTCCTTATTCTGCTGTCGAGAATCGAAAAAGTAGAAGATATCGACATCATCAATATTGAATTGCAAAAGGCGATTTGCCAAACGCCAGTCATCTACGAGCATCATCTTATCAACCTTAAAGTCAGTATTGGCTATGCGGTCTATCAACCTGAAATTAAAGATATTGATGAGATGCTGAAGCTTGCTGACCAACGTATGTATGAAGAAAAACGCCGTCAGAAGCAAAGAACTCTCACAGATTAGTTCGTTCGCTCAGCACACTGAGTAGACCCATGCTATAGAGTTAATAAAGGGTGAAGTTTGGAGAGAGTATGAAGGATCTGACTCAATGGCTAAAGGAGTATGGCGAAAGCCATCAGCACCCAGTCAATCAAAAAATTCATAAAGTCGCAGTGCCTGGAATCTTTTTGTCTGTGGTGGGGTTACTTTGGTCTATTCCGTCGATTCCATTGTATGGGCTAAGTTTAAACTGGGTTTGGCTCGCTTTGGTCCCGACAATGGTGTTCTATTATCGCTTATCACTTAGCGTGTTTTTGATGATGCTCGGTTTTTCACTAGCATGCATCTCACTTATCTGGTCGTTGGAACTGCTGCAGGTTTCGGTGTTGCTGGTGTCGCTTATCTTATTTGCGGTTTTGTGGTTGTTGCAGTTTATCGGCCACAAAATTGAAGGGAAAAAGCCTTCTTTCTTTGAGGATGTGCAGTTTCTTTTGATCGGGCCAATTTGGGTATTTCGCAAACGCTAGCTAAACCGCCTGTTATTTTGCAAACTGCATTTACGACATTTGCATTACGCACTCTTTTGCAATTTGCAATAACGGTATGCCACTAGTTTTTGTGAAATAGGCGATTTTTCGTGCAAAAATGCCTATTTATCGCGTTTTAAAAGTTGGCACGCTTTCTGCTTTATTTTAGATGACCCTTATTAAGCCGAGGGTCACCTAGCCAACTGACGTTGTTAGTGAACTCATTTTGTTCACACTTATATATAGCCAACCACGGTGATTGTGGTTGGCTTTTTTTCTTTAGGCTAGGCGTCTTGGCAACCACTATAGCAACTCGGTTTTCTCGGACACACGGCACCGCGCGAGCAAATCACTCGAGCATCAGAGGCTAGCCCGCGTTCAATCCAATTAATATTTAAAATCTTAGCGATTGTCGTGAACTCTTTCTGAATATGACGCGGAATCGGCGCACTGCCACCTTGACCGACACAAAGCGCTTTCAGCTCTTCTGCTAATTCGACCGAGTTGCCGCCTTGTGCATCAATCGCTGGGTTGAGATCTATCCCCGCGCACAACACGCGATTGTTCCCAGCAGGATCTGTCATGTTGACCGACTCACAGCAATAGATTCTTGGCTCGTCCCCCACATTCAAGATAGAGATCTGCGCTGAGCTACCCTGTTGCGGCTCAGATAAGCGACGAAATACGGCCCAGTGCTGACATGGATCGTTGACCTTGCGCATGTTCCCCCATGGTAGTGGAATACCGTTACCGCGATACACCGCCTTAAGCTTGTTTTGACCGTAGGCATCAAAGTAATGCCAATGGGGATAGGGAGAGACGACGGTCATCCGGCGCATCGCCACGGAAGGAGAGACCCCCGCTTTCTGATGGACATCGATCTCGTACCCACTTCTATCCAGAAGTTGTCTAAACGGCACTTTCGGGCACAATAACGCGCCAGCAAAAAAACTCGACTCAAAGTCGCGCCACGCCTGCAAGATGTCTTGTGAATTTAGCTCCGATGTCGGTGCACTTTGATTATGCTCTTCCCAGCTATTAGCATGACCCACCGACAGGACGCTCTTTAGTCCCTCTTTGCTGTGCAGAACACAGTGACCAATATAGACCGCTAAATCATATTTAAGCCGTGTCGGGTACTGTTTTAGTATCTCATTGAGAAAGATAGTGCCTGGCGGTTCAAAAAAAGAGGTGACCACCTGTTTGGCGCTGACGCCAAGTTCGTCAACGACATCCTTTGGTGGCTGAGAGACCCAGCGAATGGTCAAGCCCAAACTGCGCGCGATATCCATCAGGTCTTCAGCGGAGAGGTTAAGCCTTTTTAACCCCACTTCTTCCGCTGCTCGCTCAAGATCTGGGAAATGATTCTGATTGCTCTCTTGATGCGCTCGGATCAGAAGATGGGCGAACTGGCGTCCGGTAATGCCGGTTTGCGATAGCATCTCTGGAATCGCGATTTGCAAGATATCATTAGAGAATAAAAAGCTCGGCTCCAGCGCCATGCCACTGATCCCACCGCGATTGCCTTTATCGGGAGTGATGTCTGCTTGCTCTGGCTCATCGTCAAGAAACCAAGCCGGATCTTTTTGAAAGACTTCGGCAATCACCTCGAGCATATCGATGCTTGGTACCCGTTTTCCGCGTTCGATCATCGATAGATAGGAGACAGAAGGTGCGTACTCTGGGCTAACACGAATACAACGAGCAGACAGATCTTCCATGGTTAAGTGGTTGCGTTTTCTCAAGTTTCTTATCTTAGTCCCGAGAAAATGAGACTGACGAATTAAGCTTTTTGACACCGGCATTTTGTAAAATTCACACTGTAAAATTTTTGTTGTGAAATTGTAGTCAAAAATTCACTAGTATACAAAGTAAGCAAAGTCACAAATTAGCAAAACAAGTCCACGCTAACTTTGAATATTTGCTCTAGGACAAAAAGTTGTGAAATATCCGCGAGGGAAACGCTATGAACATGCTGACATTCGATAAGACTGAAATCCAAAAACAAAATAAGCCATTTATCGCTGAAGCAGTCTTCGCGGTAGAAACGAGCCAAGCCATGGAGAAACAGGTAAAAGCCAAACAGCTGCTGGACCGCTTGTTTCCATTAGAGAATGGTTCGCACAAAGACGTGACGGCCTACGTGATCGATTACCGTCACGTTATGGCCTACTTCAAAGATGGTCGACACAGCGGCCTAAAACACCCTAAACACTTTGTTGCTTTCACTGGTGAAAAAGAGGACCCAGAGTCTATCTTGTTCCGTGATGGTACAGGAAGCCATGTTGAAGTGACTCTAGGTTGCCATAAGGGAACCGGTTGTGTTGAGTTGATTGATATCGAAGATATTCAACTTGAAACCTGCACGACGTTCCCACAAGAAATGGCGGGAATGTCAGCAATGCGCCACTGGATCAGCCTAGTGAAAGGTGATGAGAAAGGAAAGCCGCGAGCGTGCACTGAAGAAAAAGAGTACACCGCAAAAAATGGTGATGACTATCCGCTAGGTTGCTGTTACACCATGAGCTGAAAAGCGTTATAAATACAAAAAAGGGTACGAAAACGTACCCTTTTTTAATCAATCTAGTATTAGAAATGCAACTGGATAACAGACGTGACAACTGCACCAGGGCGACGTACACCTTCTATTTCCACTTTAATCTCTCGCTCGACCTCTAGCCCTTTGCGGACCGGCGTTACTTTAGCCAGTGTACTAACCGCTCGTACTTTGCTGCCAGCTTTAATCGGATAGGGGAAACGGACCTGATTAAGGCCAATATTTACAATCATTTTGGCGGTTGGAAACAAGTTATTGTCCGGATCGACGCTATCAGTCAGTTTAGGTAGTAGCGCTAATGTCAAAAAGCCATGAGCGACCGTCGTTTTGAACGGCGATTCAGTTGCCGCGCGCTCAGGATCGGTATGAATCCACTGCATATCTTCAGTGACTTGTCCAAACTGATTGATCCGCTCTTGCGACACATCAAACCATTCGCCAGTATGGATAACTTCGCCTAGCTTGGCTTGCAACTCGTTGTAAAGTTTTTGAGCTTCTGGCTTGAGTTCGATCGCCTTTGGCTGGAGAGCCTCAACTTCATCGTTTACCGCTGGAGCATGAAAATCACGCAGACGAGTAAACAGGTGGCGGTTGTTAGCCTTATTGACAATTTCTCCCCAGTATTCACGCACAGTTGGAGTCATCCACTGCATAAACTCAGAATGCTGCTTAGAATTTGATTCACCACGATGTTTAAATAAGTCAGCGACTTTCATAAAAACCTCAGTTTTTGAACACACTAGCCAGTTAATTTCCTAATTTTGATATAGTTCACACTGTTATGCAATGACTTTCGGGCGTACATGCGTTAACTGAATAGTGTTTAATTTATATATTTCAATAGCTTAATAATAAAACACTATTTTATTGCAAAGTGGAACTTAGAGCATCTAGTCTACAATTTGCGAACAATATCACCTTGAATCTTACTGATTAACGACCATTAACTGCTTATATTGTAGACACTTAAACGAAACTGCGTGAAATAGGGCTTTACAACTATTCAGCATGAACCTAGTATACGTCCCGCAACGGAGAGATGGCTGAGTGGTTGAAAGCACCGG
>JBCAXU010000021.1:0-42038 GCA_038533895.1 Pseudomonadota bacterium | reverse complement strand
GTTGTCAGAATACACAACAATATATGGAGTATCGACTGTATTAACTTCTGTTTTTAGCTCAAAGCGATTTCTGGCAAGCGCATCAGAGAAAAGAACTTCAAAATCTTCGCGCCCAAAGGTTCTCACCACTTCAAAACGTTCGTTCAACAGTTGCACTGAAGGGATGGCGACCTGGCTGTCGAGCATGATACTTCTTAAGACAATATCAACATTACCTGATTGCTGGTCAAAAGCCATCGGTACAAAAAAGCTCTTACCTGTGTCAAATTGAGCCGCTGGAGAAGAGTTATCAATATTGAATTTAAGAGTTTGGTTTTGATTTAAGAACACCCAAGGAAAATCTTGAGAACTCTGGCAACAAACTTCAGCAGTAATTGGGGAGGTATTTTGTGAAAGTTCGAGGCTGTTGTTGGAAGAACAACCTATCAGACTAAGGCCAGATAACAATAATACTAAGCTATGTCTCATTTCATTTCCTTAATTGTTATAGGATGAAAGGCGGCCAAATGGCCGCCTTGTCTTTTTAACAGTAAACTAGGTTGACGCCAAGAAGTTAGAACCAGATTTCAGCTTCAACACCGAAACGTGTATCGTTCCCTTTTGAATCACTTTGCCATGCATAGTTGTCATCAGAGGCTGTCATGTAAGCAATATATGGTTTGATTTGCGGGCGACCGAAATAATCTGCATTAACCGTAAATACGGGTGCCAATGTTGCTGTATAGAAGTTCGTATTTTTGTCTTGACCCCAAGTACCCTCCTCACCCAGCATTTCACGGCCATAAGTAAGCACCGCTTCCATACGGAAGTTTTCGTTTACCTTGTATGATGGAGTTACACCAAAGAACGCTCGAGTTACACCGTCTTTCGACCCCCAAACATCATTGATATCATCATTACTGATATCCCAGTATACTAATTCCGTACCGATTTGAAGTTTGTCAGTAACATTGGCAACACCATATGAAGTTACGAAGATCGATTCGTCACCTTCTGTCATATTGCTCCATTGGCCAAAGTTAACACCTTTGATTGCACCTAGATCCTGACCGTAAGTTACAGCTGTTAGCGACCAGCCATCAAAACCGTAGTAATCACGAGAGTAAGTAATTGCAGCACCAAAACCACTATCAGCCTTCACACCGCCATTCCATGTAGCCTTATTGTCATCATCAATGTTGCTACGTGTCATTACTTTAACATCGAAATCAAAACGACCGCCAAGAGCTTCAATACCATATACGTATGCATCAACCGATGTCATCGTAGTACTATCGCCATCATTTAGTTCGCCTTTTTTACCATCGTAACTAACACCAGGGTCTACAGATACAACCGCAAGTCCCATATTGTTATACTGAACACCAGCACCAACCCCAGAAGACTGTTTCCAGAATTCTTTGGTGATAATACCTGCTTGACGGTTCAAGAAGCGTTTGCCTGCCCATATGCTAGTACCTTCCTTGAAGAAAGATAGATCGCCTAACTCAACGTATGCTTCTTTAAACTCTAGCTGACCAGACTCACCGAAGCCTTCACTGCCTGAAGAAGAACCATAGAAACCACGACTATTCGAGAAAGAGGGGTTATCTTCATTGTTTCCATACTCAGTTTTCAGTACGTACTTAGACCAGGCACCATTGTCATAATTGTCACCACGAGTGACGGTAAATTCAACTTGATTTGGGTTTGCAGAGAATGCAGCTCCCGCAGCACGGTAACCATCTCGGTGCTTCCATGTTTCATCAACCGCCAAAGACTCACCAACATTGTATAAAAGGTGGCCATAGCCGTTCACTTGCCAACCTTGATTCACTTTGTCTTCTGCGAAAGCTGATCCAGCAGCTATAGTCGCAGCCACTGCAGCAGCAATTACACTTACTTTTTTCATTATTTAACTCCATTTAGGGATTATTATTCTTTTGCTCTCTCGCTCTTGACTCTGTAAAGGCAGAAACAGACCCGAAATAAAAGAGAGGTAAGATGGGAGTTGAGCGTTTGCCCTCGTCCCCGTTTGTTTCAACTGCGACCAGATTAACTGGGGAGTAGAGGCTAAAAATCCTCCAGATGAGAAATATTCAGGGGGGATGAGAAAGGATGAGAAATCATACCCTATGGTGTTTTTAATAGTTTTGTCACAAAAGTGGGGAGGAGAAAAACCGAAGAGGAAAAAAAGAGTGCTACAAAGTGTCAGACTGCTCACTATTTACTAATCAAATAGGAAAATAATGAAATTTAATTACAAAACGTTTTTTCATCATGGAGCTTGACCTGATTCACACAACACTATTTACTAATATTTTAGTAAGAGACCTAACAACAAAGTTATTAAGATGCAGTGTTCACGTCCATACCCTTTAGGGGCGACGCCAGATAGCCAAGGGTGTAACTTCTCTATCTATGCGCCTCAGGCACAAGAGATAAAGCTCGCCCTGTTCGAATCAAACGGCGAGTTTAAAACCTACCCTCTCCAAGGCGAGTACGCTGGGATTAAACATACCTACTTAGACAACGTTAAAGCAGGGCAACGCTACGGCTATATTACTCAAGTCAAAGGCAAAGCCCACTTTGTCTCAGACCCGTATGCCAAAGCACTCGACAAACCGCTTCACTATGAACTCCCTTTTAGTGCTGAAAAAAGTTTTCAACTGGCAAAGTGTGTGGTCGTAGATGACGCATTTGACTGGCAAGGGGTGACTAAACCTAATCGCCCGCGCGAGGAGATGGTGTTATTCGAGACTCATGTCAAAGGGGTGACCAAGCTCAATCCCAATGTCAGTCCAAGCCACCAAGGCTGCTACTTGGGCCTCATCAGCTCGGAAATGTTGGCTTTCTATAAACAGCAAAACATCAATACATTGCAGCTGTTGCCCGTCGCCGCCTGCATGCATGAGCCTCATTTGCTAAAAATGAATAAGGTCAATTACTGGGGTTACAATCCTTACCTGTTTATGGTCCCGGATCCAAGATATGCAGAAAAAAATGCGGTGAAAGAGCTCAAAACTACGATTCGTGAGCTGCACCGTCATGGCATCGAAGTGATCCTCGATGTAGTGTACAACCACACCGCAGAAGGAGGCGCTGATGGCCCTGTGTTTAATTTAAAGGCGCTAGATAAGCGTTTTTACATTAAACATGGCGAACACTACGCTAACTACACTGGCTGTGGTAATACTGTCGACCTTGCCTATCAACCGGCAATGAATCTGGTCATGGACACGCTGCGCTACTGGGCCACCGAGTATCAGATTGACGGTTTCCGCTTCGATTTAGCGGCGACCTTGGGCCGTCATGGCGAACAATTCAGCCCCGATGCAGGCTTCTTTAAAGCCGTCGCGCAAGATCCTGTGCTGCAGCAGGTCAAATTGATCGCCGAACCATGGGACATTGGCCCCAACGGCTATCAAGTCGGCAACTTCCCCTTTGGCTGGAACGAATGTAATGACCGCTTGCGAGACATTACTCGCAGCTTCTGGCGCGGTGATCAAGGCTACCTCAAAGAGTTCGCCACCCGATTGATGGGCTCGCGTGATCTGTATAGCGCAGCCAACTGGCCTTATAAGTTGACGGTGAACTACATTACCTATCACGACGGGTTTTGTATGCAGGATCTGGTCTCCTACAAGCACAAACATAATGAAGCAAACGGCGAGCAAAACCGAGATGGGCATGGTGACAACCGCTCTGACAACTATGGAGTCGAGGGCGAGACAGAAAACCCATTGATCATAGAGAAACGCGAGAAGCAAAAGCGCAATTTTATGGCCAGTCTACTGTTTGCTTTTGGTATTCCGCACATTCTCACCGCTGACGTACTTTCTCACACTCAACAAGGCAACAACAACGCCTACTGCCAGGACAATGAAGTGAGCTGGCTCAACTGGCAAATCAGTGACAATAAGCAACGCTTTAAGACTTGGCTTGCCGATATGGTGCAAGCGCGTCAGCAGTACATGCTGCCATTTATTCGCGCCTTTAGCGGCAAGAAACGCAACCACAATCGTATTTTCTGGCGTCGTATTGATGGCAGCTTTATGGAGCATGACGACTGGAATCAACTCAGTTCGGTCGCTCTGCACCTAGGTATTGGTGAAGCGGGGAATGAACTGTTTTACTGTATCAACCAAACCAATGCCCCGGCTCGCTTCACCTTACCGGAAAGCAAAAATAGTTGGATCATGATCTGTAACACCGACAGTCACGATCTGCACCAAACCATAGACCACAAGCAAGTTCTGGTCGCCCCCGCCTCAATGGCGATTTTCTTTGCCGAAGGTGAGTAAACCTCCTCCCTTGCCAGCGATACTTTAGCTGGCAAGGGTTTGAATCCACTTGATTTTACGCACCGTTAGTCGAACAATAGAGCTAACGATTAAGAGGTGCTTATGTCCGACAAAATCTCGACTACTGCGTTAGCCAAACTTCGCGATATTGAACCCAAACAGTTATTTAGCGACTTAAAATCTGCCGGTTATATCAACCGTGCTGACGACAACTGGCTACTCACAGAATTGGGACGAAAGTTTGGTGGTGAAATGGTAAAGCACCCAAAGTTTGGTCCCTTTATTATTTGGCCAAAAAACTTACTCGTCGATCTCACCGCCACCAGTGGCAAAACCTTAAGTGCGACCCAAATCGGTCAACGATTCACGCTGAGCGCCAAAAAAGTCAACCAACTGCTGCAAGAGCTTGGCTGGATCAGCAAAAAAGAGGATGGTTGGCACGTCACCCTATCCGGGCTCAGCGTGGGTGGATATCAGCGTAAAGACCAAGAAAGCGGTCAGTTTTTTGTGGTATGGCATGACTCGATCGTCCGTAACAAACGCCTTAAACAATCGGTGATCGAGTTCTCAGGCCAAGATGCCGAGGCTCATGCCACCGATAAGTCACTATCGAGTTTTAGGCAAAAATTCGAAGCCAAGCACCGAACCCTTGACGGCCATTATGTTCGCTCTAAGGGAGAGCTCAAGATAGATAACTGGCTCTACATGAACGGGATTGTCCATGCTTATGACCGACAATTACCGATTGAGGATAACGTACTCAGCGACTTCTATCTGCCAAGCGGAAAGGTTTATCTGCAGTTCTGGGGCAGCGATCACGGCGAGATAGACGCCAAACGCCAGCAGCAACTGCGCGCTATTTACACCGAGCACCATTTTGCACTGATCGAAGTGTTCCCAAGCGAGATCGATAAGCTAGATGAGGTACTGCCAGCTCGTTTGCGCGAGTTTGGCATCAAAGCGTACTAGGGATACGCTTTTCAATCCTCGCGAGTCAGCCAGGTCACTAGTTGATTGACCATGTGGTTTTCCTCATGCTTGGGGTTGAGTAGATGATAGCTGTTGCCAGAGGCCACTGTCGTTGAAAATGGCCTCACTAGACGCTTCATTTGCAAATCCTGTGCAGCCAAAGTGATATCACCAATCGCGATACCAAACCCTTGCTGCGCCGCATTCATTGCTTGGTCTAGTGTGGCAAATGTCTGATTTCCTTTGCCAAAAACCTTATTGAACCCTGCTGCCGAAAGCCACATCGACCAATCCGATTGCTCCGCGTTGGCGTGCAACCAAGTCAAACCCATCAATGTCTGTATTGCGCTCGCTTGACCCTCCCCGTCTTGAACCGCGAACTTATCCCAGAGCTCCGGCGCACACACAGGCGCTAAAATTTCATCAAATAACACCACCTGTTCCACGGATTTACTGCGTATCGGCTGACCATAAGTAATGATCAGGTCAAAGTTATCAAAGTTTGGCACCACCTGATGTTTAGTGATTGAAGTCAGCTCAACGTGAATATCGGGATGGGCTTGTTGAAAATTGGCGATGCGTCCCAGTAGCCAAGTAGTGATGCAACTTGGCGCATTGAGCTTAATTCGATTGGCACCATCGACAACCTCGCGTATCGCCGATTGTAATCGTTGAGTCACACTCTCAGCCAAAGGCACAAATTTCGCGCCTTCTGGTGTCAACGCGAGTCCACGCGCTTGACGATAAAACAGCGCCACGCCCATTAACGCTTCCAGTGATTGGATCTGCCGGCTAATAGCCCCTTGCGTCATATTGAGACGTTGCGCAGCGTGGGTAAAGTTGAGGTCTTGAGCCGTCGCCAAAAAGGCCTGCAAGCTTTTGGTTGAAGGTAGTCGGTTATTCATGGATTCACCTATGACTTTTTTGCATGGCTAGTATGTCTTATTTTCGTTTTAACCAAAAGCCATCATTGACTAGATTGTTATTCAAACGGGAAATTTAGTTACCATAACCAATTTGGTGTGAGTAACTATTCATTAATGGATAACGCTCTGAATGTCACTTGCAGAAAAACTCGCCCCAGAGAACATAAAAAAGTTAATACCATACCAGTCAGCCAGACGCATTGGCGGTACTGGTAGATTGTGGCTCAATGCCAATGAACTGGAAACACCATTACTGTTTCAGGATAACCAATCAGCATTGCATCGGTATCCTGATTTTCTACCCAATGAGATTGCCGTCGCCTACCAAGCCTACTGCGAAACGTCACAACCCACACTTGCAGTGCGCGGTGCCGATGAGGCTATCGACTTGTTGGTTCGAACATTCTGTCAGCCCGGCAAAGATAGCATCACCATTTGCAGCCCGACCTACGCGATGTATCAGTTCTGCGCTGAGTCAATGGCTATTGACGTGATCGACTGTCCATTGCAAGCGCCAGATTTTAGTCTAGATGTCGAGACCGTTATCGCCGCCGCCAAACGCAGCAACCTAGTTTTTCTCTGCTCACCCAATAATCCAACTGGCCAGTTGCTCGATAGAGACAGCATCATCGCCATTCTTGAGCAGACTCAACAGCACGCACTCGTCGTTGTTGACGAAGCCTATATTGAGTTTGAGCTGGGCCAAAGTGTGGTTGAATTAATTGACCACTACCCTAACTTAGTGGTGATCCGCACTCTGTCGAAAGCCTTTGGCCTAGCGGCGGTACGCTGCGGCTTTATCATCGCTCAGCCGTCTGTCCTCGACTTTATCGCTAAACTGATTCCACCCTATCCCATGCCCGATAGCTCAGCAGAAATCGTTCTTAACGCTCTGAGCTCAAACGGAATTGCCCAGGTCCGTGAGCACACGCAAAAACTGCTGGCAACCAAGCAAGCCTTTGTTGACCAAATTGCCCATCTTGATTGGATTAAGCGCGTTTACCCTTCTGCCACCAACTTTGTGTTAGTCCGCACTGAGCCGGGTTTCCCACTGTTTGAACTGCTGCTTGAGCAAGGGATTGTTACACGCAACCAAGCACACGAGCCCAATCTAACCGACTGCGTGCGCATCACTATCGGTAGCGAAGATAGCATGAACGAAGTGGGCAAAATCATTTGCAACTTACCCAACCGACTGACAACATCAACACCACACAATAAGGATATTGACCATGAACAAACTGCTTAGCGCTTTCGCTTGCGCCGCTGCACTGATCTCTACTCCACTACTGGCCAAAGAGGTCCGCTTGGCTTCTGACTTTACCTACCCTCCATTTAACTACATGGATGCAAAGGGAAACCCAGTTGGTTTTGATATCGAGATCGCCGATGCGCTGTGCCAACAAGCAGAGCTGCAATGCACTTGGGTTTCCCAAGGCTGGGATGCTTTGATTCCAAGCTTATTAGCACGTAAATCTGACGTGATCATGGCTTCGATGCGTATTACTGATGACAGAAAGAAGAAGGTGCTGTTTACCGATAAGTACTACCAAACTCCAGCACGCTTTGTGGCGCAGGCTGGCCAGACACTGGATATCAGCCCTGAAGGGTTGAAAAACAAAGTCATTGGTGTCCAGAGCGGTACCATTCATGATCGTTACGTCACCGACAAATTTGGCGATGTTGCGACCATTAAACGCTATGCAGGTCAAGACGAAGTGTATATCGACATGGCTAATGGTCGTCTTGATGTGACCTTTGGCAACTCAGATCAGCTTGCGCTCGCTTTTCTCGACAAAGAGATAGGTCAAGGTTTTGAGTTTGTTGGCAAAGCGGTAACAGACAAAGCCTATATTGGCGAGGGCACAGCTTTAGCCCTACGCCACAACGATCAAGCCTTGGCTGAGAAGTTTAACCGAGCCATTGCCGAGATTCGTGCTAACGGCACCTATGACAAAATTGCGGCTAAGTATTTCTCATTCGATATTTATGGTGAAGAGCTCTAATACCCATAAACCCATTATCTGATCGAGACAAAGAAACAAGGCCGACTTCATAAGATGAAGTCGGCCTTGTTGTGATACCAACTGGATTTACAGCTTACCGTAACGGGCGCGCGCGGCTTGCTCTTTGGGCACCACAGTTTTACCAATCGGTGCGAGCGAAATCAGAGCCAACTTGAGGTGCTGAAGCGCAAATGGAATACCGATAATGGTAATGAAGCACGCAACTGCCGACATTATATGACCAATAGCGAGCCAAATACCCGCCAGAAAAAACCAAATCACATTACCTATCGTACCCAACGGGCTAGTACCGATATCGAGCTCGTTGGTGAGCTCACTGCGACTGATTGCCTCTTGGCCAAACGGAAAGAATGAAAAATTCCCCATCACCAAACAGGCACGGCCCCAAGGAATACCGACAATACTAATGAACGCCAGCAGGCCAAAGAACCACCACATCAGCCCCATGATGACGCCGCCGCACAAAAACCAAATGATGTTACCTAAAACTCTTAACACGCTACTCTCTCCTGGTTAGCCTGGGTAGACATTTTGGTAATGCTCTACCGTTGGGAATGGGTCATAAAAATGGTGTAAAAGTGCTTTCCATTCCTGATACTGCGGCGATTGCCTAAAACCTAGCTGATGATCTTCAAGAGTTTGCCAATTGACCAACAAAATGTAGCGATTTGGCGTTTCAATACAGCGCTGCAGCTGATGCGAAACATAGCCCGGCATCGACGCAATGATGTTTTGCGCTTTGGCAAAATTGGCTTCAAACTGCGCTTCAAGTTGAGGCTTTACCTCTAGTATCGCGACTTCCAGTATCATGGTTTCTCCTTAACCTAAGATGAATGATTCCATTAACTCAACCCCTGCCAAACCGCCGTAGCGCCACTAATTGAGCACAGCAGCAATGCACCACGACGAATTTTTTCTTTCGGCAAGGTTTGCGTGGTGACTCGCGCCAGTTTATATCCGAGCCAAGCGGCGGGAATCAGCGGGATAGAGATCCATAGATGATGCAAGGTAAAAAATCCGGCAGGAATTTGAATAATCAGGGAAATGATCGAGCTGAACACAAAGAAAGCAGAAAGATTTCCGCGCAATTGATTGGCTTCTTGATGTTGCAGTAACAGCGCCATTGGTGGTCCCCCGATAGCAGAGCTGGTACCAAAGAAACCGGAGAAAAAGCCCGCGACACCCATTCTCATCGGGGTTGGCTCGATACGAAAAGGCAGAAGACTGACCGCAACGGCAAATAGCACCAAAACGCCAAGCCACAAAGCGAGAAGATCCGTCGACACCATAACCAACAGTACGCCGCCAGCGATTGAGCCAGGCACTCGACCAATCAAGGCCATTTTTAGCCCACCAATTTCGACACTATCGCGATGCTTTAACGCATTTAATACCGAAATAAACAGCGCAACCAAACAGATAGGGGCTGGGACATAGTCGGGCGAAACTAAGAACAGCAAAGGAGCGGCTACGATCGCCAAACCAAACCCAATGGCCGTTTGAACAAAAGAACCTACAAATATCAACAAGGCAGCGATCAGCGCTTGCGAAGTGACCCATTCGGTAAACATATAAGCAATTCAGTGCAAAAGAAAAAATGAGTCTCCATCATAGTCGAATTGCCTAGCCGATGAATAGGGTTAGCTGCACCATGGCAGCTAAATTTACAGCTGCTCGATATTGTCTAAGTAGTGTTCGGCGGTATCCAACACGGCTTGTTGCGCCTCACTGTCCATCTTGTCCCACGAGCGATAGATCATCCCAATACGTGGGTTGGCCCCTAGACTATCGCGATGTTTGATCATAAAGCGCCAGTATAAGCTATTGATGGGGCATGAGCCTTGGCCACTCTTGGTTTTAATTTGATAATGGCAGCTTTTACAATAATCACTCATGCGGTTAATGTATGCGCCGCTGGCCGCATAAGGTTTGGTGCCAACAATCCCGCCATCGGCGAACAGTGCCATACCGCGAGTATTGGGCATTTCGACCCACTCGATCGCATCGATATAGATCCCCAAGTACCAGTTGTCGACCTGATCCGGTTCTATTTCGCTAATCAAACAGAAGTTCCCAGTAACCATCAAACGCTGGATATGATGGGCATAGGCGTACTCCAGTGACTGACCAATGGCCTGGCGCATACACGCCATTTTGGTTTCGCCACTCCAAAAGTATTCGGGCAGGGCTCGCTGCGCGTTCAAATGGTTCAAGCTTGCATAGTGTGGCATGTTGACCCAGTACACAGCACGGATATACTCGCGCCAACCGATTATCTGCCTGACAAAACCCTCTACCTGAGCAATATCGACTTGAGGGTTGTTCGCATAGGCGGAGAGCGCCGCCTTTACCACTTCGAGTGGATGCAGCATCTTACTGTTGATCGAAAATGAGAGGCGACTGTGATATAGGCTCCATTTCGCATGGTGCTGATCGGTCATCGCATCTTGAAAACGGCCAAACAGAGGTAAACAAACCTGACAAAAATGCGCCAACAACGACAAGCTTTGATTGCGATTGACTGGCCATATCAAGTTGTTCTCCACGCGACCTATAGTCTCAATCCGATGTCGCGCTAACCGCTCAACAACTGAAGATACGTCGGTGGCAAACAACAGAGGTTCAGGTAAGTTTTCAATGTCCGCCGCTTTGAGTTTATTGCGATTATTGGCATCGTAGTTCCACTTCCCTCCTACCGGCTTGCCTTGCTCCATCAGCAGATTAAAGCGCTTGCGAATTTTGCGGTAAAAGTGCTCCATCATCACGTGCTTACCTGGCGCGAAATAGTCATGCAGTTCAGCGAACGGGAGCAAAAAGTGCTCACTTTCGACTAAAACCACCTCACAGCCGGGAATGGAGAGTTGCGACAGTTGTTGACAGAGGCGATATTCATCGGGCCTTTGGTATTGCAATTGGGACGCGCCTGCTTTCACAACATAATGCGCAAGCAGTGAGGGCAGATCATCAAAGTCACTGGTCTCATCAAGGGTCAGATGCATAACGTGGTGCCCCTGCTCACGTAGCAGATGAGCGAACTGCTCCATCGCAGCAAAAAAAGCGCAGACTTTCTGCACGTGATGAAGGGTATAACTCGCCTCTTGGTGAAGCTCTGCTATTAGATACAACACAGAGTCGTCCACTTGCTGAAACCAAGAGTGATTGCTATCGAGTTGGTCACCCAAGATCAAACGAATTGATTGATACTGCATTACTGCGACTCCTTGCCAGTAGCGGTGGATAACCATTTAGCGACGAATTCACCGTTAGGGTCGTACATCTGAGTCTGTTTTTCTAGATTGAACTTACGGCTTGGATTTGGATCCGCCCCTACCCCCGCCAAATATTGCCAGTTGCCCCAATTTGAACCGACATCATAATCGACCAGTTGAGTTTCAAAATAGGCCGCACCATAACGCCAGTCTAAATCGAGTTCATGGATCAGACAGCTGGCGACCAGTTGACGACCACGGTTAGACAGGTAACCAGTCTGTTTTAGCTGACGCATACAGGCGTCAACAATCGGGAAGCCTGTTTCACCCTTAACCCACGAGTGAAAGCGAGCCGAGTCAAAATGCCGGCTCGGACTGTGAGCTTTGATCCCTTGATGAAAGAACAGCCGCTCGGCATGGTGCCGCGCATACCAATGAAAATACTCTCGCCACAGCAGTTCAAAATAGATCCAATAACTCGACTCATTAGCTCCGTGCTTGCCTTCATAGTCTCTTAGATAGGCCATAACCTCTCTGGGGGATACACACCCTAGGGCGAGCCAGGGCGAAAACTTGGTCGAATACTCCTTACCATCCAGCCCATTACGGGTAAGTTTGTACTCACTAGCTAAGTGAGTGGAGAAGTACCATGCGCAATGTTGGTGGCCCGCTGTGCTCCCCCCAACAAATAGTGCTTCGCCCTCCTCCAAACTAGTATGTTGGAAGTAATCTAGGTCACTATCTGCCACTGGAGGAAGCGTTGTCACATTTGCATGATGATGAATCGGCAACGCTTCCACTTGCTTGCGAAAACGGGTAAACGTGGGGGGCAAGTCACTTAACGCGAACGGTAATTGGGACTCTCTGAATAGGGTCGAGACATTAGCTTGCACCACGCAGAGTTGGGGAAATTGCTGCTTCATAGCCTCGATGCAGCGAGCTTCATTAACGCCTGAAAAACCGTCACAGTAGAGGTGAGTAACGTGCAGAGATTGAATTAATGATTGCAGCGCCGCAAAAGGCTCTTGTTCACACAACATTAGCTTTTGATCGAACTTCGCAAGCTGCTTCGATAGGTCGTTTATCGAGCTTTGGATGAATCTGACGCGCTGCACACCCAACTGAGTTTGTTGCGAGAAATTTGCCAAGTAAGGCGTTAACTCTGGCATGCAGTAGACACAGACCAAGGCGTCGACTTGCTGCGACGCTTTTGCCAGCAAATCATTGTCGTTCACTCTTAAATCATGGTTAAACCAATACAAGCCCACTTTTTTCTGCACGCGACTCTCTCCTATCTAACAAAAACAGCGAAGTGCTTACTTCGCTGTTTATACGCACAAAATCGATGCTTCGATTCACTTCATCTAGATTTATGCCGCTGCCACTCGCCTAACAGGTTGATCGTTGATCGGCAGATGAATCAAGGCTGCAGCAAATGCCAACACCACCGTCGACCACCAAATCGGCTCATATGAACCATAGTAGTCATAAATTCTGCCACCTGCCCACGCGCCCAAAAAGCTGCCGACCTGATGAGTAAAAAAGACCAGACCATACAAAGTGGATAAATACTGAGCGCCGAAAATCTGCCTCACTAAGCCAGAGGTCAAAGGCACTGTACCCAGCCAGCAAAAACCAATCGCAGCGCCAAATATAGCCGCAGTTTGCTCGGTCACCGGCAGGGTCACAAATGCGCCAATCACCACTGTACGCATTAGATAGAGTGCCGCCATCACATGGCGCTTACTGTATTTATCGCCCATTACCCCCCAAAAATAAGAGCCAAAGATATTAAAGATACCAACATAGGCCAGCGCCATCGCCGCTGTTTCTGCTGGCAAGTGACGGTCAGCGAGATAGCTAGGTAGATGGGTAGCGATAAACATCACATGAAAACCGCAAACGAAAAATCCCAGATGAATCAGCCAATATCCTCGATGGGCAAACGCCTCTTTAAGGGCCTGTGACAAGCTCTGCGCCGCGACTGCGGCTTCATTCTGATGGCTCTTCGCTTTAGGCGTACGCATAAACAGGGCAAACGCAATCATAGTGGTACACAACATGGCAAACCACTGCATTGCCCCTTGCCAGCCAAACTCGCTCAATAGAGTTTGAGCGCCCGGGATCATCGCGAACATGCCAAACGATCCTGCTGCGGTGGTCAAACCAAACGCTTTCGCCGCATGTTGAGCTGGCACCGCTTTCGCTACCGCGCCAAGTACGATGACGTAGCTGGTCGCACTTAGCCCAAGCCCAACCAAAACGCCCAACGTTAAATAAAGAGCGCTAGGGCTCACCGCAACCGAAGTCAAATATAAACCTAGTGCGTAACTGATAGCGCCAAATACAATGATTCGCTTAGCACCAAAGCGGTCAGCCGCCATACCAACAAAGGGCTGAAACACGCCAAACAGAAGGTTTTGTAACGCAATCGCGAAGCTAAAAAACTCTCGACCCGTTTGAAAGTAGTCAGAAATCGGCAGCATAAAGATGCCAAACGACTGCCTGATGCCCAGACATAGGATTAAGATAGCTATACCGAGCCAAACAATGGGTGGAAATCGAAAAATACTCATCGCAATACCTTAGTGATGATAAGTGTGAAGGGTGTCGGGTTGAGTGCTTTGATGGCAACCAGCATCAATAGCTTGCTGGGCCAGTGGTGCTACCCACGCTGGTGAGTGATGCAACACCACCAACGACAAACTCAACAACACCGTCATTCGTAACAACTGAGCGAAAAGTGATTGAGAAAACATAGTGTCTCCCTCAGCATAATGAAAAAGAGCGCGCAGCATAGTGGCTCACCTGTTATGACTCAAATGACATTTTAGCAGTTCCTCTATGCACCAAGCGCATAATTGAAAGGTGAGCGCTAGCTGACAAGCTCAAATCCTTCATCTAGCCAACCGGTGACGCCACCGATCATCTTCTTGACCGCACGCCCTTGCTTTGCCAGGCGAATCGCCGCTTTCTCGGTCGCGTTGCAATGCGGCCCGGCGCAATAAACAACAAACAGCGCGTCAGTAGGGTAGTCAGCCAAGGTGGTAGGGTTGAGCCTCGCGTGCGGAATGTTGACCGCACCTTCGATATGTCCAGCAGCAAACAGCTCCTCACCTCGAACATCAAGCAACACAAAATCTTGTCGCTGGTTGGACAGCGCGTGGTGAACATCCCAACAGTCAGTCTCAAATTCTAATAAACGTTGAAAATGCGCCAGCGCTTGTTGGCTATTGGCGGCTTTTACCCGAGATACGGCACTTGTCATAGCGACTCCTTGCTTAATGAACCAATGTGTCTCCATCATGTCAGCAAGGCAAAATGAGTGACATTGGCTTGATAGACAGTTATCGTTAATAATCAGCCAAACTAGATCAGGGAAGGATTATGATAAAGGTCGCGATACTTGCCCACTCACACCTCACCTTGTTTGAGATGTCTTGCGCGGTGGAACTGTTTGCCTTGCCTAGGCCAGAGTTTGATAACTGGTATCAGGCGGAAGTGATAAGCCTTGAACAGCAGCAATTTCAGACCACCGGAGGAGTGGGTTTGACAGTCAAGCAGATAGAGAGCCTTGACGACTATGACACCTTGATTGTCCCCGGCTGGCCAACATGGGATTACCCCATTCCCGATGCCATTGAGCAGCAGGTACGTCGCTTCGTTCAGAAGGGAAAGCGAGTACTCACTTTATGTTCAGGCTCGTTTTTATTGGCTCGTTTAGGGCTATTAGATGGAAAAAAGGCGACGACACATTGGATGTATCAAGCGCAGTTTTGTCAGCAGTTTCCACAAGTCGACTATCAACCTGATGTTTTGTATGTGTTCGCTGATAATATTGGCTGCTCAGCAGGCAGTGCAGCAGCGTTGGATTTGGGGCTGGCGGTGATCCGTCACGATTTCGGCTACCAAATCGCCAACCAAGTAGCGAAACGTTTGGTGATCTCAGCTCATCGTTCCGGTGGGCAAGCGCAGTTTGTTGACACCCCGATGCTAGAGGTACCCAATCAGTTTTCACAAGCCCTCGATTGGGCCAATAGCCATTTAGATAAAAGCATCACAGTGGCCAATCTCGCCGAGAGAGCCAGCATGTCGCGGCGTACTTTCGACCGAAAATTTCGCGCCAGCTTTAACCTGTCACCGAAAGAGTGGCTGATTCAGCAGAAAGTAGAGCGAGCGAAAGGATTATTGGAAGAGCGTCACTACCCAATTGAGCACCTAGCTTCCCTAGCAGGCTTCGACAATGCGACCACTTTGCGCCATCATTTTCGTCGATTAATTGGAGTGTCGCCAGTGCAGTATCGCAAGCAATTTGGTGGCAAACAGCCGTAGCGCCAATACGGGCGCTACTCTTTATCAAAGCTGTCGACGACGATCGCGCCCATGGAAGCGGGCATAGTGATAACAATGATTCGCTTTAAGGCGGTCGTCGGGTCTTCCAGCAACGGCAGTTGGTCAATGCATGCCAACACCAATGCCACTACCAATGCCGCCATTAGGTATGCTGACACAATCCGCAATACAAACACGCCTTTGCGCTGGCGAACATCACGTTGAAAAACACTTTCATAAGTAAACAGCGTCAAAAATGTCAGCGATAGAACCATGAGCATCAGTAAGTTAGCGGTGGGCAGTGTCTCACCCAATCGCCATGCTTCTTCAGAAAACGAGATCGGCACCGCTAACGCGAACGCGCCGACAAAAATTTGTCCGGCATCTTCAAAATTAAAGCTTAACTTCATCGACACGCTCTACTCCCTAGCTGATTCATGCCTTACTCAACGTCGGCTTTGACCGCTTCGGCTTGGTTTTTCGTCACAATTTTGATCACGCCTTTTTGCAAGATCAAACTATTGGGATAAGTGATGATATTGCCACTGGCATGGCGCAAAATAACATGGAACATGGTGATATCAATAATCACACCACTGATGTCTTCATCCTTTTCTGCCACTTTGACCGTGTCGCCAATTCGGTAAGGGAAAACAAAAAAGATCAATATGCTGGCGGTCAAGTTGCTCAGTATCGACCATTGAGCAAACAGTGCCACCCCCAAGACCGCGAAAATCGACGATAGGAACAGCGATATATCACCAAAACCTAAATCGAGAATAATGGTAAAAAAGGAAACAAACAGTATAAACGCCATAAAGTTAAACGCTTTCGACACAAACTTAGTGCGTTCTAGCGACACCCGTTTATTACCCGCTAAACGAGAAATCCAGCGCAGACCCAAGCGGCGTATGACCAGATAACCCACAATCAATAACGTCGCTAGTAGTGCCTGTTTGCTGACAAACGTTAGCGGCCAAAGCAGCTCCAATTGTTCCACTAAATAAACCTCAATTTTCTCAAAATAATCACTTCTGCCACACTCACTATTACCAGCGCAATGCAGAACAGAGTAAAGGCGGTCGGGCTATCCACCCCCGGCATACCGCCAATATTGACCCCGAGCAGGCCGGTAAAAAAACTCGCGGGCAAGAAGATGCCAGCAATAATCGAAAAAAGATAAGTATTTCGATTCATCAGCTCACTCTGTCTTTGAGCCACATTGGCCAACTGGAGATTGATTTGGTCCATGTAAAATTCTATCGATTCATTGATGCGTAAAATCAGGTCCAGGCCGTTTTTCACTTGCGTCTTTTGCGCCTCTAACTGTGTCACTTCGGCACTAATCAGATCTTCAAACACATACCGTTGCGGCTTAAGGTAGCGACGCAACTTCAAGAGTCGAAAGTGTAGCTGATTAAGGGTATCGAGATGACTCTGCGCCTCCCCTTCCAGCTCGTTAATTTTGTCTTCAATCGGGGTCAGGAAATCTGCGATTAGCCGGTTGATGCTGTTCATCATAGTGACTAACACAGCATCAAGGCTCTTGGGCCCCTTGCCCTGTTCCAACTGACTAATCAGCGTTGAGACTGCCCGCGACGGCACCTTGCGGGTAGAAATCAGCGTCCCTTTGTGCCAAAGAATTCGCAAACTCAACATGTCATCAGGCTCAGAGCCTTGGTTGAGGTTGATTCCGCGCAAGATAATCAAAAAACTGCCATCGTCATAGCTCTCAAAGCGGGGGCGAGTGTCATCGGCAAGGAGCGAATCGATAATGCCTTCAGGAATTTGATTTTCCATTAACCATGGACGCAACCCTGGCTGATCACGCTGACAGTGATACCAGTTGTTTGCCTCTATCGGCCCGGGCTCGTTTGCTTCAAGCTGCGCTGTTACGGAAGAAAAGCTCCAGCGAGAAATAATAAAGTCACTCATCACGCGTCCTTGATTTTGCGAATAGTCGAGTTTGTTAATATATGGATGAAAAAACCGCATGGCGCAATTAATTTCTTTAAAAACCAAACAATTCCGTGCATTGTCGCTGAGATTTGTACCTGCCGGGATAAACAGGTATATCGACAATCGCGCAGTAAAAATGATCAGAGAGTTATTCAGGTTGGTGTTAATGTCCTAACACTCCGAGCAGAGCACAAAAAAAGCGGGCGATGAGGCCCGCTTGATTACTCTATTATGGCTATAGTTTTAGTCGTTTGCTTGGTGCTCGGTCACCATAGCTTCTGTGGTGATCATCAAGCCAGCGATCGAAGCGGCAAACTGCAGCGCCGAACGGGTGACTTTGGCCGGGTCTAAGATGCCCATTTCGATCATGTTACCAAATTCGCCTGTCGCCGCATTGTAGCCATATTCCGCATCACCCTCTTTCACCGCATTGGCGATCACTGACGCCTCATCGCCGGCGTTTTCGGCAATTTGACGCAGTGGCTCTTCCATCGCGCGCAAAGCAACGCGAATACCAACGTTTTGATCCTCGTTATCGCCTTTAAGGCCTGATAACGACTTGGCGATCTTGGTTAGCGCCACACCACCACCAGCAACAATGCCCTCTTCAACCGCCGCGCGTGTCGCATGAAGAGCATCATCAACTCGATCTTTCTTCTCTTTCATCTCCACTTCAGTCGCCGCGCCAATCTTGATCACAGCGACACCACCAGAGAGCTTAGCAATGCGTTGCTGTAGCTTCTCTTTGTCGTATTGAGAGGTGGTGTGCTCAATCTGACTTTCAATTGAAGCCACACGATCTTGGATCGCACTCTCTGCTGCGGCTCCGCCGACTATGGTCGTCGTGTCTTTGGTGATGGTGACTTTCTTCGCACTGCCTAGTTGCTCTAGGGTCACTTTTTCAAGCTCAAGACCAATCTCTTCCGAAATCACAGTCGCATCGGTGAGTACCGCGATATCCTGCATCATAGCCTTACGGTGGTCGCCAAAACCGGGCGCTTTCACTGCTGACGCTTTAACGATGCCACGCATGTTATTGACCACTAGCGTTGCCAACGCTTCTCCTTCAATGTCTTCGGCAATAATAAGTAGCGAACGTGATGCTTTCGCTACCGCCTCAAGCGTTGGCAGTAGCTCACGAATCGAGCTCACTTTTTTGTCAATCAATAGAATGTAGGGGTTGTCTAGCTCGACGCTACCTGATTCCTGATTGGTAATGAAGTACGGCGACAAATAACCGCGGTCAAACTGCATCCCCTCGACAACCGACAGTTCGTTATCAAGCCCTTGCCCCTCTTCAACGGTAATTACCCCGTTACGACCCACTTTCTCCATCGCTTGAGCGATGATTTCACCAATCGCCCGGTCGCTGTTGGCCGAAATGCTACCAACATGAGTGATAGATTCGGTGTCGCTGCATGGTTTCGACATGCTACGTAGCTCAGTCACGGCCGCATCAACGGCTTTGTCGATACCTCGTTTCAAATCCATTGGGTTCATGCCCGATGCCACCGCTTTTAAGCCTTCATTAATAAAAGCTTGAGCCAACACAGTCGCCGTGGTGGTACCGTCACCCGCATCATCATTCGCTTTGGACGCCACCTGTTTCACCATCTGAGCGCCCATGTTTTCAAATTTGTCTTCGAGCTCAATCTCTTTGGCGACGGATACCCCATCTTTAGTAATCGTGGGAGCACCAAAAGATTTGTCTAGAACCACATTGCGACCTTTAGGTCCTAGCGTCACCTTGACCGCGTCTGCGAGCAAGTTAACCCCTTTCAACATTTTTTGGCGAGCGTCATTGGCAAACAAAACATCTTTTGCAGACATGATTATCTCCTAACTAAACAATGAAATAGCACTTACTCTACAATGGCCAATACATCAGACTCAGACAAAATCAGGTACTCATTACCGTCGATTTTCTCTGTTTTTACGCCATAGCCATCATTGAAAATAATCTGATCTCCCACTTTGACTTCCATCGATGCACGATCGCCATTGTCTAGGCGTTTACCCAGACCAACAGCCACGACTTTGCCACGATTCGAAGGTTTAACAGACTGAGAAGTTAAGACGATTCCTCCTTCAGATTGCTGTTCAACTTCTTGTCGTTCAACAATCAACTTGTCATTTAAAGGACGAATGTTCATTGAGAGTGCCTCCTACTTGAACCAATAAATAAAAGACAAATGAGATACTAGTTAATCAATGGGATTGCTTTTTGTTCCCGAGGATTAAAATAGGGGCAGAGTGTGCGACTTCAAGAGTCATAGTTGATAAAAAATTTTTATCGAGACAATAAAAAAGGCGGAACATGTCCACCTTTAATCGTCACATAAGCGCATCACAATTTGGATAAATCGGGTTGCGGTAAGCTCTCAAATCCTGGCTTGGCAATCAGATAACCCTGTACCAAATCAACCTCTAAGGTTTTAAGCAACGCCAGTTCTTCAATAGTTTCTACCCCCTCAGCAAGCACCGTAATATTGAGTTGTTTAAGCATATTGACACAGTTTTTGACGATCACTTGTCGACTGATTGACGAATCAATACCGCGAATCAGCGCCATATCTAACTTAGCGATATTGGGCTGAAAGTCGGCTAACAAACCCAAACCTGAGTAGCCGGCACCAAAATCATCAATTGCCGTTAAAAAGCCCAGCTTACGATAACACTCAACGATGTTTCTAAGATGTTCAGTATCACGCATTTTCTCCACTTCGGTAAACTCAAACATAATCCGATTGAGTGGGAAATCGTACTTGTCAGCCAACCTGAGCGTGGTCGCAAGACATTGCTCTGGCTCGTAAACCGCATTGGGTAAAAAGTTGATGCTTAAAATGGTATCAATGCCGAGGTCGGCGGCCAGTTTAATCGCTTTAGCTCGGCATTGCTGATCAAAGTGGTATTTGTTTTCGTCATTGACTTGAGACAGCACATGAAAAGCCGATTCATTGTTCACACCTCGGACTAATGCCTCGTAGCCAAACAGTTGCTGTTGCTTTAAGTCCCAAATGGGCTGAAACGCCATCGTAAAATCGCCCATTTTGATTTTGCGACACTCACATTGCTCGCATTTGACTGGGTCTTTTGTTTGAACCTCTGAAGTCATGGATTTTTTCACCTTAAACCAACAAACCTCTTAGCAGAATAGACCAAAAAAGTGAGATATGTAACTGTGCTATATCCATAAGTGTTAGTACAGACCGAAAAGGGTTTCACTTGTTAGTCAAGATGTTACCTCTTTTCGCTCACTCTTTTTCTCTCCACTGATCGGTACAAGCATCATTATGCAATCAAGCGAACAACCAGCGAACCGGGCGCGCGCACTGACTCAACGTTATGGCTGATCACTGTACCCGCGGAAGGTGCGCGGTAAGTCTGTATTTCATCGCCAAAGCTGTTGTATTGCGTGGCGAGCTTCTGTCCTTGCTCAACGTATTCAAGCAACGCCACATGACAGACCACAAATCCACCTTGCTCAGCGCGAACACTGCAGATTTCATTGCCTTCGATACAAGGAAACGCGCCCTTGGTCACCTCACCTTCTAGCAGTTGATAGGCACGACAGACATTTAACACGCCCTCGGCCGCGCGGCTGACCATCTCTAAGTCGGTGTAACGCCCGACCCCAACTTCGATGGTGATCGAAGCAATACCCGCTCGGTTATACACGGTCTCCAATATTCCGGGGTCGCCCGGGTCATTGAGAATCACATCTGGATTAATTAAACGCGCCATTTTTAGTGCATCAGGCAGGCGGTAATCCGCAAACGCGTACAGCGGATAAGCACTACCACTGGTTTGCGAGTGCAAATCAATCGCTAAATCTGCATTGGGTTTGAATAAGTTCTCCCACAAACTGTGGGCATAACGACTGGCGTCATCGCCATGGGGATCCCCGGGAAACAGTCGGTTAAGGTTAGCCGATGAACTATCAGGGGCCGCCGAGTGAAAATCACGGCTGTGGCGGGCTATGCCAGAAAGATTAACGGTCGGGACTATAGTGATGCAACCCGCTATCGCCTGCCCTTCTAAAGCTCGAGCTACTTGCTGGGCCGTGAGAATACCATTTTGCTCATCACCATGAACCCCGGCGCTGATCACGATGCGTTTTCCGGGCTTTTCGCCCTTAAACACTCTAACGGGGAGTGTTTGTGGATGGCCTATCGCATCCGTCGCCACCGCAAACCAAAATTTGTGCTCTCCCGGCTCTAGAGCATTGACATCGAGCGCCTGAAGCGTTGGATACATGGGGACCATACATTCGTTGAGTGATTTAGTCATTGCGCTCCTCACAAAAAAAGGCGGGGTTCCATTACCCGCCTTAGGTGTTCGTGTTGGCTACTTTAATACGTAAATACGTGTTTGAGTAGCTTGGAGCCCATCAAACGCTTGCTCGTTTAGGTTTCTTTGGTCGAGGTCACAACCACGCTGAATAGAATCAAGGCACCGCCGAGCAGTTGAACTGGCGATAACGACTCTTGCAGCCATAGCATCGCAAATAGCGCTCCAAACAGTGGCTCACTGCCCATCAGCAGCGAAACACGAGTCGGAGAAGTACGGCGCACTGCGTAGTTTTGTACGTAAAAGGCGAACAAAGTACAAAACAGCACTAAGTAAGCAACCAATAGCCAAAACTCATGGTTGGTCGGTATCACAATTTGCTCAGCGGGCAGATACGCCAATGCACAAACAATCGCGACACCAGCCACCACCAGCGATTGCAATGAAGTGAGCGTGGTCGTGGTGATCACTTTTCCTTCAGTAAAGCGCTTAGTCAACGTGACCATAAGTGCTCGCAATACGGCTGCCGCCAGAATAAAGTAGTCGCCACTGTTTAATGACAGTTCAATGCTTTGATTACTGGTCAGCAATACCACTCCCACCACGCTGCACACGGTGAGCATCCACAACGTATTACTGACACGTTTTTTGTTGATCACTAACTCTGCAAACGCAGTCAAAATCACCGACAAGCTGATTAAAAACGCCGCATTTGATGCAGTGGTCTGAGAGACCCCAAACACCTCACAGAAAAAAATCGCCGATAGAATGAAACCGGTTGGTATGGCTATTTTCCAGTCTTTATTAAGTCCTCGGCGAAAGTCTCGAATCACTACAGGTAGCATACATAGAAAAGTGATCGAGAAACGAATCGATATAAATACCAACACACTGGTATAGAGCAACGCACTCTTGGTTAGTCCGTAACTGGTGCCCCAAAAAATAGCCACCAGCAGTAACAATGATTCGGTTAACGGAAACCTAAAACTTCCTTTTTTTAACTCACCCGCTGCCGTTGTCATCCTATTCCTCCATCTTGGTAAAAGCGATTACGAGTACATCCCTGTACGCGCATTTATCGTTGCAAATCGGTGAAATAGCTGACACTTCGTGCATTGTTGCCAGGTCGTCTGCCATCACCATGTCAAAGGTTTTTTCTAGTGTCAGTCGCTCCAACACATTTTGTTTATCATCGGTAATCACCGTTTCTCCACCAGTAATGTTGGTGCGGCTGATCAGCATCGAAGCGATATAGGTCACTCCATCTCGATGCAGACCTTCGGGGGTGGGTTTCCCTTGTTCAAGTTCATCGGCAATAATTCGATACGGATGAAGCCGGATATTCCAATCGGTCGCCTCTCCTTGGGCCTCGTCGTAAATATCACTCATCATCAGCAGCAATTTTTCTAAAATCGGCGACAGGGTAAAACGGTCAGTCAGCGGCTCGAAATGGCGCTCAACATCTCCGTTTAAGGGGTTGACCGAGGCAGGCTGCACATACGGTTCATGAGGCAACATCACTAGCTGGCGAGTATTCTTTAGCTTGTTAAACTGACCGTAACGTCGGTAGCGGTAACCGCCACCATCAGCCATGTATTGGTCACGTTCAAGTTGGCTCCAGCAGCTCATAAAACGCACGACTTCATCGACATTGGTCGACAGCATGCTGGTCATCTGCTTACCACTGACGAACACGTAGTCGTTTTGGTTGAGCAAGTTTGCGACCACCGACGCATGTCTTTCGCGGGGATTTTTAATGATGTCCATCAGAGGTCGCCTCCGTGTTTTGATCCCGCTCTTGAACTGAAGATGTCAGTTCTATAGAGCGTCGACTACGCTGGTGTGCAATGCCGACTTCCCAGCTGTCTCTATCACGCAGATATCGAGCGTTATTGGCGACAATGCTGGTCGCCAATGCATGACCGCGTGATAGTTTGAAAAGAACACTGCCAGAGATAGACTCGGCAGTGTGAGCGATGAACGCATAACTGGCACTTTGCAACGGGCTTCCCCAACGGCCTTCGACTGCCTCTTGGGTCCACATCTCGTTTTGCATCGATTTAGCTTTGAGTACATCTGTGGGTAAGATTGCTGTTTCCAGCAACTTATATGCTTTCATGAGGATGTGAGCAGCGGGTGCTTCGCGCACCTCTAATACTTTCTCATCGTCATCTAAATGGTCGAAACCGACGTAACGACCAATTTCATACGCGCCAACGTGGTTGTTAATGAAAGCAATCATTTCCCTAAGGTTTATCGGTAGGTCATTAATGGTGACCGGATACCCCTTACGAAATCCTATTTTAATTTGGTGCTGTTCGAGCTGTTGCTCAGGCTGCCAACGCGACCAGGTGAACAATGACTCAGATAAATTGAACCCTTCTGGATCGTCTAATACGCCCGATTCGAACTCGCGGCACCACAGGTTAGCATCGCCGCTAACCGAACGTGATTTGAAGCCAACCAAGCCTGAGTGAAACAGCGTATTTGCTTTCTGCTCGCGACTCAGCGCCGAGTATTCATACGGAGAGCCGTAGTAGCCTTGATAACCGCTTGCCTCAATCGCGCCGTTTAGCCTTCTGAGACTATTTTGCGATTGGTTAGCGGTATGGATGATGGCATCACATCCGAGCTGCTGCGCCACTTCTACCGCTTTGCTGGCAATGATTGGGCGTGATAAAGAAGAGCTGACCGGATAGTCGCCGAGATAGAGCGCCTGTGACTGGATAGCAGAGACGACAGCGTGTTCAACAAACTCTTGCTGAGCGTCTAACACCAGCAGGTCTACGCCATAATGGTTAGTGATGAGTTCGAGGTTAGCGCGGTCAATGCCTTCACCTAGGTCGACCACCAAAGCCGTCACTTTCACGTCGCTCTCTTTGAGGAGCTCCAGTAAATAACTGCTATCTAAACCACCACTAAAAAGGGTCAATACATGATTTACTGCCGTTGAGATCGTTTGAATATCTTCAATACTTCTTATTTTTTTCACGATGTCCTTTCCATCATTTTGTCATTCATTGACATATTTAGTATCCATCCGTAACGTAAGTGAAACAATATAGCGATATCGCAAAGGATTTTTGCACCATGGACACAAATAAACTTATTCCATTGCTGTCGGAGATGGCGATCTTCGTGAGCGTGGTCGAGTCGGGTAGCTTTTCTAAAACTGCACAAAAACTTGGTGTCTCTCCCTCGTCAGTGAGTCGTTCAGTCACCCGATTAGAGAATGCGTTGCAAGAAAAGCTTTTGGAGCGAACGACACGGCAAATGCGCTTAAGCACCACAGGCCAAGAGGTATACAGCTTGTGCAGCGATATGATGAACTCGGCCAAGCTCGCAGTATCTGCGGCTCAAGCCGATAAGAGTGAGGTCTCAGGCTCGCTGAGAGTCGCGGCGCCTAAAGCACTATCACGCCAAGTATTGATGCCAATGGTGCTCGACTTTATTGATCTCTACCCCAGCGTCGCGCTGCAATTGAAAGTTGCGGACCACTACATTGACCCGATTGGTGATGAAGTCGATGTGATTATCCATATTACCGAAAAACCCACTGAGGGTTTGATTGCCAAGCCCTTAGCAAACTGTCGCTTAGTGCTGTGTGCCAGTCCGCACTATCTGCAACAACATGGCGTGCCGACTCACCCTGAAGATATCGCTCAGCATAACTGTTTATGTTTGGGAGAAAATCCACGCGACAGAATCTGGGACTTTACCAACAATGCAAAAAGGGTGTCAGTCAATGTGAACGGCTCGTTTACCGTCAATCACAGTGAGATCCGCCGTGAAGCCGTGATCCGAGGCAAAGGAATTTCGGTGTTTCCTGAGTTTGCGATTCAATCCTATATCGCCTCCAAAAAGGTGATTGAAGTGCTGCCCGATTGGCACGTCGGAGGCAAATACCAAGGAACGATTGTCGCCCAGTATGCACAGTCGAAATTTATTCCGGGGCAAATAAAAACCTTTGTTGACTACTTACAACAAAGGTTTGTTCAAGACGCTTCAAGTGATACTGGATTACTTGGGCTAACGCGATAGTTGCGTCTCAAGGTGTGCCACTAACTGCTCTGCCAACTGATGAGTGGCAATGTTGCGCGCCACAACTTCACTTGGCATTTTCCCCCGTTCCACCACCGACAGCCAATCACTTATCATCGCCTCAAAGCCTTTGCTAGCCAGCATTGGCGTCCAGTCTTTAAGCGCGAGCGTGCGGTTTTCTCCCTTACTCCAAAGCTGGCCTTGATAGAAAGAATCAAACTCAAAGGCCTGGTTAATATAAGTCGCACTCACTCGCTCTTTAGTGGTACCGAACTGACGGTTCATGGATGCATGAAGCAGTGTTTGACCCGCCTGCCACTGGATATCAAGTCGCGCAAGCTGCTCTCCAACAAACTGCTCGGTGATGTAAGCATCCTCTAGAGTGGCTCGACAATCTAGATTAATACTGTCCAGCGGGTGGATGAAGTCATCGAACACAAAGGTGCGAATATCGCCCGGTAGGTTCAAACGGTGTTTTTCCCAACGTAGCGAGGTCAGTTTGCCTGGCTGCGCCAAAGCAAGCTCTGGCAGATGCTGATTGTAAAGCGGTATATGGCGTCGGTTAAAGCCAACGTAAAGCGGTTGCTGGTGTTTTTCAGCCAGTTCATACAATGCGTCGACCTGCTCAGCGCTCCCGGCCAGGGGCTTATCAACAAAGGTCGCTACCCCATGAGTGAGAAAATAGCTGGCAACCTGATGGTGAACCGCGGTGGCGGCGTGAATCATTACCGCGTCGGGCTGAAAAGCGATAACGTCTCGGTAATCTTGGCAAGATTGCGCAACCCGATGCTTTTGGGTTAACTGAGCCAAAACCTCCGCGTTGCGTGTGCAAAAAATCAACTCAACCCCTGGCCATTGGGTTATCACAGGTAAGTAAGCTTTTTGCGCGATATCGCCCAGACCAATTATTGCGATTTTCATATCAGGTTAGCTCCATCTTAATACTCGAACCTCGTTCCCCGCTTCAGGCAAGCGAGGGATGTTCAGTGATAGTACAAATGAAATCAAAGCCATGCCAGCACCGATAAAGAACACCGCTGCAGGCGATACCAACCAAATAAAGCCAAACGTGACTGGAATAAACACCGCTGCGATATGATTGATAGTAAACGAGACGCCAGCCGTCGAAGCCATATCCGCCGGATCGGCTATTTTTTGAAAATAGGTTTTGATCGCAAGCGCTAAAGCAAAAAACAGATGATCAACCACATACAGTATCGCCGCCCACTGCGCGGTTTCTACCACCGCGTAACCAACAAACACCGCGATTAAACCAGTGTACTCAAACATCAGCGCTTTGCGCTCACCCACCTTTCCAATAAAGCGACCAATACGCTTAGCGAATAGAAAATTGAATAAGTAATTGATTAAAAATAGTAAGGTCACGTCTGCCGCCGAGTAACCAAACTTTTCAACCATTAAAAATCCAGCAAACACGGTAAAGATTTGTCGGCGCGCGCCACTCATAAACGTCAGCGCATAGTAAAGCCAGTAACGCTTACGCAAAACCAGCTTCTTATTTTGTGTCACTTCGGTTTGAAACTGAGGAAAGCTCATACTCATCCACGCCACTAGGGCAAATCCGATACCACCGAAAACTAAGTAGACCCACTTAAACTCGAGTTGCACCACCTCTAGGCAAAACCACAATGCGGCATAAGTTACTAGTGATGCTAGCGCGCCCACCGAAATCATTTTGCCCAACATTTCTGGCGCTTCATCCTTGCTCAACCACTGCAAAGATAACGACTGCTTAAGGGTTTCGAAATAGTGAAAACCCGACGACATCAATAGGGTCGTCAGCAGCAGACCAATGAGGCTTGGGAAGAATCCGGTGATGGCCGTCCCCAAAGTGAGTGCCGCTAACGAGAGCAACATAAACCGCTGCTCGCGAATAAACACCAGCATAAACACAGCAGTAAAGGCGAGAAAGCCCGGGATCTCGCGGACACTTTGCAACAAACCAATATCCGAGCCATCAAAGTTGGCTTTTTCAATCACAAAGTTATTGAGCAGCGCCATCCAACTAGAAAAAGCGATGGGGACGACGATGGAGATGACCAATAGAAAGTTTTGGGGAGTTTTCCAGCTCGCAGCGTGATTCATGCAGACTTCCTTATCCAACAACTCACTTAGAGTAAAGCGCAAACAGCCAACAAACAAACGTTTTGTTGCGGTTGAATTGCCCTGCAATCACCGTAACTCGCAGCAAAACCACCATGAGATAATTTTATTGAAAACAAGACTTTAACTATTTAACAAAACTGGTTATGTTGGAAAAATGTTCAACCCGTCGTTAAGGCAATAATATGGAAATAATAATACGTCCGACTCAAATCAGTGATGCTGCTGCATTGGCTGATATCTACTCCCAGCCCAAAGCACAACGGGAAACACTACAACTGCCTAAACCATCACTGGCGATGTGGACCAAACGATTGGAGAACATACCTGAAGGCGTCTACACGTTTGTCGCCGAAGTGGAGGGGCGAGTCGTCGGTAATATCGGTTTCGAGCATTCACAGCGACCGCGCACTTCCCACTGCGCCAGCTTCGGCTTAGGTGTGCATGATGATTTTCATGGTATGGGCATTGGCAGCAAATTGATTGCAACGGTGCTCGATTTGGCCGACAACTGGCTGCAAGTAAAACGGGTGCAAATAGAGGTCAACAGTGACAACGAGAAAGCCATCGCTTGCTATAAGAAGTTTGGCTTTGAGATAGAGGGCGAAGCTAAATTCGGTTCCTATCGAGACGGCGAGTACATCAATACCTACTACATGGCCAGAATCAAACCCTAAACCGGCTAGGTGTACCTGAAAGTATCTACGGGTACGCCTTTAACTCTTGCAGCGCACGCGCCGTTAAGCTCTCGGTATAATCATTGATCTTCCAATGCCCAGGGTTCCAGCCTTTAACGAAACGCTGAAAATCTGCCCAGGCGATCGCGAATAGCGGCCGCCATGCTTGCTCCACCTCCGTTGGGCACAGCGACGGCTGACTCTCTCTTAACGCACCTTTAAGGTGCGAGAAGTACTCATTTAATAACTCGCTCTCCATTGCTGCGCAATCCTGCGGGGCCACAGCACTACTGATAAACAGCGCCACATCTTTCATTGCACATCCTCGACCCACGTATTGAAAGTCCACCGCGGCGGCATGGTTGCCATCAGGGGTAAAGCAGAAGTTAGCTAGCTTAGCATCGCCATGGATCAGGGTTTGATAAGGCGCTTGTGACAATACTCGATCAAGTTTGTTGGCACTCTGTTTCAACGCGATGTCTTGCAGCGCATGATGTTCGTCCGGCCGTGTTTCAAGGTGCCAATAACTCCCTGTCGGCCAAAGCCCTCGCCCTTCACTGCCAATATGTTGCGCATGAAATTGTGCCAGCCAGTACAGACATGCGCTGATGTGATTTCGCTCTGGCGCACTCACTACCTGACTGTATCCAGCCAGTTGGAGATCTTCCATCAGCAAAAGAAATTGGTCCTGTTGTACTTGCAGGTAATGCTTTTTCGGCACTCGAGCGAGGCAATGATGGGCATGGTCGTCATACCAATTTAACTCAACTTGATAAGAACGCCACTTGCGCTGATGGGAAAGAGGCGTGTTCCAACCTCGAGGGTGGGCCTGTTGGGTAGGCAGTTGAATATGCTTGACGATAACACTGGTGTCGCCAGCCTTTAGCCGAACCAACTTACCGTAGCCACTCCATAGCACTTGCAGCGTTTCGACGGAATCAATCTGGCCCAAGCCCAATTCAATGAAAAGCGGTTGATATTGGTTGGCCATGCATTAGGCCTTTAGGTGCGCCCACTCAGGGTGGCGCTCAAGGTAGTGCACCACGTAGCTACACACGGGCTCAACTTTAACCTGCATTTTTTCCAGCTCAGTCAGCAGCGCTTCCATCATCACCTTGCCGAAACCTCGCCCACGCAGGGCTTCAGGGACATGGGTCGCAGTGATCACATACACATCACCTTTCACGACATAGGTCACAGTTGCGTAATGCTGATCTTCTAAATGCACGCGAAACTGATTGTTTTGTTGATCGAGAACAACCGTATTTGACATATCGACTCCCAAAAATGCTAACGAGTTCAAACTTATCGGGTAAATTGATGTTTGAACAATAATTAATCCAAACATAGAATTAGAGAGATCCGAGGTGTTCAATTGTCATCCGGACGCAATATCTTTACCCACCAACAAAACAATAACATGGTGGGTGCAACGGAGGCTAGATGAATACCCAGGCGGTAGCAAGAAACGATCAGCAGCACGCGGAGCGCAGTGTCTCTGTGCTCAACAGCACAGATGCCTTGGCAATGGTCGAACATGGCGGAGAACTAACGATAGGGATTTCAACCCCGGTCGGCACCACATTCCGTACTAAAACATCTTTTATTGGCACCCACTCAAATAACGTGGTTCTGGCCGAATTACCCAAAATTTCAGATGATGACCTTGAGTATTTCTTTCAAGAGGGTTTTTGGGCAACGGTTCGAGCAATTTCACCTCGTGGTGAAGGGGCGGTTATTCATTTCAGAGGTCAATTGCAGCATGTGTTAACTTCGCCGCTGCCGATTGTCGCTTTGTCGGTTCCACAAACCATGCAAGTGACCCAACTGCGCAAAGAGCCGCGTTTTGATGTCAACTTATCCGCCAAAGTCGTGGCAGAGAGCCACCGACTGGACTGTGAAATTCGCGATTTATCTAAAGGCGGGTGCCGTTTTATTACTGCACCGTTAAGCCGCCCTTTTCAAGTCGGAGAGGAGATCGCATTGCAAGTGAAACTCAACACACTAAAGGGCACCCAGTTTGAGCCTTTGTTTGGCAAAATCTGTAACCTGCAGCGCTCAATGCATTATGCGAGATACGGAGTCGCCTTCACTGACGGCGGTAAAAATAACGCTAAAGTGTTACTCGGCCACCTTAAGTTTAACGGCACTAAGCTGACACTGAGATAGAATGAAAATTTGGTTAAACAACGCCCGGCACTTGTGCCGGGCGTTTTTTTGTCCGTTCAAAACGTTCTAATCATCGGGTTGATTAATTCTGAACAGTGAAAATAAGGAAAATAAGCGCCAATCAAACGCGACAGTGTTTATTGACTCACATTGCGCAGATAAAAAAAGAGCCAAAGGCAATAGTGCATTTGGCTTATATATAGTGTGAACAAATCGCATTCACTAACAACGTCAGTTGGCTAGGTGACCCTCGGCTTAAGAAGGGTCAAGTCAAACAATGCAGGTTGCGTGCCAACTATAAAAAGTAGGGTTTATTTGTCGTGAGCCGCATTATTTAAGCAAAAACTTATCTTAAAATGCAATATGAAAATTGCATTTTGCAAAAAATTGCAAATATATAAGAAACTGCATTCCTATAAACACTTCTATCAACGTTGATTTGGCGATACTTTTTTGTATGCAGAATCGATATACTCACTGCACTCATTTTTCGCATTTATTGACTATGAATTATTTGTCTACATTTCTGAAAGGTATGGCGATGGGCGCTGCAGATGTGGTTCCTGGCGTGTCTGGCGGCACCATTGCTTTCATCACCGGTATTTACGACACTTTGTTGGAAAGCATTCGTCGAATTAACCCAAGCGTACTGGGAATCTGGAAACGCCAAGGGATTAAAGCAGCGTTTGAGCATATCAATGGCTGGTTTCTGATTGCGCTGTTCGGCGGTGTTTTCACCAGTATCGCCACACTCGCTAAGCTGATTTCTTGGTTACTGGTGACGCACCCGATCCCGTTGTGGTCATTTTTCTTCGGCCTGATCTTGGTCTCTGTTTTTCATATGCTGAAGCAAATCGAGCAACGTAGCGCCAGCCGAGCGTTATTGCTCGCCCTAGGCGTCGGTTTCGCTTACACCATTACCATACTCAACCCGCTACAACTTGAGCCGACGAGTATCAATGTACTGCTTGCTGGCGCTATCGCCATTTGTGCGATGATCTTACCCGGTATTTCTGGCAGTTTTATTCTGCTGCTGATTGGTATGTACGCCCCAGTACTTGGCGCAGTAAAGTCATTTGACATTAATGTGTTAGCACTTTTCCTAACGGGCTGCGTTGCAGGCTTATTGAGCTTCTCACATGTGCTCTCTTGGCTGCTGAAGCACTTTCGCGATCTAACCTTAGTATTTTTGACTGGTCTGATGCTTGGCACGCTACCCAAAATCTGGCCGTGGAAAGAGACCGTCAGTTGGCGAACCAACTCGAAAGGCGAGCAAGTCCCTTTGGTTGAGCACAATCTTACCCCCTTCGATTTTGAAGCGGTCACCTCGCAGTCATCACAACTTGGAATGGCAATCCTCTGTATGCTGTTTGCCATCGTGTTGGTGCTTGGGCTCGAAAAGTTTGCCGAGCAGCGCGATATCTAACCCTTTCAGCACCTAGATCAACTTAGCGACCTTCATGGTCGCTTTTTTATAAACACAAATGAGAATTAATTGCATGTATGAGTTATTTTATTTAAGCTGAGGCCATCAATTTCTCACTCCTTCCACCCACCATGACTGAGCATGTTTTTTTCGACACCCTTTTTCAGCACGCACGTAAAGTCACGCCATATCTTGATGGTCAAATCGCGGAAACCCCAGAGACCGCAGCACCGATAGTTCAACCTGGTCAACCTAGCGCCGAGGTGATTCAAGCTCTGTATCGAGAGCTACAAAACGCTCACCCTGAAGCGGGTGCCGCGTATTGGTTAACTCGAACGTGGACCTTACTGTGCTGGCAACCTATTTATGTCGCTTTTGTCTCGATTTACGCCTGTCGCGGCTTACCGATGCTTTCTAGCATGGCGCAAAGTGTTCAGCCTAGATTCATTAGTGGTTTTCACTTTGGCTCAATGCATTACATACAAGGCAATCCTCAAGAACTGATTACTCAAGCAGGTCAACAGTTGGTAACCATGTTTGATGAATATCGCGAGCAAATGGCGCAGTGGACTCGAATTCGACCGGGGTTTACTCAGCGTCTATTCGCTGATGGCATACTGGGCTGTATGGTGAAACTGCACCACTTCTATCCCGACTTAGCGGGCGATTATCTGCTACAACACGCCAAGCAGTGGCTGAGCGCCTGTAACTTACCCGAGAAACTGCTACAGTCACTGCACTACGATAGCAACACTCACTCGCTCACTTTGGTTCGCACCAGTTGTTGTTTGGTCTATAAATGTGAGGGGCGCAGTTTGTGCCGAGATTGCCCTCGTCACCCTGACAACAAACTCTAGGTTTGCACCACGATCGCTTTCGAATGGGCGATATAGGCAGTCAACACGATCAGCAAGGCAAACAACACACACAGATAGATAGGGTATTGTGGTGACAAGGTAGCGCTAAATGCCAGCAGAGAGGCGAGCCCGTAGCCCAAGGTGTGCGACATCGAGATATATCCCGCCACCGCGCCCGGTGCTTCCGGGTACTGGGCTGTAGCCGCCGATGTGTAGGCTGGCACCAGCAGCGCCGCCCCAATGGCTGCTAAGCTCATTGCCACTAACAATACCCATATTACATCCAGCAAAAATAGGGCGAGTCCCAACAGCAAAAGTACTGAACCGATTCGATACATACGCTCGGGCGATAGCCGTTTTTTCTTAATGACCAACAACTGGGTAATGAAAGTACAGGCTGCGCTTAGCGTCAGCAATACGCCGATCGCATCACTGATTTGGCTGGTTGACCAAGCGGTGATCGACCCGATCAATGGTGAGAAACTATATTGCAGCAGAGCAATAGCCGCACACAGCAGTAAACCACTCAATAAATAGCGCCATAAGCGAGGTCTAGGTACCCAAGGCAGTGCGGAATCGTGCCCCTTTTTTGCCACAGCGAAGGCCGGCGCAGGCAGCAATCCCGCACCGAGCAGCGCGATCAAAGGCAGTAGTACCATGGTCACTAAAGGCGCAAACGGCGAGACTTTTAGCGCCAATATCGAGACCAATGGCCCGAGCAACCGACCAACACTTAAGCCCATACTCACCGAGGTAATCGCTTGCAATCGATGTTGCTCGCCACACAGCATAATCGCCCAGTGTTGGCTGGCCGGAACCATGCCAGATACCGTGCAGCCATAGATGATTCGCGCCACCACCAAACCAATCAAACACGGCGCGTATCCTAACTGGTTGTCGCGACTGACAATGGCAAACAGCGCCAGTAAACCAAAGCTCAGCGCCATCCCTGCCAAAGCTTGAATGACGACTCGCTTGGGGCCGTGTTTATCGCTAACGCGCCCCCAAAAGGGGGCAGAAGGCAGAAACAACAAGCTTCCGAGGGCAATCAAAATAGACCAAGTAGGTAGATCAAATGCAGATTGTTCGACCAAAAATGGCAACGAAACCAATAAGCCATTCTGACCAATGCCCATTAATGCAGCCGCCAAAGCAATCACAGCCAACTGAGAAGAGTGTTTTGTTATTGTAAGCATAAGCACAAACGCTAGATAGATACTGACTCATGCCAGCCCAAGCATCCCGATTAGTAATAGAAGTATTGATAATGGAAATAATTATCATTGTTATTTTGTTGTGATAACATTAACCAATCGTGACTCTTAACTCAACTTCATATTGCACTATGTTCCGACTCATCGACGCTTCATTCGCTATTGATGACAAGCCGATCCTCTCCACCACCAGCCTCGAGTTCGCTCCCCAAAAAATCACCACATTACTGGGACATAACGGCTGTGGTAAATCGACACTGATCAAACTATTGAGCAGGCAACACCGCCCTACCAGCGGCCAAGTGCTGTACCAGCAACAACCCGTTGACGCCATGAGTCATAGCGAGTTCGCCCATCAAGTGGCGTATTTACCTCAGCACCCGCCGATGACCGACGGGGTAACCGTCCGCGAACTGGTCTGCTTCGGTCGCTACCCATGGAAAGGCGCGTTTGGACGCTATACCGACAAGGATTACGCGATCGTTGACCAAGCGATTGAAAAAGTGGGTTTAAGTCGATTGAGTGACCGCTTCGTCGCGACACTCTCTGGCGGCGAACGCCAGCGCGCATGGGTGGCTATGCTTGTTGCTCAACAAAGCCAAACCTTGTTGCTCGATGAACCCACTTCAGCGCTAGACGTCGCCCATCAATATGAGCTGCTGTCTCTGATTCAAGAGTTGAACCACAGCTTAAACCTGACGGTGATCATGGTGCTCCACGACGTCAATATGGCGGCTAAATTCAGTGACCACCTGGTCGCGCTGCATTCTGGCCAAGTGATTGCGCAAGGCACGCCGGAACAACTCATGACCCGCGACACCTTGAGCCAAATCTATGGGATGGAACTCGCTCTGTTTCCCCATCCGCAAACGGGCCAACCCATCAGCTACATCCCTTAAATCGCACTTAAAAGGACTCTGTTGTGAAAACACTATTGTTACTCTCACTGTCTCTTCTCGCTTTACCGGTATTCGCTGTTGATATCGAACACGAAATGGGGGTCGCTTCCTTTGAAACAACGCCGAAAAAGGTGGTCACATTGGACTGGGCCTTAACGGAAACGGTGTTAAGCCTAGGGGTTGAACTGCAAGGCGTCGCAGACGTTGATGGCTATCAACAATGGGTGGTAGAACCGGCGCTCAGCCCAACTGCCACCAATGTAGGCTCCAGACGTGAGCCGAACATTGAACTATTGAGCCAATTAAAGCCCGATGTCATTTTGATCAGCCAGCATATGGCGGCGGCTTACGAGACACTGAGTGGTGTCGCACCTGTGTTGGTGTTTACTGTGTACAACCAAGACAAGCAGCCTCTGCGCTCTGCGCAAACCATCACACGTAAACTCGGGACCCTCTTTGGCAAAGAGCGCCAAGCGCAACAAGTGATAGAGCAAACTCAGCAAGTGCTGAAAGAAAATGGCGAGCAAGTGCGAGCGCATGGCGAGGTTAACGGCTTACTATTCGCGCGTTTTATCAATGACAAGACGTTGAGGGTACACAGTCAAGGCTCTTTGGCCGATGCCACTATCAAGGTGATGGGGCTCAGCAACGATTGGCAACAGCCAACCAACTTGTGGGGATTTACCACCACAGGTGTTGAAAGACTCGCTGAGCACCAGCAAAGTAAAGTGCTGCTGTTCGGCCCATTAAAAGCAGAGCAGCGACAAAGCTTGCAGGCTTCGCCACTGTGGCAGGCAATGGCGTTCACTCGCCGCGATGATGTGTACGAGCTACCGGCCATCTGGACATTTGGTGGGCTTATCGCCGCACAGCGTTTTAGTGATCACATCACCCAGCAGTTGACGACGCCGCAATAATGAACAGCAACGCTTTTCGCCTCAAACAGCCAGAAAAATTACAAACCACACCTTGGTGGATGGCAATCGTGCCACTGAGTGTGATTGCTGTTTTGATCCAATACACTGCCCCCTACTCGCAAGGTATGGCGCTGGTATGGGAGACTCTGTGGCACTTTGACTCAAGCAACTATCAACACCTAATCACTCATCTCACCTATTTGCCGAGGCTGGCTGTTGCCCTACTGTGTGGGTTTGCTTTAGCGGTGGCTGGTTGCGTAATGCAGTTCGTGCTGCGTAACCCCATCGCTTCGCCCACCACCTTAGGTGTCGCGTCGGGAGCCGAGCTCGGGATGGTCCTTGGCTTACTGTTTGTTCCCTCAGGATGGCTGCTACCAGGGTTTGTGCCTGCTTTTATCGGTGGCAGCTTAACCACGGCGGTGGTTTTTATCCTCAGTGCCAATCGCGGCTTCGCGCCACTGCCCATGCTATTGGCTGGTATGGTCATGAGCCTGTTCATTGGCTCACTCACGACCATGTTGGTCATGCTGCATGAGCAAAAGTTAACCAGCGTATTCGTTTGGGGCAGCGGCGCGCTTAACCAGAACGGCTGGGACAGTGCCTCGCTGCTGCTGCCACTCATTACTGTGCCAACGCTAGTGTTACTGCTTTTACAACGACCGCTGTCCGCCTTGCAATTTGGCGACAATGTCGCTGCGTCTCTAGGAGTTAACATCAAGCAAATCAAACTGCTGTGCTTGAGTTTGGCTATTTTTATCACCGCGGCTGTGGTCAGCGAAGTGGGATTGATTGGCTTCGTTGGCATTGTCGCCCCTGCGGTTGCAAGATTAATTGGCTGCAGACCTCTGTCACTACAGCTTGTTGCTAGCGGGACGATTGGCGCACTAATGCTACTGACGGTGGACCTCGTGGTTCAGCCTCTATCTGGGGTTGGAGGGGAGTTGCTGCCCACAGGGGCAATGACCGCACTCATTGGCTCGCCCTTTTTGCTGTGGCTACTACAGAGAACTAAGCTGCCATCGGAGTTGCGCTCTCGCGAGCAACAGGTTGGGCAGTATCGTCACGTCAGTGCAAGACGCGTCTGTGGGGCGTTAGCGACACTTTTGTTGCTATGCAGTTTTATCGCGCTGGCGGTTGGCCAAGGTCAAAATGGTTGGCACCTGACCTTAGATCCACAACTGTTGCATCTACGTTTACCCAGAGTAATGGCGGCGCTGTTAGCCGGAGTGGGTTTAGCATTGGCCGGGAGCCTGATCCAACGCGTATCAAACAACCCAATGGCCAGCCCAGAAGTACTTGGTCTCAGCTCTGGCGCAGCCCTAGCTTTAGTACTTGGGAGTTTGCTCGGGGTTGCTGTTGAGCGCGAGCAGCAAATGCTGCTGGGTACTTCCGGAGCGCTATCGGTCACCCTATTAATCTGGTGGATCGGGCGTAAGCATCAGTTTGCTCCCGGGCAAACCCTGCTAACAGGCATCGCCTTGAGCGCAGGGCTCGACGCTCTGCTACGCATCGCCCTAAGCTCAGGACAAGACAACGCCACATCCTTGCTCACTTGGCTCTCTGGCTCCACCTATTTGGTCGCGCAGTCCGATATTGTGTTGCTGATGGCTGGCATCACCCTCATAGGTGCACTCTCCTTAACCCTGCAACGTTGGGTGGCGATTATCGAGCTCGGTGAAGTAACGGCGGGCAGCTTAGGGCTGAGTGCCGCTAAAGTTCGACTGGTGCTACTGCTACTGGTTGCGGCGTTGACCACACTGTGCACTATAGTCATAGGCCCTTTGAGTTTTATCGGCTTGCTCGCGCCGCATATGGCACGCTCACTACACCAGTACCGCCCCCAAGTACAAATGCTCACCGCTGCATTGATTGGAGCGGTGGTGATGGTCTTGGCCGATTGGCTAGGCCGTAATCTCTGGTTTCCATGGCAGTTCCCAGCAGGCTTACTCGCCTCACTGCTCGGCGGAGGCTATTTTCTCTACCTGATGCGCCGCTGATCTGCCAAAACTTGGAAGGTGACACCTGTTCACCTTCCAATAATAACCTCCTGATTAATAAGTGTAATGACACTATTTGCAATAAATTTGTCAAAAACATAAAAAACCAGTTGATCATGCAAATGATAATAATTAGCATTCTCTCGTCAGTTTAGTTAATAACATTACGAGAAAGAAAATGAATCGTCACAACGATCGGCTTAACCTCGAGAGCTCAACCCATTTGGTTAACACAAACCAACCCTCCATGACTTGTTTTCTCAATTCACTTGCCCGCGAAAGTCAGTCAGTTCAACTGCTTTGCCACCAAAGCGGTGATCACATTTACCAGCTTTCATTAGCAAACGAGCGCACCATTCACATTACTCTGAGCTACTATTCTCTTTTAGGCAGTCATGAGTACCGCTTGCCCGCTTTACTGCTCACTCCACAAGGGGTTGAAGCCCTAACCTCTGAGCAACTGCTACACCATATCGTTAGTGAGCCGGCACTGGTTGGCATCGTGAGCGAAGAGCAAAAACAGCTTTTCATCAAACGCGTGCTCGAGAGCCAGCGCAACACTGAGCAAGCGATTAAACACTCGCCCTATCAACAGCATTTATTTAACGCCAAGCTCGACTTTAAGACTGCAGAGCAGGGTCTACTGATTGGTCACTCATTCCACCCGGCTCCTAAGAGTCGTGAGCAGTTCACTCTGACCGACGCTAAACGTTTCTCGCCAGAGCTCGGTGGGGAGTTCAAGTTGGTGTGGCTGGCCATCAATCAAGACATTGTTAGCACTGGCAGCTCGGCAGGTGTCGATTTTAACCAGCGTCTTAAAGAGCTGGTTGCACATGATGTCACTTTGAGCGACGCACTCAATGACGCAACAGCGCAAGGCAAAACACTGCTGCCCGTTCATCCGTGGCAATGGCATGTGATGGCTGACAACCCATCAATCAAAGGCTATATCGCAACCAAGCAGATCGACACTCTGGGCCAAATAGGTACCACTTGGTACCCGACTTCATCTACCCGTTCGCTCTACGCGCCAAGCCTGCCATACATGTTGAAGTTTTCATTGAGCGTTAAACTGACCAACTCAATCCGGAATTTGTCGTTGAAAGAAGTGGTGCGTGGCACTCGCCTCAATGACTTGTTCCAAACTCCTGCTTTGGCCGGCTTACTTGGACAAGGCAAGGGCTTTCAATTGATGCAAGAGCCGGCATTTATCGGGATTCGCGATCTCAGTGGCGATATTATTGACGAAAGTCTTGTGGCATTTAGAAACAACCCGTTGATGGACAATCCAACGCAAGAAGCGGTGGTTCTGGCAACCTTAACCCAACAAAATCCTTATGGTGGTAGCAGCCTTGTTGCGGCGCGGATTCAACACTACGCCGAGCAGCAAGCCATCACGACGAGTGATGCGGCTATCCGCTGGTTCGACGCCTACTGTCGTCATGCAGTAGTACCGCTGTTTAACTTGCAAGCCAACTGGGGAATCGTCTTTTTGGCGCATCAGCAGAACATCGTAATGCAGTTAGAACAAGGCTTACCAATTGGCATGTACTACCGAGACTGCCAAGGAACAGGCTACACCGATCTTGCATTTGAGCTATTTGGGGACCAGCTTGGCGACAACAAGCACACGCTAGAAAACTACTGGAACCAAGAAAAGGTCCGCCGCTATTTTGCCTACTACTTGATTATTAATTCCACCTTCAATGTCATTTCCGCCATTAGCGCCCACTTAAACGTTGAAGAAACACAGTTGATCGACATTTTGCATCACCATTTGACCGCTCTACTTGCGCGCGGAGTGAAAGACGACGAATGTCTTCGCTATGTACTCACCAGTGAAGCACTGTGTTGCAAAGGGAACTTCTTCTGTTACTTGCAAAACTTCAATGAAAACTCGATTCCAGACCCTGCTGTGATCTACTTTGACTTGAACAATCCTTTGGCTAATGTCGAGGAGTTGGCTCATGTCTGAATTCAATACCTTTATCTTTCATTCGCAGCCACAAGCAACAGTGGAGATCACCTTACACGCAAGCGATTTGGTCTGCTCTGAAATCGGCGATCAGTTAGTGCGCGAGTTGGATCAACTGTTTAGCCAAGATAAAACCATGACCGACTGCCGCATTGTTAGCTCAGATCATGAAGTGACCCAGTGGCTAGCGACCTTGCTGCCAATCATCGATCAGACGGTAACTCGTCAAACTTTTTATCAACTGCCGCTGGTTTGGCATCAACACAAACCGTCAAGCGGCTTCCCGCAGCGTTTAGTTCAGTCCAATCCAAACTACCGTCATCACCCTTTACGTCCGCCTATGCCATGCGGCCAGGTGTATCAAAGATACGATAGTGATATTGAGCAGGACGTCAGTTTTCGACTAATCGATCTGGCGATTGACCTAGAGCGTTTTACTCGTTGGATGAATGATCCACGGGTTGCGCATTTTTGGGAGCAAGCGTGGAGCCAAGAAAAGTTGGCAGAGTTTATTCAACAGCGCCTTGCAGACCCACACATTATCCCTTTGATCGGCGAGTTTAACGGTGAAGCGTTTGGCTATATCGAGGCCTACTGGGTGGCAGAGGACAGACTCAGCCCCTATTACGATGTACAACCGTTTGACCGCGGCATCCACCTGTTGGTGGGCGAGCAGTCGTTCCGTGGTCCTAAGTTTTTTAACGCTTGGATGAGAGCGATCAGCCACTACCTATTTATCGACGAGCTTCGCACCAACCGAATCGTACTCGAGCCCAGAGCAGACAATGAGCGTTTGTTTAATCGCATTTTACCCCTCGGCTATCGCAAATGCTTTGAGTTTAACTTCCCACATAAGCGTTCCGCGCTATTGATGTTAGAGCGCGACACCTTCTTTACGGAACAGTGGTAATGGAACAGTTAGCACTCCATCAATTTTGGCCACTGGCCAACCAAAAAATGGTGGCTAAGATTCTCAGCGAGTTTGCCTATGAGCAAGCGTTTGGGTTTGAGAGCACCGAGCAAGGCTACCAGTTGACACTTGAGAACGGGACCCGTTACTACTTTAGCGGTGCGGAGAATATTTGGGGTCAGGTGGTGATTGAGCCGACATCGATTCGTCGAGAGTCCTCCATTGAGTCACAGCAGCCTCTGAGCGCCGCGCTGCTGATGCGCGACTTACAACCACTGCTCAATATGCCCGATGACGCATTTGCTGAACATTTGGAAGATCTGAATGCGACTCTACTTGGCGATTGCAAACTGATGCAAGCCAAGCAAGCGATGACAGCACGCGATTTAGCCATGCTGCCATGTGAGCAACAGCAAAGCTATTTCGATGGTCATCCCAAATTTGCCTTTAACAAGGGACGCCGCGGCTGGGGAAGCCATGACTTAGCCTTATACGCGCCTGAGTCACAACGTGCATTCCAGCTTGGTTGGGTGGCGGTTCATCACTCGATTCTTAAGCTGGCGACCAACGACAGCGTCAGTTGGCCGCAATTGGTGCAAGCGTCTATGTCAGAGCAGGACACCCGCCAACTCGATAGCACTCTGGCCGCGCATAACGTCGATATCAACGACTATCACTACCTGCCCGTTCACCCTTGGCAGTGGAACAACAAGCTCTCGATACTGTTTGTTCGCGAACTGGCCACGAAGCAACTGGTTTATTTGGGCCAAGTCGGAGATGAGTTTGTTGCTCAGTTGTCACTGCGCACTCTGAGCAATGTCACTCGCCCCCAGAGCT
>JBCAXU010000020.1:0-42362 GCA_038533895.1 Pseudomonadota bacterium | reverse complement strand
CCTACTGACTGGTTAGCGCCTCAATGAGATCCAGTGATCGCCGTGGCGCTACCTTTCAACATGCAGCTTACAAATTACCAAATTTAATACTGTAAGTTTGAGCAACGTCACTGGTATTTGCACCATGGTCAACTAGTCTTTGAAAAGATAGAAAAATTATATAGCTATCAGTTCAAGGCAGGACGTCAGTGGAACAAATAAAATCAAAAATTGCTGATTCATTTTCTGTGGATCTCAAGCACGCGTTGATTTGGGTGGCGCGCGCTCTGGATTACGTCGGGATTGATGACATCAACCACAATCATCGGGTCGCATATATCGCGTATGAATGTGCTAAGAGGTTAAATTGGCCAATAAAAAAGCAAGAGTTTACATTCTTGGCAGGGCTAATTCATGACTGTGGTGTTTCACAAACGAATGAACACAAAAATCTAATCAGTGAAATCACACCATCTAATGTACAAACCCACTGCTCTGTTGGTTTTCAAGCTCTGAACAATTGCAGTTTGCTGGCCAAGTTCGCGCCTATTATTCTTCATCACCACACACATTGGGAAGAGCTAGAAACCCTCGAACTGCCTCCCTATGAAAAAGATATCGCTGCTCTAGTTTTTATCTCAGATAGGCTAGATTTCCTTCGTGCGCAGTATTCATGTGAAGAAAATCCAGACCTCGTTACCTTAAGTAAGCACCCTATTTCAAGTGAGTTGCTCAAACACAGCGGCACACTGTTTCGTCCAGCATACGTAAAAATACTCAATGATCTCGTTGAAAAAGACGGCTTTTGGTTTGCGATGGAACCAGAACATATCGAGTCGATACCTCTGCACTTTACCCACTTGGAATGGCTGCAAAGAGACTTATCGATGCACGACCTGATTCAATTGGGCCGCTTTATCGCGGGGATAGTCGATGCTAAAAGCCCGTTCACTTACCTTCATTCTCTAAAAGTTGCAGAGCTCTGTTTTTATTTAGCTCAAGGGCTTAACTTACCTAAGCATACCGCACGTATGCTCTATGTTTCTGGGCTTGTTCATGACATCGGCAAGCTACGAACACCTGATGACATACTCCACAAGCCGGGCAAATTGACGACCGAAGAATATATCCATATAAAACGCCACACAATTGATACTGAGATTGCTTTGCAGATGGTATTCCCATGTTCAAAGATTGGCGAGTGGGCTGCCAATCACCACGAGAGACTAAATGGAAGTGGGTATCCCTACAATAAAACCGCGCAAGAGTTAGATTTACCTTCTCGAATTATCGCTGTCGCAGATATATTCCAAGCTTTGTCACAAGATAGGCCTTACCGCAAGCGATTAACAACACAAGAAATAGTCGAAATCATTAAGCCGATGGTTGACGATCAGCTCCTGGATAACGAAGTATTCCAGCACCTTAATGAAGACTTGGACCTCTACTATCAAATTGCAACTTCAACCAATATAGAAGTCCCCGGACTTTAGATAGGCAAGAGCTACAGATAGTTCATCTCCTACCTGTAGCTCAACTGCCAAAATTCTATCACCGTTTGACCTAATGCGTGCTGCCATCACTTGGCTGACCAAACTCTGCTTGTTGATAAATATCTGCCAAACGTCGCTCTTTGCGTGTTTGCGGTTTCGCTCTGGATTGAGAGTAATAATGAGTTTGCGACTGCAACGCCTTCTCGTGCTCTTTTGCAGAGTTAAGAAACTTAGGATCATTGAGCGCTTGTTGGCGTAGGCGGTTTACACGTTCGATGGTTTCTAACAACATACACACCTCCTTTTACCTGTGTTTATAAACAGTATAGTAGAGTAACTGATTTACGCAATAAGCACTGTATGTAAATACAGATTATTTTTTTAACTTACTGTTTATCAATGGTATTCCATGCTTGATGTGAACAATAAATGTTCATGTCTATTAATCAGATTAGTGTTTTCTATCAATAGAAATGCTCTATCACAGTGATATATATCATCCATTTTCAAAGTCCCTTGCCCATCAATAGACTATAAACTCTGAATGTTAATGCTAGGAGTTAGAATGAAAGCGATTGTTGTTGAAGGGGGGGCAATGCGAGGGATCTTTGCGGCAGGTGTATTGGATCATTTTTTGGCCAATGATTATAACCCTTATGATCTTGCTATTGGCGTATCTGCTGGTGCATCAAACTTGGTTAGCTTTCTTGCCAAACAACCTCGCCGCAGTTATCAGGTCATCACAGGCCTAGCAACCGATGCACAGTTTTACAGTCCAAAACGCTTTCTCAAGGGAGGTAATCTTGTCGATGTGAAATGGTTGGTGCATCACTCTGAGCAAACATACCCACTCGACAAGAAAACACTATTTGGCAACACACCACTATTGGCGACCACCACCAATGTGGCGACAGGAAAGGCTGACTATTACGCGGTAACGCCAACCAACCTCGAGCAAGTCCTAGAAGCCACCTGCGCACTACCTATCGTTTACAAGGAAACGCCTTGTTTCTCTGGTCAATGCTATACCGATGGAGGCGTCGCCGACTCGATTCCGGTGATCGAAGCTTACCAACGAGGCGCCAAAGAGATCACTGTTGTCTTGTCTCATCCATTAAGTTACCAAATGCCAGAACGCAGAAGTGCGCTGCTATTTAAGGGACTGTTAAAACGATATCCAATGATCGGCCAGGCCATGGCCGAACGTGCTAAACGCTACAATCAATCACTCGAGTTCATCCGTCGACCGCCTAGAGATGCTATCGTACGTGTGATTGCGCCACCAGAAAGCTTTGCGGTTAAGCGCTTAACCATGGATAGAGCCCTGCTCGAGCAAGGCTATAACATTGGTCAAGAAGAAGGGAAAAAGCACCTAGCGAGTCGCCAAGGCTTTTACGGTCTAACCCAAGAGAATTGTCACTTTTGTGTTTAGTTCGCAATATCAAGTTGGTTTCCGCTTACACCATTAACGCGGAACCAACCAGCAATACTGTAACGTTCTGTATTGGTAGGCAATACTTCATGTGGAAACTGCTCTGAGAAGAACACCAGTAACCGACCCGCTTTCGGCTCTATTGTCGCTAGTTTTTGATCTTGAAGGTTATAAATAACCAACTCTCCAGCATCCTCTGATTGCCATTCATCGTTCATATAAAGCACCGTGGTCAGCCGCCGGTTTTCATTGCCTTTAAAGCTATCGAGATGCTTTTGGTAAAAGTCCCCTCGCTCGTATTTTGCGAAGTGAGCTTCATACTCGAATAGACCAAGAAAGAAGTGTCGATTGGCAGCGAGACGGATTTGTTCCATCTTGTCCAAATAGTCGTTAACAGGCTCGCCCATGCTAGGGTTTAACCATTGAATCTTATCACTACGAACTGATGCTGCACGCATGACTTCGTCGTTGCGACCAATGCGTGCCTTTTTCCACTCTTCAGGGATACAATCACGCAGTAGCCCGATTTCATCAGACGTGAGAAAGCCGTCCCAAACATAGTAACCATGGGTAAAAAGCGCATCGATTAGTGGGTTCATCTGCTGGTAAGTCCGTATCAACGAATTGAGACACGCTTATACACACTAACCGATAGAGAGAACAATTCTGATTTGTTGTCGTCACGACAAAAAAATCAACCTCTTAAGCCACAATCCCTTGCTCGACTGCATACTTGGCCAGCTCAGCGGTACTATGGAGGTCCAGCTTATGTTTGATATTTTGACGATGGGTCTCGACAGTGCGATAACTGATGTTGAGTAGCGACGCGATTTTTTTACTGCTGTTGCCTTCTGCGACTAACTTTAGGATCGCCTCTTCACGCCGACTCAATGGATTGGGCTTCTGCGCTGCCGGTATCACCTCTTGAGAAAACAGAGTTTGAGTCACTGATTCACAAAAATAGGTGGAACCTTGGTAGACGGTTTTAATCGCCTGCACCATGCGCTGCGCACAGATTTCTTTGAGCATGTAACCCACCGCGCCGACCTGCATTACTTTCATTATGTACTCGCGATTGTCATGCATGGTCAACATCAACACCTTAACATCAGGCATCGAGTCTTTGATGACTCGCGTGGCATCAATGCCGTTCATCAAAGGCATACTGACGTCCATCAACACCACATCGGGCTGAAGTGCTTTAACCACGTCAATGGCTTCGACGCCGTTACTTGCGCAACCCACGACATCAATTTCAGGCTCTGTTTGAAGACGTGCTTTAAAACCGTCTAATACCACTTGATGATCGTCAACGATCACGACTTTAATCGGTTTATCCATAAACTAATCCGTCCAACTCTAGCAATACAGTGATTTCAGTCCCTAATCCAGGCTCGCTCTCAATATCAAGTTCACCACCAATAAATTCAACTCGCTCACGCATGTTACGAAGACCAATACCGCTCTTTCTCATCGTCGCATTGACCTCGAACCCAACACCATCATCGCGAATGATCAATTGCAGCATACTGCCCATCTGCTGCAAAATCATACTCACCTTACCTGCGTGAGAGTGCTTCTCTATGTTGGTTAAAGACTCTTGGGCGACGCGATATAGGGTTGTCGCGACTTCAGATTGTAACTTTGGTGACGGCTGAGTCTTTAGCGTCGCTTCCACATCGATGCCTGAGTGTGCTTTAAAGTCTAGCAGCAAACTGTTTAATGCCGCTTCCAGTCCAATGTCATCCAGAGCACTAGGGCGTAAGTTATGTGAAATATGCCTCACTTCATTAATGGCCGTCATCAATGACTGCTGCGACTGGGCTAGGTGCTGTTTAAGCGGTACATCCTCAATTTTATTTGCCAATAACTCGAGATGACACTTACTCGACACCAACAGCTGGTTGATTCCATCATGGAGCTCTCTGGCCAGATGCTTTTTCTCATCCTCCTGAAACATGACCGTTTTGTGCGCCAACTCTTTTAGGCTCTTATCTGCAAGGCGATGTTCGTGCAGATTGACTGCCAGCGTAATGACCACTATTACCCCTACGGTCACACTCATGATAACGATCACCGAGAAGAACGTCGTCTCGATGTTTCGGTTGACTTCAGACTTTAGGTTCGCCACTTCGTTAGTGATGTCTTCGATGTAAAGCCCTGTTCCCACCATCCAGTTCCACTTATCCAGCCAGGCAGCGTAGCTTAGCTTAGGCACGTTCTCACCTGTCGAAGGTTTTTGCCATAAATAGCGATGAAATCCCCCGCCACTTTGGGCTTGGTGAAGCAGCGCTTCAATCAGATGATCGCCGTTTTCATCTTGGATATGGAGTAAGTTTTGCCCCACCAACTCGGGCTGTATCGGATGGACTAAATTAACGCCAAACTCGTCGTAGGCAAAAAAATAACCATCTTTATCTTTGCCATAGCGAAGCTTGTTGAGCACCTCTTTCACTTGCTGTTTGGCTTCGTGCTCGGCTAAGCTGATGTCGTTATAAATATGATCAATCGCGTCAAAGGCGAGGTCGACGTGATCTTTAAGCGCGGTCTCTTTGGAACGAATCAACCCATCTTCAAATATTTGAATTTCCTTTTCACCCAAGGTTTTGGCTTGATGGATAGAAATCCAGCTGGTCAGGGCGGTTACCAACACAAGTGGTAACAAACTCAGTAGTATCAGTTTTGCTTGTAGAGGCATTCCTTTCCCCAATAAAAACAAAGGCTGCCTACCTCAAAGGTAAGCAGCCACACTTTAGCAGGAGTTGTTGCTAAATCGTAACTCGGCGATCACATTCCGTAGAATCCAGGGAATGCCAGTAGAGAAGCAAGCACCAACACCTGAATCGCGATAAACGGCATCACACCACGATAGATATCTCTGGTTGTCACCCCATTCGGCGCGACTCCTTTAAGATAGAAAAGGCTAAAGCCAAACGGTGGCGTCAAGAAAGATGTCTGTAAGTTCATCGCAACCAAGATAGCAAACCATGTCATGTTGATCCCCATCAGCTCAGCTACAGGCGCAAGAATTGGCACTATGATGAAACAGATTTCAACGAAATCGATGAAAAAGCCCAATACCAAGATAACCAACATGGTGATGATTAAGAAGCCCCACTTCTCGCCCGGAATTTGCAGCATCCACTCTTCAACTAAGTAGTCACCTCCGGTGTAGGTAAATGCCATAGAGAAGGCAGTTGCACCTAGCAGGATAGCAAAGACCATCGCGGTTACTTTAACGGTCTCTTTGGCCGCTTCGTACACCATCTTGAAGCTAAACTGGCGATAGAGAAACGCGAGAACGATGGCACCAGCACCACCAAGCGCGGCAGATTCCGTTGGAGTGGCAACACCGGCAAAAATCGAACCGAGTACTACCACAATCAATGCCAGCGGCGGAATAACCGCTTTAAGCGCCACGAATACTTCTTGCCTACGATTAAGGTTTTCATCCGCCGGAATAGCCTGCGCCGCTTCTGGATTCATCTTCGCGTAGATAAGGATGTACAACACATACGCGCCAACTAGTACTAAACCCGGCCACAGCGCAGCTTGGAACAAGTCACCCACTGGCACGCCCAACACATCGCCAAGCAGGATCAATACAATTGAGGGAGGAATAATTTGGCCTAGAGTACCCGATGCACAAATGGTTCCGCATGCTAGGCCTTTGTCGTAGTTATACTTGAGCATCACTGGCAGTGAGATTAACCCCATCGCGACCACAGATGCACCAACAACGCCCGTTGAGGCAGCAAGCAGCGCACCAACCAGTACCGTTGAGATGGCAATCCCGCCGCGAACACCACCAAACAATTTACCCATAGATTCAAGCAGCTGCTCTGCAAGTCGAGTTTTTTGCAGTACCAGACCCATAAACACGAACAGCGGCACCGCCATCAACACAGTATTTTCCATGATTGATTGGATGCGATATGGCATGAAGGCAAACATATCCATGCCTTCAGCCCAAACACCAAAGATGAGCGCAATCCCACCGAAGGTAAAAGCCACAGGGAAGCCAAGTAGTAGCGCAAACAAGGCTACAAAAAACATTACAATACCGACCATTTTTTTGTCTCCTTATTTTTGCCCGTGAGCGTGTATGAGATGAGGGTTGAGAATTTTATTGATTGAGTGGAGCAGCAAACCAACACCACTGACCGCCATAAAGAAAAACGATAGCGGGATCATGGCTTTGATTATCCAGCGGTAAGGAAGACCACCCGGATCGCCTGACGTTTCTCCTAACTCGTAACTCTCACGCGCAAAGTCGATACCGTAGTAAGCGACGAGCAAACAGAAAGGAAAAAGGAAAAACAGGGTACCAAGCAGGTCGATAATCGCTTGAGCCTTGTTTGAGAGTTGTTCGTAAAACAGGTCAACACGAACATGGCCCCCAGACTTAATTGCGTAAGGAATTCCGAGAAGGAACACCGCAGAAAACAGGTGCCATTCCATTTCTTGGAATGCTATAGACACATCATTGAACGCATAGCGCATGACCACATCATAAACGACATTGGCAAGCAGCAAGATAAACAAGATGCTCGATAACCATCCGAGGAAGTCACCGAGGCGATTAAACGCTCGCTCGATATATATTAGGCTTCTCATTCCCTACTCCATGGAATTTTGAAATAGCGCCGCTCAACACGGCGCTTTAGTATGAAAAATTTCTTGGGCTTGAACTGGGTGACAGTGTCACCCAGCAATTTCTATTATTGTTGTGCTTGACTGTTTAAGTACGCGCGGTGCGAAATGTCTGACCATGGGCGAACCTGGCTTAAGTAGTTCGCTTGAGACTCTTGAATCTCTTTTGCCATAGCGTCTTTCTCGGCGTGCTCTTTGAGCAAGCGGTCGTTGGCTTCACGAAGTGCAGTCATGACTTCTTCAGGGAAGTCTTTAACCATTACGTTCGGGTATTCTGACTTGATCGACGCCCAGTTCTTACCACTTTCGTGCTTTGACTGAGTGTACATATCGTACGCTGCTGTCTTCATTGCAACGCGCAGAATCGCTTGCAGATCGGCAGGTAGACGCTCCCAAACGCGCTTGTTAACTAGGAACTGAAGCTCTGTTGCAGGCTCATGCCAACCGGTGTAGTAGTAAGGGGCGATTTTGTGGAAACCCATACGCAAGTCTAGTGATGGACCAACCCACTCTAGCGCATCAATCGTGCGACGCTCGAGCGAGGTGTAAAGCTCACCTGGAGCGATGTTGGTTGGCTTAGCGCCAAGCTCTGCAAGGATTTCACCCGCAAAACCAGGGATACGCATTTTCAAACCTTGAAGGTCTTCAACTGAGTTGATCTCTTTCTGGAACCAACCACCCATCTGGGTATCAGTGTTACCGCCAGGGAATGAGAGTAGGTTATGTGGTGCATAGACTTTTTCCATCAACTCCATGCCACCGCCGTAGTAGAACCAAGCGTATTGCTCGGTAGGCAGCATACCAAATGGCATTGAGGTGAAGTATAAAGTGTTTGGCACTTTACCTTTCCAGTAGTAAGAAGCCGAGTGGCCCATATCATACTGGCCAGATTTAACCATATCAAAAACACCTAGTGGCGCTTTGTGCTTGTTTGCTGAGTCGATACGGATTTGAAGTCGACCATTCGACATCTCTTCCGCCATCTTCGCCATATTCTTAGTCGCATCACCAAAAATAGGGAAATTTGGCCCCCACGTTTCAGCCAGCTTTAAGCGATAAACTTTTTCCGCTGCAGAAGCAGAGGTTGCCATTACAGCCAGAGCAGCTGCCATAGCGGTACCTTTAAAAACTCGTTTTAGCGATTTTTTAATAACACTCATGTTCACGTCCTTTGTTAACGGGTCATACCTTTTCAGATATGTTCTTTAGCGATTAAAGAATGATCCATCAGTGATAAAGATGAAATCAGCGTGAACACGGATAAAATTTAACAAAGAATCGAAAAGTTAGACCAAAGACGTATGTATAACTACGTAGAATATAAGCTCTCTCTGTAACTCATACATATATAAAACAGTTAGTTAATAAACCAAGATACTTTATTCGACCTTGAAAAAGTACGTAGTTAAAAACGCTAGAAAGAATCCGAGGTCTTTTGAAGTAAATGTGACAAAGATATTAATAACTGATTGTGGAATTGAAAAAGCCCTGACTTGGTCAGGGCTTTTTAAAGCTATTTGCTGTAAGAACAGTTCAGATAGCGACGCTTAAATGGCTTTGTAGATCACTTTGTTACCAGCCAGTTGCTCTTTCACTACCAAGTTTTCTTCAAGCAGTTTTTTAAGAGCACCCGTCGCCCAAGAGGCCGCTTTCGCTTCGTCTTGGCCCGCTTCTAGGCCGATACCTTTCGGGTTGATACCGTCTGCTTGTTTAGCCACGATATCAAGTACTTGTTGCTGCTTTGGAGTCAAAGCAATGTTGGTTGTTTTTACCGCTGCTACTACTTTTTCAGCGGCTGGCTTCGCCGCCACTTTTTTCTCAACTGCAGGCTTCGCTTTCTGTGTTGCCTCTACGTTTGCAACTGTCGCTTTAATGCGCTTTTGCAGCTTAAGCTGCACTTTACGCTTATGAGCAAGTCTCATCGAGTATTTCTCCATTTCACTGCATACGTAGCAGTGGTGAAAATTTGAAGCGCGATTTATAGCAAATTTCTCGCTGAATTTACAGGGCATCTGCAGCTTTATGCCACAAAAATGCTCGATATGCTGGCATCAGGCTACAATTTAATCAGCATTGAATGTGATCGATTATTCGACTACTGATTATATAAACAGAGGTTTAACCCTATTGAGCCGAGACCTATGCAAACCGTACACCTAACCAATCAACCTTTTGTTTTTTCGTCCATTACCGTTCGATGGTTGGCGGGCATTCTCGCCATCGGTAGCCTATTTCTAATGTTATATGCTCCGGGTTGGCAGCAGGCACTGCTCACAATAGTCGCCATTGTCTGCCTACTCGGGTTTGGCTACCTACTGATCTTAAAAAGCACTGTGAAATTCACCCTGACCGCGACGCACTTTCAGCAACATTTGTTTAAAGGCGGCTGGGTGGTCAAATGGAGCAACATTCAAAAAATTGGTATCTGCACTTACAACCAAGACGGCTGGCATCAACCTTTGCCGTGGATAGGCATTAAACTCAAGCACTACTCGCCCTATTTGAATAGCATATGCCCACGTATAGCGACCGAGATTCTGCTCGGCCAGCGAGCCCTACTCTATTTAGGCGCTCGCCAAAACAAACAAGGTGAACAGTTCGAAGATATGGTGCTTGATTCGTCTGTATACACCAATGCAGAGGGCGAGGAGTTTAAAGGGCTGCAAGCGATGCTGGCCAATAGAATGCGCTATCAAAGACGCTACTTTGATTACGATATCTTTATTGCGGCACAAGATTTAGACCGTGAGCCGGAAGAATTCGTTGGTTTGGCGCGGCGCTATTTGGCTGCTGCAGAGCCAGAGCCCAACGATATGCTGAAAAACTAACAGGGCCGCTATACGCGGCCCTGTCAATCATTCATCAGATACAGTTAGTAAAGAGGCATTTCATCAGCCACAAACGGGTTGCTGGCGCGCTCTCGACCAAAGGTTGATTCTGGACCATGCCCTGGTACAAAACGTACGTCATTCCCCAGCGGCCAAAGCTTGGTCTTAATCGAGGAGATAAGCGTGTCAAAATCCCCCTTAGGGAAATCAGTACGACCGACAGAACCGTTAAATAGCACATCGCCAACAAAGGCTAACTTGGCTTCTTGGCTATACAGAACCACATGACCGGGAGTATGACCGGGGGTGTGGATGACATTAAGCACCTGCTGACCAAAATAAATTTGGTCCCCCTCATCTAACCACTGGTTTGGTTCAAAAGCTTGGGTTAAAGGGAAGCCAAACATCTGACTCTGCCCCTCTAAACCCTGCAGCCAAAAGTTGTCTGCTTTGTGTGGGCCAACGATTTCCACACCACCCAGCGCTTGTGCCAATGGTTCTGTTCCTCCAACATGGTCAAGATGGCCATGCGTGAGCACCAATTTCGCCACGTTAACCCCTAACTCTTGGATAAGAGCGGCCAGCTGTTTTACATCACCACCTGGGTCTACGACTACGCCTTCCATCGTCTCATCACACCAGACAATAGAGCAGTTTTGAGAAAATGAAGTCACAGGGACGACTTGGTATTTTAACGACATAGGGAAACCTTGAGATATTGCTAAACTGGCAGAACTATGACATTTGACGGCCTATTTGACAACTCACCAATACTATCAACTACGCCCAATAGCGAACTGGGCCAGTATCAATATGGACAAAGTTACTACGTGGATAGTAGCCCACACCACCAAACTTGAGTTCACGAGCCACGTCTCGCACACGTTTGAGGTCAACACCATCTAATCGAAAGTCTATCGCCTGACCAAGCATATGATAGCTCTTCTTGGCAACACCACTTGAGCGGCCACGCAGTGCTTCATTGGTAACAGGAGAGCGATAACCAGAAATGATCTGTACTTCTGCATCGACCCCAAGTTCGGTTTGAATCAGACTGATATGATCAAACAGCCGCTTGTCCATCGGATGGACTTCGTTACGTCTAAAATCACGACATAAATGGTTAAGGCGACGTAACTCGCGTGACACGTACTGCTCACCATCAAAGTAACAGGTTTCTAGTGCTTCTTGGGTATGCAAGTTGGTTAATGCAAGTGAACGCGGTCGTCCTGCGTAAGAAGCCAATGCGATACTCGGCGTACAACTTGCTATTACTATGCCACTTGCGGATAGTTTTAAGAAATCTCGTCGGGATAACGCCACAAACTTTACCTTCACTGAATTGAGTTGCTACATGTTCGGCAGGCGACACTACCGAACTCTCCAGTGAAGTGCAAATGCATAAAACGTGCTCAAAGCCGCATCAATCGTGGGTATATCTGCTTACTTATTGAACCTTCAAGAAAAATAGCTTCTCGAAAAGAAAGGTAAAGATTTTGTCAACCTAACCTTTTGTGTAACTGGATCTATCAAAGCGGTAAATATCTTCCCGGTAATGAACTGCACCCTCTTCAAACCATGCGGTTTGATAAATGATATGAACGGGTATCCGGCTCTTGAGTGGAATAGACTGGTTGGGAAGTGGCTCCAGTTGCGTTGACTGCTCCATCTGCAAACCTTGCGACTCTAAAAGTAAACTGGCAAACACATCTGCATGTTCAACCCGAATGCAACCTGAGCTAAAGGCGCGTTGATTTTGAGCAAATAGACTCTTGCTCGGAGTATCGTGTAAATAAATAGCACGTCGGTTGGGTGTATTAAATTTGTACAAGCCAAGCGCGTTGGCATTACCTGATAACTGTGTCATTCGATAAGGAAAAGCAGTAGGCCTTAATGTATCCCAGTCGATTTCATTCGGGTCGATGACCTCGCTTGAACCCCACTTGGGGATAATTTTTATGTTCTGCTTGGCAAGATACTGCTTATCTCGCTGAACTTTTGGAATAATGTCTTCCACCATGATTTTCCATGGAATATTCCAGGTTGGATTGAGAATTAACGAGTCTAGTTTGGTATTCATTACCGGAGTAGGACGAGCTTTTTTTCCGACCACCACTTTAGAATGAAACACCTCTTGTCCAGACGACCAATACTTCATTTGAAAACTAGGTACATTGACCACAATAATGGTGTCACGTTGAGCGGGCCAATAGCGCGTTCGCTCCGCGTTAATCGCTAACATCGCTAGGCGTTTTTCAATCGGTAAATTGAGCCATCTGACGGTATCAGGGCCGATAATGCCATCGGCTTCAAGCCCATGAAGTCGTTGAAACTGCTTAACCGCCGATAACAATGATTGATCGTACCAACTTACATCGTTACGCACATCAAGCAAACTGACATCGACCATCGCAAGTCGTTGCAGTAACACATCTCTATCATCAAGTGGGTCTCCCACCCGTTTTAGACCTTGTTGTCGGTAGGGAGCAACATCGAGCTTTTGGTACTTAATCAAGTGTAAATAGGTATCAACCAGTTTTTGATAGTCTCGATTGTCAGGCGTATAAGCCTCAATAAGCTCGCCCAGTTGCTGCTGAGCAATCGCGCGATGCATCGCGATCAGCGCACTGTTCGGTGGCAAAGACAAGGACTGGTTTAATTTGGTTTGAAAAAACCACTCTTGACCATGCACTTTCGCTTGTTCTGCATAGCTGAGATATAGCAGCAAGGTGTCGGTCGCCAAAATATCGTACTCATACCAGCGGTTACTTTTGCGGTAAAACTGGAGGTAGCTGAGCTGACGGGAAAAGAGCGGACTAAACCCCGCGTGCTGAATCACTTCGAGTTGAAATTCGAGCTTACTGCTCTGCTGCAAATCAAACCAAATCATTTGAGTGTCATTGTTGCGATAGATATCTTCAACAACCGCGGGATACTGCAACAATGTCGTAAGCTGACTGTCTTGATCCAACCAGCCGATTTGATTGAAATACTGCCCTGAAAACGCAGCGGTTGGCACTAAGCACAATGCTAGCAGCCAGCAAGTCCATTTCTGCATCGATTCATCTCCACCACATCCTAGTTAAGAGTATGGCAGAGATGAATGACGCTAGCGTGACGTTTTTCTAAGACTTTAAGCAGTGTCTAAATTTCATCCATTAATATTAAGCAATTACCGACCAGTGATTGTCCCACTGTATCCCAGATTGCTGGGCTTGCTTATGATGTGGAGAGCGCTGTGACAAAACTTGACCTGACCCAGAGCTCACTTTAAACCCATCACCTTGCACTACCACACCAGACGCATCGGGTAACGGAGCCAGTTCTACCAATTTTCGCGTTTGCTTAGACCAAATACCATAACAGTTACCCCGTGGAGACGTGGCCAAAATCCACTGTTCAGTGGCTGCGATACTTGCGATGTAATGGTTGAAACGCGCCCATTGCTCAGGTTCGCCAAGCAAAGGCACCAACTCGGCCCCAGATGTATGCATGGCAAGCAGCGCCGGGTACGCATCGGGTTGTCCCCTATATTGCTGACCGCATAGCACTGTTTCATCCCCATCATGCGCAAGATGACGAATGCTGAGTTTTTTATCGCCTAGTCCCACTTGCTCAATCAGTTCGCCATTGTGATTTAAATAGCTCAAGCTCGGAGTCATGGTCTCTAAGTTGAGCGGCTTTCGCCCATCAGTATGAACACCGCCTACGCCAATCACTAACCTCCCATTCGGCATCACAATGACTTCGTGCGGACCTATACCAAAGCCGGTGAACTCTGCAACTTTGTCATAGCCCGCCAGCACATCGTAGACGCCAATAATGCCGCGACTGGTTCGGCTGTCTCCCTCCGTCGCATAAAGCCACTGCCCGTCGTTAGAATAGACACCATGCCCATAATAGTGTCGATGACGATCAGCAATACGTAGCTTGATAGACTCGCCACTATGGTAGTCAAACACTTGAAAGTAGCGACCGGGGCGGCGAGCGAAGGCCACAGCGTGCCCTAGCGCTCGATTGCTTGCCACACCATGACCTCGCTCTGGTAGCGGCACTTTTCTCAGTGGTTGGCCATTTTGGTCAGCCACCACCGCGTGAAAATGGTCACGACCAGAAATAGAGCAGCCGATCAAAGCAGGTTTAGCCTTGTGAGACGGCGCAGTCACACATCCTGCTAGTGGATAAGCAGCGCTTAGTAACGCCGCCTTAAGCAGTGAGCGCCGGGTAGTATCAGTCACCATCTGTTGCGTTAAATCCTATGACTACGCCTAGTTCAATCGCCACTTCTTCATGTATGAGGTAGCGAAGCTGTTCTAGTTTGTTAAATTGCGCATATGCCTTTTGATAGCCCTGTTTAGTTTGTAACAGCTCAAATAGGCTTTCATCACGCGGCCAAGTCTCTATCGCCATCGCAAATTGATTCGCAATGCGATCCGCCAGTGTCGTCTTGCCCATTCCACGCAACATGACATCCAAGCCGCCACCTTGAGCGAAATAGAGTTTCTGCATAGCCACCAAATTGGCGTACAAGTTGTCCATAGAAGTCCTTGAGCGCCATGACTCGGCAAAATAAGGACGTGGGTGGCCAAAGTCCGCCAGCGGCCGACTCATTTTCTTCATGCTGTATTCGAGCTGGTTTGAGAGCAGCGCGATATACTCCGAATGCCATTGCTTCGCATCCAACTCGGTCCAAGGGTTCACTAGCCACGCTTGGCGAATAAGTGCGCTGTTGGACAAAATATTGTCACTGATGGCCATCGCGGTCAGGCAGGTCTTTGCCGATGTGCTGAGGTCAGACGCAGAATCGTAGAGCAGCCATTCCACGGAGCCGAGCCCTTGAACTGTGACGCTTTGCTGAGCGATCTCCGCTTGAGTCCAGCTCGCGTCTGAGGTAATCAAGCGCTGCATTTTACGCCCAGTGGTATTCTTCTTGTCGGGCCAGAATTGCATGTTCCAACTTTGTGCTAGCGCCGCTTGTGGGCCCCGCTCTTGACCTTGCAGTGCCATCCAACTCAGCATCGTCTGCTGCCATTGCAGTCTCACGGCTTCAATATCAGTACGCTGATGACAATAATCAGCAAGTACTTGAGAGAGCTGCTGAGCCTGGGTATTGAGCTGATTCGCGAACTCGACCTGTTGTTGATAAACGTTTTGACTAACGTGATTTGTTTGCTCAGCCATCGAGGATTGATGGTTTGAGGTTTGACAACCTAACAAGGCAGCAGTGAAGAGTGTGCTGATCAAGATACGTTGTGGTTTCATCTCATATCCTATAGAGAGTTGAGAAACGCGATCAGCGCTTCACGCTCATTTTGATTAAAGGTTAGCACTGTCTGCTGAGCAGTTTGCGCCTCACCACCGTGCCAAAGCACCGCCTCCATTACATTGCGTGCCCGACCGTCATGAAGAAAATAGGTGTGACCATTTACCTCTTGGGTATAACCAATTCCCCAAAGCGGTGGTGTCCGCCATTCTTGCCCATTTGCCAAGTACTCAGGGCGATTGTCCGCCAAGCCTGGCCCCATATCATGCAGCAACAAATCGGTATAAGGGTGAATCGTCTGCTCGGAAAGCGCTGGCAATGCGTCTCGCCTCGCAGTGATGACTTTGGGCTTGTGACAACTGTCGCACCCAGCTTGAGCAAACAAACGCTGGCCAAGTTGAACTTGTGGATCGCCGGTATTTCGACGCATTGGTACTGCCAAGTGCTGCGAATAGAACTCGACAAAGGCCAAAATATTATCGCTTACTTCCGGCTCACCCCCATTTGGTAGGTCTTGGCAAATTGACTGTTTCGCGCTGCAGTTTTCGTCAGGGAATAGCTGGCTGGTTAACCCTACATCGCCATTAAACGCGGCAGCATTTTGCTGCATCAGATTGGGTTGGCCTGCTTTCCAACCAAATCGGCCCAGCGCAAAATCATTGGTGCGCACATCCCACACTAGATTCACTTTTCCTGAGATCCCGTCGCCATCACTGTCATTTTCGTCAGCCCAAGCGATGAGCGTTTCATCAGCGATGCTCTCAAGCAAACCCAAACCGATCATCGGCGGTGCAACACGCGCGGACAGCTGCGTTTGCGGATGCATTGGACCATAACCTAAGTCTGTGATCCGCACTTCCGGTTTACGCAGCATCACTTGGGTACCGTCGGTAAAGGTCACCGTCACAGGTGTATATTGGATGTTGATCTTGCCTTCTGGTGTTTGATCTTGCAGGGCGAAATCTTGCAGTTGCCCACCATAGGTCGGCTCCGGTATTACCCCGTCTTTGATATAGGCTTTTTTCTGTTCTGCAGTCATAGCTGGAATGCTCAGCCGCACCAACATAGAGACTGCGTGCAAGTCCCCCTCTTCTGGCGGATGACCTCGCCCATCTTTGATATGACAGTTCTGACAACCGTTGGTGTTAAATAGGGGACCAAGGCCATCGCGGGCATCGGTCGATGCCGGAGCTTGAACCCATGGATTACGGAAAAAACTGTTACCCACGCTAAAGTCGAGGCGTTTTGACATAGGCAAATTTGCCGCAGGCAAAGAGTAAGCATTGGCACCCTCTTTACTTACAGAGGTGCCACCACCTGATTTGATTTCATAAGCAAAAACGGCACTACTTGCACTGAGCGCCAAACAAAGTGTCAGTATAGATTTGGAAAAGGGCTGCATGCGATGACTCACTAAACGGCAGAAACCGTACAATTTAAATGGGAATTATTCTCAATAACAGGTGTCTATTAAAACAGCAAAAGGGCTCAAATGAGCCCTTTGCGTATCGCTGATTCTCGATTAAAACTCGTGATCTGCGGTATCTGGATTGAGGCTATTAATACCGACAATTTTTGCTGTGCGCTCAATTTGCGCAGTCTGAGCAACCAGAGACATAATCGTGTCGTTGACCAGTGCATTGCCTTGGGTGTTACCGGCCGCGATAAGTTGGTCGAAGAACTGGTTGTTCTGTTCTGCCGACGTGACTAACTGCCCCACTTGCGCTCGTGTCAGATCAAATTGCTTCTGGATCTCTTCTGCCGCTTTAGGATCTTCCTGCATCACTAAATCGTGCAGACTTGGGCCTGACAGCAGTGTGCCATCTTCTCGCTTGTATAATCCGGTGTAGACGTTGTAGATACCTTGCTCATTGTAGTAATGAGAGTTATGTGTGTTATCCGAGAAGCAGTCGTGTTCATCCTCGGTAGAGTTGGCCTCCAACGCCACCTTCATCCGCTCACCAGCCAGTTCACCTAGCGAAAGTGAGCCCATGCCAAACAGCATCTTGCGTAACCCATTATCTGCTGAATCAGTGAGTAGTGCTTCACGGTAGTTACCTTGTTGATCCGCAGACCACTGTTTCTCCATCCATTCGAGATCTTGTACTAACAAGTCTGCGGCGGCTCTTAGATATTCACCACGACGGTCACAGTGACCATTAGTACAAGCTTCGCCGACTACAAAATCTGTATAGGCACGTGCACCAGCACCAGCGTTGGTCCCATTTAGGTCCTGGCCCCACAGCAAAAACTCAATCGCGTGATAACCGGAAGCAACGTTCGCCTCAGATCCACCGACCTCATTCAGATCAGCAATGAGTTCTGGCGTAATCTTAGACACATCCAGCGTCGACGATCCGATCTTAAGCTCTTGATTTGCGATAATGTTTGCACTCGCCCCTTCATTTCCCAATTCATACTGGTAGTCTGCCGCCACGTAATCAATTAGCCCTTCATCCAGTGGCCAAGCATTGAGCTGCCCTTCCCAGTCGTCGACAATGGCGTTGCCAAAACGGAACACTTCAGACTGCTGATAAGGAACGCGAGACGCAAGCCATGACTGCTTAACTTGCTCAAACTCAGCCGCAGTAGGGTTAGCCAAAAACGACTCAATCGAAGCGTCTAACGCTTTTGCCGTTGTCAGTGAGTCTGCAAAGACTGCATGAGCAACATCAGCGTAGTGCTCGACCACTTGTTGTTTAGTCACGTTTGCTGCAAAAACAGAGCCGCTCGCCAACAATAAAGAAGCAGCGACCGATTGGGCCAGAAGAGATTTTACTTTCATGGAAAAGCATCCTTGTTGAGCTTAAGAATCATTTTATATTGTTAGTGCAAATTATTATCATTTGCACTATTAGTGCGCAAATAATACAAAGTTACAATTTTTTTGCAAGCGTCAAACAAAAAATCTCTCAACATTTCACCATTTTGTGTTAGTTGCATAATGCCGTGATAGATACTGCGACTAGCCGAATGAGATCTAGTTAGAGCCTTCAACATACAACAAAGCCCCACTCAATGAAGTGGGGCTCGATGTTATTTAGGTGAAACTAGCGCGTGCATTTAAAGAGCTCAATACTCGTCTTCACTAATCACACGTGCATTGTCGGGTGTAGTGAAGTGGCGAGAAAGCTCTCGATTAGAAACAATATATCCTGCCCATAATCCTCCCATGCAAAGGATAATCGCGACGCCAGTCACTCCCTGTGCTTGGCTTGCCATCGCCGCTACCAGCGCACTAGACACACTGCTCACTGTGATTTGCAAGCTGTTTTGCAATCCAGCCGCAGTAGCCGGACTTTGCTTTGCACTCGCCAACGCGCGATTGACCACTATCGGATACAGCGCGCCATTAGCTACAGCAATTAGACAAAAAGGAGCAAGAATTGGCCAAATCGAAGTCAGTTGCCATTGTGAAGCAACAAAAACCAGTAATGCGGCAACGCTAAATAGACCAATTAACTGACGCAATACTTTCTCATCGCCGAACTTGGCCACTCCCACTTTGCCCAGATACCCACCAAGCATGAACGCTATCGTCTGTGGGATAAAGCTCAACCCAATGTCTTTGGCCTCATAGCCCAGCTGAGCCATAATTTCCGGCATACCGGTAAGGTAAGCAAAGAAGGCCGCTGACGCTGTAGCAAACATCATCACGTTCCCTACATAGATTTTTGAACCTAGTAAGGCTTTGATATCGGTCGAAATGCTGGTTTGCTTGGGCTGCTCCGGCACATTTTCCTGGGCCATGGTTGCAGCAACCAGTACGCCCCCCATCAGCGTCAACGCGATGAAAATACTGCTCCAGCCAAACTGTTCGGCAAGCAGCACACCCAGTTGCGGCGCCAGTGCTGGTGAGAGCGCGACCAAAGGCATAATGGTAGCAAAAATCTGTTGGCTACGACTGGAGTGACGCTTGATCACCATGGCCTGCCAAATCACGGCAGGTGCACAGACACCGATAGCTTGAACAAAGCGCAATGTCAGTAACTGCCATACTTGGTCGCTGTACGCCAGTCCCAAAGAGGCGACGGTAAACAAAAGTAAACCTGCAGCCAGCGTATTTCGGTGACCAAACTTGTCACTGGCAAGCCCCCACATCAGCTGACCTATCGCCATTCCCACCAAAAAAACCGTCAGCGACAAAGCGATTTGTTCTGGCCCCGTAGCAAACGCCACTTCCATCGCTTTGAATGCAGGTAAGTACATGTCAGTGGCGATGAAGCCAAGCATGGATAACAGAGCTAAATAAAAAAGTTGTAATTTTGACATAGTGGACAATTTCCATTCAAAATAATTGATTGATATGTATCTGTTGGCGCCAACCTTTTTATTAACCTTAGTAGTCTATCTATCGAAATTGATAAAATGAAACGCTAAAATTTGCAGTTATCAATCAAAAATTTTGAAGGATTATTATGAGTGCTTTTTCCCAATCTTCTCTGGAACTGGTCGATACGGTGGCACGACTAGAAAGTTTCACTGCGGCGGCGGAGCTTATGCATAAAGTCCCTTCCGCGGTCAGTTACAATATTCGCCAAATTGAACAAGAGTTGGATGTTGTTCTGTTTAAGCGACTGCCTAGAAGAGTCGTGCTCACACCAGCAGGCGAGCTGTTTCTAGATCAAGCTCGAAATATGCTTCGGCAAATGGAAGAGGTAAAAGCGCAGACACGACGCGTCGCTCAGGGATGGCAAAAAACATTGAAGCTGACTCTGGATAACGTTGTCAAATTAGAGCGAATTAAGCCGCTCATCGAAGACTTTTATCAAGCCTTTCCCAATGCTGAATTGCAGATCAATATGGAAGTCTTTAATGGCTCATGGGAAGCCATTTCACAAGGGCGTGCCGATATTGTGGTTGGCGCCACATCAGCGATACCCGTTGGCGGGGATTTTGAAGTTAAACCTATGGGGGTTTTAGACTGGGCGTTTGTGATGTCATCGAGTCACGCTTGTGTAAAACAACAACATTTGACCGAAAGCTTTGTTAGCCAGTTTCCCGCCATTTGCCTAGATGATACATCCAGTGTGTTACCCAAACGTCATACTGTGCACTATCCACAGCAAAGGCGATTGCTGCTGCCCAACTGGTACAGTGCGATTGAGTGTTTGAAGCATGGTGTCGGTGTAGGCTATATGCCGCGCCACATCGCCCAACCCTTGATCGCCGAAGGTGTATTGGTCGAGAAAATACTGCCTCAAGAGAAGCCGCTCAGTCACTGCTGTTTAGTCTGGCGCAAAGATGAGAACCATAAGATGATCCAGTGGATGGTGGACTATTTAGGGTCAAGTGAACAGTTGTATAAAGATTGGCTACAAGCCTAGAGCCTGTTGACCTTTCATCCTACCTAAAAACACAACCCCACATTGGATTTGTGGGGTTGTCATCATAAGTGTAGTGCTGGGGCCAATTACAAATGAAGCTTATGCTTTCCGTGCGACACTTTTGCTTTGAGGTAGCCTTCATTACCGTCTTTAATGTGCGCTGAAGTGTTGACTACCTCTTCGATTTCGATGCCGTGCTCCTGCAGTTCCCTGACTTTCTTTGGATTATTAGTAACTAAGCGAATCTTTTTGATGCCCAGTGCGGTTAGCATTTGCGCCGCCTCAGTGAAGTCACGTAAGTCATCACCAAACCCAAGATGATTGTTGGCTTCGTAGGTGTTCATACCTTGGCTTTGTAGCTTGTATGCATCTATCTTGTTGTATAACCCGATGCCGCGTCCCTCTTGGCGAAGGTACAAAATGATGCCACCAGACTCAGCCATACGATTGATGGTTTCATCCAATTGCTCACCACAGTCACATCGAGACGAGTGGAACACGTCGCCTGTCAGACACTCTGAATGCATGCGTACGAGAGGCGCGGATTGGCTCTGGTCTGCTTGTTTGAAAATCACTGCCACATGCTCTTTATCTGTCTTCAAACCGTGAAAGGACAGGATTTCCGCATCGATATTGCTCTGCATACCGACTTTGAAGTCAACTCTGGCTCTTACTTCCGCCATATTCTTACTCACTTGGGTTTCTTTAATTGTTATATCTGTCGCCGCATTCATACGATGCTCCGCTTTGAGGTTAACTATGGGGATTGTTACTCAATAATTCAATAACAAGATCACTTTTGTTATAATATAACAATTAATTCTACTGACAATAAAAAACCTCGCCAAGCATTTTGACGAGGTTTTTTAGCTATTCGGTATACGATCAGTCTTGCTGATGTTTCCAGACAGACAACTCTATCCAGCAAGTCTCCAACTCTCTGAGTTCTTCTTCGGTCAAAAACGATAAGGTCGGTTTAGTTTGTGGCAGCGCATAGGCTTGGATAGCACTAAGATGAGCATAAAAATCTTCGCGTAGTTGAGATACGTTCATGGCCACTGCTTTTCCCTAAGACGATGGTATTGTGTAAAATCAATCACTGGGTGAATTTGTCTTATAAATGATAACAAACCCTAATTCCCATGCAAAAAATAGGTTCAATTATGGGCTTGAAATCACACTTTAGTGTCTAACATACCCTTTATATTTCTTACACTTAGTAGATCATAGATGATCTTTTCTGAGGCGAATACGATCATTTATTCCAAAGCAAAGTAATTCGCATTCTTTGTCTTAGACATCAAAAAAGCAGCGAATGCTGCTTTCTGTTATTTGCGTAAACCGAGTTTGACGTTACCTTCACTATCGAACCAAAGCGCTTCGCTTCGACGACGGCCGATTAAGATTGGACCATCGTCATAAAACAGGAAGTTTTTCCAGTACTTCTTAAATACTGACCACTTGGTTTCAATCACATTGTACTTCTCGTAACAAAAATAGACAGTGACGTCATCTTGCCAGTCAATAAAGTCCGTGACTTGTTGTGGTAACGCGAGGTCGTCTGACTCCCAAGCCGCCATCCAATCAACAGTTTCTTTCCAGTTTGACGCTTTCATCGGCCAATCACTCGAGCTTAACCTATCAGCATCGGGGCTTTGTGCGCTGATGTTTTCCTGCCACAACTGGGCTGATCGAGCTTGAGTCATCGGCTTAATTGCCTCAAGCTCTTGCGCAGGTACGGGCATTGATTGGTGGGTAAAAATCCATTTTCTTTGGTATTGGTCCAAAGTTTGGTACGACATTCAGTATCCTCTCAAAGCGTTAAGCTTTCAGCCAACCATTTTCGGTAGCTTGGTTAATCATCTGTAGTGCTTTTTGCCATAGGGCCTGTGAGCCCAGCTCAATTTTAGCGTTGACTGTCAGAGCCTGTTCACGGGTCACACCGTGCTCTTGCCAGCTTTGCCCTTGGTTATGAAAGTTGAGCATCATCGGAATGATGCGATCGAGTGCTTTAGCAAATTTGGCATCATCGCTCGTCGCCTGTTCAAACTCAAACCAGAGCTCTAGTAACTCTTGGCCTTGCTCTGCTGGCAACATCGCGAACAATCGTTCTGCCGCCTGGCGCTCTTTTTGTTCTTGTTCGGCAGAAGCAACGGCATCATAAACAAAGGTGTCACCGGCATCGATTTCTACAATATCGTGCAGCAGCAGCATTTTTACCACACGGCTGATATCGACAGGTTGATTCGCATGCTCCTCAAGTAATACCGCCATCAACGCCACATGCCAACTGTGCTCAGCGCTGTTCTCTAATCGACCGTCAGCGCTCTTCACCCGCGTTCGACGTAACACACTTTTCAGTTGATCGAGTTCGATAATCAATGCCAGTTGTTTTTCTAATCTGTTCACTCTCAAACCTCGCGCCAATTAGGATTGACTAAGGAAGTCAGGTTATGATCTTCCCATTGGCCATTAATCAGTAAGTAATCTTTGGCAAACCCTTCCTTCTCAAAACCTAGTCGTTGCAATACCGCTTCACTACGCAAGTTATGCGGCATGTAGCTGGCCATAATGCGATGCATATTCTGTACATCAAACATATAGTGGACGGCTAGGCGCAGTGCACGAGTCATCACCCCTCGCCCCTGCGCTTCTTTTGCCAATGAGTAACCCATATTGCACGCATGGAATGGAAAACGTGACAGGTTACTAAAGGAAATGGTGCCAAGCATTTGCTTGGTTTGCTTATCAATGATCAACAAATAGTAGCCCAAGCCCATTCGGTGCAGTTCATTGAGCTTAATGAGCCGTTGAGTCCAGCCAGACGCCGAGTAAAACGCTTCTTCTCGTTTTGGCTCCCACGGGGTCAAGTGCGCACGATTGGCGATAAAGTAGTTGGCAATTAACTCGCCATCTCCCGCTTCAGCGGTGCGGACCACAAGATCATCGTCGACTTCATACATCTGTGCCGGCGTTGTTACACGTTCCATTAGTTTTTCCGAATTCCGTACTCTCTGAGTTTGTTTGCCACTGAGGTGTGAGAAACATTCAGTCGTTTAGCAAGCTTACGGCTCGATGGGAAGGATTGATACAAGCGATCCAGCACTTGTGACTCATACTCTTTCATGATCTCATCCAGTGAACCCTCTAAGTTAAGCGTCGGCGCGTTGGCGTTGCTCGCCTCTAATTGGGGCAAATGGAACAGTTCCGCTGTAAGTTGGTCAGATTCTAACTCTGTTAATGCACGCAAAACCATATTCTCAAGTTGGCGCATATTGCCCGGCCACTGGTAGCTCACCAGTTGATCGATAAGTTCATCATCCACCTTAGGCTTAGCGATCCCTAACTGCTTGACATATTTGGCGACAAACAGGTCGAGCAGCGGCGCTATGTCGTTTGAGCGATCTCTTAGCGGCGGTATATGCAGTGTTAGCACATTGAGACGATAGAAAAGGTCTTCGCGGAACGTGCCCGACTCTGCCAAATCGGCAAGGTGGTGGCGAGTGGATGCGATAACTCGAACATCGACATGAATCTCGTCCTCTTCACCGACGCGGCGAAAAGTCCCATCTTGAAGCAAACGCAACAGTTTGATCTGCAGGTGCGAGCTCATCTCGCCGATTTCATCAAGAAATACCGTCCCGCCGTTCGCTTGTTCAAAAATGCCTTTGTGACCTTGCTGATGATTAAAGGAGCCAGGTGCGTGACCAAACAGCTCTGTTTCTGCCACATCGTCGGGCATGGAAGCACAACTGAGAACCAAAAAAGGATTCGACGCGCGATGAGAGCGGTTGTGACACGCACGAGCGAGCATCTCTTTACCTGTGCCTGTTTCACCTTGGATCAACAAAGGTTGATCCAGCATGGCCAGCTTTTTGGCTTGGCTCATCAATGCTTTGTGTCGGTTGGATACACCGACAAAGTGTTCGAAACCTAAATTGTTGTGCACTGGCAAAGAGTCGTCGAACAAGCCTTTCTCATTGCGAGAACGGATAATCATCACCGTACTGGCCAGCACCGATTCGTTGGTTTCGTCGCTAATGTAAACCGGCATCACCTCCATCATGTAATCGAGTCCGCCAATGACGATCTCTTCTCTTTGACGAGTGATTTTACCCTCTACCCATTTGGTGAAGTTAAAACTAGGCAGATGCGCGGTGATTTGGTGGCCAATAATGGCTTCTTCATCACAACCGAACAGAGTTAACGCCGCATGGTTGGCCATATCGACATTCCCTTTGAGGTCGATAGCCAGCACAGGCTCTGGAAGGTTATTAAGCAGCGAAATCAGTTCATTATTGTGCCGTTCAATCGGCATAAACTGAATCTTACGCACATCTTTCACCCCAGCGATGCGACGAATCTCGGCCATCAGCTCACTAAAGGTATCGAACTCGATATCGGGGCAATTGAGATAGATAATACCGCTGACATCAATTTCGATGCCTCGTAAATCTAAGTTTTTAGATGCGAGGATATCGAGTAATTCACGAGTCAGACCCAGTCTGTCTTCACAGGTAACTTCTAGACGCACGGATGAGTTCCTAACTAAGGTGTCACGAAAAGTTGACAGTAGTTTCCCTTAAGCCTAGATCCCCGTCAAGTAAACTGATAGCGTGAGAGTCACATTCACGTTATTTGAAGCTAATTGCGGCCACTTTTTCAACAATCTGCTTACGAATGGCCCCTAACTTAACGCGTCGTTCTTGGTGCCAAGGTACAGGCCGCAGTAGCGCCATCGCTTTTAGGCCTAAACGAGCGGTTAAGATTCCGACACCTAACCCCTGCCCTGCTCTCGCTGATACACGTCCGGCCAAGTCCATCGACATCAAATCCATACTGGCATCAATTGCCAGTTCACTGGCTCCCGCAGCAGCCATGTTGATCAAGGTAGATTTGAATAGCTGCAATCGCGACCAATACCCCAGCTCAACACCGTAAATATCGGCTAAGCTATCGATCATTTTGAAATTTCGCCAGGCCACCAACAACATATCGGCGAGGGCCAGCGGGCTTATCGCGACCAGTGCGGCCGACTCAGTTGCATGCTGAGACACCACTTTTGTTGCCAGCTTATCTTGCTCTGCCACTACCATTGCATCATACATATCAATCACTTCGCTATCGCTATGCGACGACTTAACACTGTGTATCCAACGGTCATAACCGGGGGACTCTGGCGCAACCCCAGATTGCTTGGCAAGCATTTCACAAAATGCTTTGCCTTTGCCAACACTGTTCGCTTCAAGAATGCGCTCGGCCTGCTCCTGAATAGAGAAGTGGTTGCGAAGTTTACGTAGCTTCCACAGCTCTTTGCTAATGGCGCCAATACCCAGACTGGCTAAAAGCGAAATGAATCCAGCCCACCCGAGTGATAACCAGTCAGCGGTTTGAATCGATGTAACAACGCTATCGATCGCCTGCCAACCAACCAGTCCAGCAAACGCGGCCAACATACTAGTTGCTAACCACTTCGACCGGGTTCTAGGACGAATGATATGTTCTAATTTTGCTTCCGCTTCTGTGTCACTATCGCGCTCTTCTGGCTTCGTAGGCACGAATTTTTCTTGCTCGGTAAACTGCTTTTGCGCTGTCAACTCAGGCTCAGAACGCTCGGGAGCATCCACTAATGGCTGTTCAAAGACCTGTTTTTGCTTCAAGTGATTGTCTGCTTGTTGACTCATTTCAATTTGTCTCCGATCAGATATTCGATAGCCTTATCTAGACGAATGTGAGGCAGCGGCTCATCAAGGGCCACTGTTTGCGGGCGAAACGCGGTAAATTCAAAACCTTGTTGTTGCCAATACGCCGGGCTAGGCAACTTCTTGGGCACTTCACCAGGGAAGACGGTCAGCGACTGCTCCTCCAGCGTCACACCTTGAATCGCTGGCACAGCTTGATCGCCTTGACCAATAAATCCAGTCTGCGTAGCTTGGATTGAAGCCATCGTCATACAGCTCATCTCAATATTTTCAAAAGAGGCATTCTGCCAAGCAGGGTGCACCATCTGCTGCAGTAATGAGACCAAGTTTGGGTGTTGCTCTGGCGTAACATGGTCGGCTTTGGTCGCCGCGAACAATACTTTGTCAATGCGCGGTGAGAAAAGACGCTTAATCAAGTTGCTCCTGCCATACTTAAAGCTATTCATAATTTGCTCAAGCGCATCTCGCATATCATGGAAAGATTCGTAGCCTGCATTGAGCGGCTGTAGACAATCGACCAACACGATTTGGCGATCGAAGGTCGAGAAGTGGTGTTTGTAAAATGCCTTCACGACTTTCTGTTGATATTCGAGATAACGCGCTTTAAGCATCGCGAGATTCGACGTTTTTTCTGCCTTTCGCGCCTCGTCAAACGGCACTGGGAAAAACTGCAGCACCGGGGCGCCATCAAGTTCACCGGGCAATACAAACCTTCCCGGCTGCACCCAATGTAACCCACGCTCTTTGCACGCATACAGATAGTCGGTGTAGCTTTTCGCGATGACAGTCAATTGCTTTTCATCGAGTTCGGCGTTTACATCGAACTCAGAAAGCTGCTCTAACCACGGCTGCGCTAACTCTCGGCGAACGCCCTTTAGCGCAGCAAACTGACTGTTTGACCACTGTTCATAGTCCATATCCAACAGTGGTAAGTCGAGCAACCACTCGCCAGGGTAGTCAATGATGTCGATATACAGTGTTGCGGTGCTATTAAACAGCTTTTTGGTTTTTCTGACTGGCTTGTACTTGATTGCTAGGCGTATTTCGCTTACATCACGTGTTGGTTTGGGCCATTGCGGAGGCTCGCTATGCAAGTGCTCCATTGCTTCATCATAACCAAATCTGGGCACTAGCATATTGCTTTGCGGTACTCGTTTGGCGCCAATCACGCGTTTATCGCGAGCGGCTGACAGCAGCGGCAGGTTGTCGTGAGTGGAAGTATGAAGCAGTTGGTTAACCAGTGAGCTGATAAACGCCGTTTTACCCGCTCTGGATAGACCGGTCACCGCAACGCGCACGTGTGAGTCGGTGGTTCTGCTGAGTAGATCATTCATATCTTGAGTGAGTTGCTTCATTCCCAATCTCTTTTACTTCGATTAGCACTAGCTTAAGGCGACTAATCTTAATGATAGATGAACAAAAAAAGCCTCTGTTATGTTCAGAGGCTTTCGTTAACGTGCTAAGAGCGGCACGACTTAATCGTCTTCGATCAGTTTGTAAATCACAAACAGTGCAATTTCTAACAAGATAAGTAGCACACAAGTAATGGTCACATACTTTTCATCAAAGATGCTGATCCCATGTAGGATAAGGTCGTAACCGATAAATGCACCGACCACCACCGCGATGATAAGCTGCAATATCTGAATAAAACGTGGCATGTTAGCTCCTGACTGTTGTTATGATTAGAGTATATAGACAAAAGGTGCCGCGTTGGCGCCACCTTTGTCAAATATTTGCCAATTAAATCAGCAATTTTACGACTTAGTTAAGACTGAGACTCCATCTCTTGGATTTTTACTTTCCAAGTATCCGGACCAATTTGGTGGGCATTGGCGCCGTTAGAGTCAACCGCTACTGTCACTGGCATGTCTTCGACTTCAAACTCGTAAATCGCTTCCATTCCTAAGTCTTCAAATGCCACAACGCGCGCTTTCTTAATCGCTTTAGCAACCAGATAAGCCGCGCCACCGACCGCCATCAGGTAGACGGCTTTATGCTTCTTAATAGACTCAACGGTCGCTGGGCCACGCTCTGCTTTACCGATCATGCCCATGATGCCAGTTTCCTCAAGCATCATGTCGGTGAACTTATCCATTCGGGTGGATGTGGTTGGACCCGCAGGACCAACAGCCTCATCACCCACAGCATCAACTGGCCCAACGTAGTAGATAAACTTGCCTTTAAAGTCGACCCCTTCAGGCAAGCCTTCGCCATTTTGCAGCATGGTTTGAATGCGCTTATGAGCCGCATCTCGCCCTGTCAGGATCTTACCAGATAGCAGCACCGTTTCTCCGGTTTTCCACTGCTCAACATCGGCTTGCGTCACTTCGTCGAGGTTCACACGGCGAGTATTTGCGCCCGCTTCCCAAGTAATATCTGGCCACTCTTCAAGCTTAGGTGGGGTAAGATCGGCAGGGCCGCTGCCATCTAGTGTAAAGTGAACATGGCGGGTGGCTGCACAGTTAGGGATCAAGCAAACTGGCTTAGAAGCCGCATGGGTTGGCGCGGTTTTGATTTTTACATCAACCACAGTCGTTAAACCGCCAAGACCTTGCGCGCCGATACCCAGTTTATTGACACGATTAAAGATGTCTAAACGTAGCTCTTCTTCAGCATTTTGTGGGCCACGCTCGATAAGCTCTTGAATATCGATGTGCTCCATCAGTGACTCTTTCGCCAACACTGCGGCTTTTTCAGCCGTACCACCGATACCTATTCCTAGCATGCCCGGCGGACACCAACCCGCTCCCATTGTCGGCAAAGTTTTTTCCACCCACTCCGCGATATCGTCTGAAGGGTTGAGCATCACCATTTTAGTTTTGTTTTCAGAGCCGCCACCTTTAGCCGCGATCTGAATCTCTACTTTGTCACCCGGTACCATGTTGATATGCACAACTGCAGGGGTGTTGTCATTGGTATTAATTCGCTTACCTGCAGGATCCATCAAGATGGATGCACGTAACGGATTATCTGGGTTGGTATAGGCTTGGCGCACGCCTTCGTCGACCATTTGTTGAACCGTCATATCGGTCGAGTCCCATTGCACGGCCATACCGACATTGACGAAACAGGTTACGATTCCGGTGTCTTGACAGATAGGACGATGGCCCTCAGCAGACATACGAGAGTTGATCAAGATCTGAGCAATCGCATCTTTTGCTGCTTGGCTTTCTTCACGCTGGTAGGCTTTTTCTAGGGCTTGGACAAAGTCTAATGGATGGTAATAAGAGATGTACTGAAGTGCATCAGCGACACTGCTGATCACATCCTGTTGGCGAATTACGGTCATTGCATGCCTCGTTATAGTTATGCTTCCTTTTTCGATCGCACACAAACGTTTGCTGATTGGGTTTCTAATCGCAGAACACTGGTGTAGCGACTTTTGTAGGCATTATGATACTCTTGCTTTCCTCAACACGCCACGGTAGCAACGATCTCTTTGTCACAAATTAAACAAATGAATAACAACAAATCAAATCGCTTAGAAATCAAGCCGATCCCATACCACAGCCGCCTCGCCATCGAGCTTTTCAGCACCATAGAATCGCATCCATGGGCGATGTTGTTACGCTCACCGTCCAACTCCCATGTGGATAGTCGATTTGACATTTTGGTAGCATGCCCCATAGCCACTATCACGACTCAAGGTCAGCAAAGCCGTATCTTTGCCAACGGACAAACCACCCTTTCTGACCAGGACCCATTTGCGTTACTCAACGACTGGCAACAAACCTTGTTGAGCGATCTCGACTATCAGGGGGAACTGCCCTTTATTGGCGGTGCTTTAGGGTATTTTTCCTATGATCTTGGCCGGCGTGTGGAACGACTGCCTACCATCGCTGAACATGATCTTTCAACACCCGACATGGCGGTTGGTCTCTATGACTGGGCTTTGGTCGTCGACCATCATACTAAGCAGGCGCAAGTTGTCGGCGTCAACACCGAGGCACGCTGGCAATGGTTACAAGCACAAAACGCCCCTAGCACCGAGGCGTTTTCACTCACCAGTGACTGGCAGTCAAACATGAGTCACCATAGCTATGGCGACAAGTTTGCCCAAGTGCAGGAGTATCTGCGCTCCGGTGATTGTTATCAGATCAATTTAGCACAGCGCTTTCAAGCCGCCTATCAAGGCAGCGAATGGCAGGCGTATCTGCAGCTTGAGCAAGTCAATCAAGGGCCATTCTCAGCGTTCATTCGCACCGAGCAAGGGGCCATTTTGAGTGTTTCACCCGAGCGCTTTTTACAGGTCAAACAAGGGACAATTGAGACCAAACCGATAAAAGGCACACGTCCTAGACACAGTGATCCAATCGATGACAAAAGCGCGGCCAATGAACTTGCTCGCGCTGAAAAAGACCAAGCCGAGAACCTAATGATTGTCGATCTGCTGCGTAATGATGTGGGTCGAGTCGCCAAGCCTGGCTCTGTTCATGTGCCAAAGCTGTTCGACATCGAAAGCTTTCCAGCAGTACACCACTTGGTCAGTACAATTCGAGCCGAGCTCGCCGAAGGTTATACCCCTGCCGACCTATTACGAGCATCGTTTCCGGGAGGCTCTATCACCGGAGCCCCAAAAGTACGTGCGATGGAGATTATCGAGGAGCTCGAGCCACACCGCCGCAACGCCTACTGTGGCAGCATTGGTTATATCAGTCGCCATGGGGTGATGGACACCAATATCACGATTCGCACTCTGGTCGCGGAAAATCAGCACTTATATGTGTGGGCAGGCGGAGGGCTGGTCGCTGACAGCCAATGTGACAGTGAATATCAAGAAACATTGGATAAGCTGAGCCGTATCTTACCTGTATTACAAACCGCGAGCCGTTAATAAGCTCACTCAGTTGAACGTGTCCATTTTTCGAGGATAAGCGTTAAGTCTTTTGCGGTGTAAGGTTTGGTCAGGATGTCGTCCATGCCTGATTCAATGCACCGCTCACGCTCACTCAAGGTGGTTCCGGCAGTCAGCGCGATAATCGGCAACTGACAGCCTTGCTGGCGAAGGCGCTGTGTCGCTTCAAATCCATCCATTTCAGGCATCCGACAGTCCATAAAAATCAAGTCGTATTCGCCACTCGATATCGCATTGATGGCTTCAACCCCATTGTTGGCAATATCCGGCACGATCCTCAGTTTTTTCAGCATCTGATTAATGATGACTTGATTCATCCGAATATCATCCACCACCAAAATCGCTAACTGATCAAAGGGTTTGTCGCGCTTGTGAGATGGACCAATTGCATCAACACTGGGCTCTTCGACGGCAACCTCAACCGGAAGCATCACCTCAAAACAGCTGCCTTTACCCAACTCACTGCGAAAGCTGATTGACCCCGACATCAACTCAACCAAATTTTTACAAATGGCTAATCCCAAGCCCGTCCCTTCAAAATTTCGCTTAGCGGTGCGGTCAGCTTGGACAAAAGGATTGAACAACTCGCGTTGCGCCTGCTCACTTATCCCGACACCCGTATCTTTGACAACAAAGTGCAGCGCACTCCCCTTATAGCCAACCGTTAACGTCACTTTGCCTTGCAAGGTGAACTTCACCGCATTGCCGACAAGGTTGACCAGTATCTGCCCTATCCGCTCGAAGTCGCCAATCATTGCGCCAGGAATATCAGCCAGTTGGTTAATTTCAAACACAATTCCCTTTTCACGCGCTCGATTATCGAAGATACCTATCAACATCTCGCGCAAATCAGGCCAATGAAACTTGGCAGGAATAAGCTCCATCATGCCTGCATTCATTTTGCTAAAGTCGAGTAAGTCATTGATGATATGTCGTAGTAAATCCCCTGAATGGGTCAAGTTGGATAGCAGCACTTGCTGTTGTTCGTCCAGTTGACTGTCGGCAAGCAGCTCGGCACTACCCAGTAGACCGTTGAGCGGGGTGCGCAGCTCATGATTAATCATCGCGACAAACTCTTGAGTGGCCCGCTCAGACTCCTCGGCTCGTGCACGCGCTTGTTGGTTGCTGATCAAGATCAGTTGGCGACTGATCGCGCTGCACATCAGCTCCGCCACTAACAACATCTGATTGACCACAAAATCTCGTTCTATCTCATTGTCTTCAACCGTAATGGTCAGTTGGCCAACAACGCGGTGCTCGACTTCAATCGGCAGCACTAAATGACAATCCTCCCATACAGGGTAGGGTTTAACTAAGCTAAGGTCTTGTGGCTCACTTTGCCCGAAATGATGCGCATCTACACCAGCAATCAGCCCTGATTCAAGGGTTAGACTGGCGGCACTGATCGCGGCGAGTGCCTCTAACCGCTCAAGCAAACTCGCGATCATGCCGTCATCGAAGCTTCTTCTTAGAAAAGCGCGGCCAAAATGAATCAGTGCTTCATTGACGTGCTGCTCAAATTCGATTTTATGGAGGTCGTTGCGCGTCTGCAGTTTTAGCTGATTGAGAACCAACTCTAACTGTTGATTGGCTTGGTACAGTTCGAGGCTTTTGCTTTCGAGTAGCTGCTCTGCTTGCTGCCTCGCCGCCTTCTCTCTGGCGAGCTTTCTCTCTAACGCTGAAAGCTTGTCCACGATATTATCCTACCAAACGCACTTTAAAGCGCACGTGGCTGCCATCATCGACTCGATTATCCATGTCGATTTCAACGGTCTGTTGATAGTGGTCAGCGCACCCTTCAATCAACCCCAAGCAACATGCGACATGCAACGCGCACTGAGGTAATCAAACACCAACTCAGTTTCAGTTTCAGAGAGAAAATCAAAACTCGGTGGATTGGCGTCGGGGTAGAGTTTTTTTACTTCTAAGTGGATATAGTCTTCAACCAACTTGATGAAATAAAAGGTAGATTTACAGTTTTGTAAGCTACTATTAGTGGGTAAGGAGCGATACAGGTTGTGAAAGACAGATTGTCCGAAAATGCGCTGTAAATCTTGAGCAGAGATCCCCGTTCTCTGGCTTAGCTGAACGATGAGTTTAACCAGATTTTTATGGTCATAACTTCCTACTGCGGTATAAACCCCATCGTCCCCAGCCAAAGATAAGACGGTATCGAGCTCTTCGAGGCCGAATTTTTGTTCGACTAAATCCATAAATTCAGTAAAGATAATTCCTTTCATCGTTGTGCTGTCCTTGCCTGCCTCATTGCTGTTAAAAGCATGAGTCACATTGCGACCAAATTCAAATGAGTCGGGAGCTAAGATATTGTTGGAGCTAAATAAAAGTGATCTGATACAACGCTTTCAGTTGCATCAAACCGTTGATTATCACCAAGAAGCCTTGCGACGCGTGGCGCATCTCAACCACAGCTCGCTGCGTAAGGCTTCGGTGTTGATTGGATTTGTCGAGCGAGACAATGGCCTTCACGTGTTGTTTACTCGCCGCGCACGCCACCTAAAACACCATCCGGGTCAAGTCAGCTTTCCCGGTGGAAAGTATGAACTTAGTGATACCGATTTAGCCGCCACCGCGCTACGCGAGACCTATGAAGAGGTGGGCATCAATCACCAGAGCGTGCGTATTTTTGGTCAGTTACCTGAACTCATCACCGTCAGTCGATTTACCGTCACCCCTTTTATGGCATTCATCGATTCTGACTACCGCACCAATATTGATCACAATGAAGTTGAAGAAGTCTTTGAAGTCCCAGCTAAGATTGTGCTCGATCCGCGCGAACTTCACAGCGAGCGTTTTTATATCAACAATCATTCACACCGTGTATTCGGCCTCTCGTACCAAAACCACTTTATCTGGGGAATGACAGCGCAGATCATCGACGCGATGCAGAAGCAGATTATGGACCACAGCAGATAGCCGCAGCTCGGAGTGATAACTTGTCACATTAGCCTAGCTATTTGTTAATAAAGCAATCGTTTTCCTGCAGCATGGATAACACAATCTCATAACAAGATTAGTTTTTCTAATGCCACGAATTAGTATAAATCACTAGTGGCACATCATTTACGTGAGCAAAAACCTGTTTTTGACATATCCTATTATAAGCCTTATCAATTCATGATTTAGATCTACTTTTCATGAAAGGTTTTTCTGCAAAATTGCACCTGACTTATTTCCTGTTCCCAAAAATGAGTATCACAAAATGAATACTAATACTTCTGCGGTTTCTGCCGCACAATCTCCTAGTAAGTTTACTTACAAGGATTTCACCTGGTGTCTGTCACTTTTCGGTACTGCGGTAGGTGCTGGCGTACTTTTCCTTCCTATTAAAGCAGGTGCAGGTGGCTTTTGGCCATTAGTTATCCTTGCTCTAATCGCGGCACCAATGACTTGGTTCGCACACAAATCTCTAGCTCGCTTCGTCCTTTCTGCGAAAAACCCTGAAGCTGATATCACTGACACAGTTGAAGAACACTTCGGTAAGACTGGCGCAAACCTTATTACTTTTGCTTACTTTTTCGCCATCTACCCTATCGTTCTTATCTACGGTGTGGGTATCACAAACACGGTTGACTCGTTCCTAGTGAACCAAATGGGTATGGAGTCCATCCCTCGCTGGCTACTGTCTGGTGCGTTAATCGCAGCAATGACCGCAGGCGTGGTATTCGGTAAAGAGCTGATGCTGAAGGCGACCTCAGCACTGGTTTACCCACTGGTGTTCATCCTACTTGCGCTTTCTTTCTACCTGATCCCTGATTGGAACAGCTCAATGATGTCAGTAGCACCAGACTGGTCTTCTATGCCATCTGTTGTTTGGCTAGCGATTCCAATCATTGTGTTCTCTTTCAACCACAGCCCAGTAATCTCTCAGTTCTCTAAAGAGCAACGTCGTGTATACGGTGATGACGCAGTTAAGAAAACTGACGCGATCACTGGTGGCGCAGCAATGATGCTAATGGGCTTTGTTATGTTCTTCGTATTCTCTGTAGTACTTTCACTGTCTCCAGAGCAGCTAGCAATGGCTAAAGAACAAAACATCTCAGTTCTTTCTTACCTAGCGAACGTTCACGAATCTCCACTGATCTCTTACATGGGTCCACTAGTTGCTTTTGCAGCAATCACTTCAAGCTACTTCGGTCACTTCCTAGGTGCGCACGAAGGTCTAGTTGGCCTAATCAAATCTCGCTCTGAAACGCCAGTAAGCAAAATTGAGAAAGCATCGCTGATCTTCATCGTTGTAACGACTTGGATTGTGGCTATCGTTAACCCAAGCATCCTAGGCATGATTGAAACAATGGGCGCGCCAATGATTGCCGCTATCTTGTTCCTAATGCCTGTATTCGCAATGCAAAAAGTACCCGCAATGGCGAAGTACAAAACTTCTACACCTGTACAGATTTTCACAGCAATCTGTGGTATTGCTGCCATTACTTCTGTAATCTACGGCGCTCTTTAATCTAAGGCTTTAATAGTCTGATTAAACCAAGAATATAACGATAATAAAAAGCCTCCCTCCCCCCGGGAGGCTTACTTCTGAGGTAATCGATATGATTAGTGTTTTTGACATCTATAAGATCGGCGTTGGTCCTTCAAGCTCACACACTGTAGGTCCAATGAAAGCGGGTAAAGAATTTATTGATGATTTACGCTCAATGGGAAAATTGCGCGACATCACTAAGATCACCGTTGACGTTTATGGTTCACTATCACTGACAGGGAAAGGTCACCACACGGATATCGCTATCATCATGGGTCTTGCAGGCAACTCCCCTGAGAAAGTAGATATCGACTCTATTCCGGGCTTTATCGCTCGCGTAGAAGAAACTGAGCGCCTACCTGTTGGCATGCACTGTCATACAGTATCGTTCCCGAAAGATGGTGGTATGAACTTCCATACTACTAACCTTGAGCTTCACGAAAACGGCATGCAGATCCACGCGTGGATCGAAGACGAAAAAGTGTACTCAAAGACTTATTACTCTATCGGCGGCGGCTTCATCGTTGATGAAGAGAACTTCGGTAAAGAAGTAGAGAACCCAATCAAGGTTCCTTACGAATACACAACAGCAGAAGAGCTTGTTCACCAGTGTAAAGAAAGCGGTCTTTCTATTAGCGCATTAGTAATGAAAAACGAACACTCTCTGCACTCTGATGAAGAGACTCGTACATACTTCGCAAACATCTGGCGCACAATGCGCGAATGTATGGATCGCGGTATGAACGAAGAAGGTATTCTGCCTGGTCCACTACGCGTGCCTCGTCGTGCGGCGGCGCTTCGTCAACAACTGCTAACGTCAGAGAAAACAACCAACGATCCTATGTCGGTTGTGGACTGGGTAAACATGTTCGCTTTCGCAGTAAACGAAGAAAATGCAGCGGGTGGCCGCGTTGTAACTGCACCAACAAACGGTGCATGTGGCATCATCCCTGCGGTACTGGCTTACTACGATAAGTTCATCCAAACGGTAACTGAGAAAGACTATATCCGTTACTTCGCGGCTTCTGGCGCAATCGGTGGTCTGTACAAACGTAACGCGTCTATTTCTGGCGCTGAAGTTGGCTGTCAGGGCGAAGTTGGCGTTGCATGTTCTATGGCAGCAGCGGGCCTTGCTGAGCTGATGGGTGGTAGCCCAGAGCAAGTCTGTATGGCCGCTGAAATCGCAATGGAGCACAACCTAGGTCTAACTTGCGACCCAGTTGCTGGTCAGGTACAGGTTCCATGTATCGAACGTAACGGTATTGCTGCTGTAAAAGCGATTAACTCGACTCGTATGGCACTGCGTCGTTCGTCCGCTCCTACTGTTTCTCTAGATAAGGTTATCGAAACCATGCTAGAAACGGGTAAAGACATGAACGCGAAATACCGTGAGACGTCTCAAGGTGGCCTTGCGGTAAAAGTTATCTGCTAACCATATTAATACGCAAAAAAGCCCGAGCTCTTTTCTAGCGCTCGGGCTTTTTATTGTCTAAAAGAAAGCAAGCTTAGATAACTTGCGAGGCCAGTAGAAATCCGCCAAAGGCTAAGCCAAATGCCATCATAACCTTGCCGCCTTCTGCCGCATAACGCTCTGCAAGAGTATTGGCTAAACGAACCTTGTATACCATTGCTAACGGAACAAATACCGCAAGAAACACCAAGATTATTCCTGCATAAGCAAGAACCGACAGGAACTGATCTGCAGCGACGATCGCACCTAGCAGCGGCAATACAAACGTCAACACATAGGTCAGGAAACGATTTTTCCTAAACATATCTTGGTTTTGATCGAATAGAGACATTGCCACCCCAAAGAAAGAGGTTAACAGGGCCAGTCCAGTAAACGAAGAGAGAACAGTACTTACCCACGGCGCGTCATGTTCAAAGTTCGCCATCAACTCTGACACGCTCGAGACTTGAGTCAGTTTGTCCGCTGGAAGATTCCCTACAACAGCGAACAGCCAGCATAAGTAACACACCAGTGGAATAACTGAGCCGAGTATTACCATGTTACGCAATTGTTTGTCTGACGCTTCGGTGTTGTACGAGACCAGGCTTGGAATCACCACCATAAAGCCAAAGCTGGTGAAGAGCACCGCACTGGTTTGAATTAAACCTAAATGATCATCATTACTCACGTGATCCAAGTTTTCGATTGAAAACGAGGGAAGTAGCGCAACGAGAGTCATGCCTAAGCTAACCAACATCACCAAGAACAATAACCGGTTCAGTTTGTCGATCACTCCGGTACCACAAGTTACGATGACACCTGACAATAATGTGAACACGACTTGACTCTGAGTCAAGGTAAGCGTGATACCTAAGGCTGATGCGCCTTGTTTCAATAGATCAGCCGCGCCTAAGATGTAAGCCATCAGCAAGCAGATAAGCAACGCATATAACAAAGCATTGGTCAGTAGTTGACCGCTCTTACCTAGGGTTTTTCTCGCGATCGAGTTTAGACCTAACCCCCCGCCGGATTTGATGGTCGCTTCCAATAGTAGCAACGCAGAATAAGTGGTCCCAAACCAAATAAACAGCATTAACAAGGTGCCGTAAAGTAAACCAAATTGAGCCAGTACCATGGGAATGGCAAGCATACCTGCACCCAGTGCAGTGCCTGCGATAATCAGCGCGCTGCCGATAATTTTTGTATTCATTTTCTGTAAAACCGTTTCTATATAATTTTTAGATGTGCGAATGCACAGACGTGAGTTACCTATTCAGGCGACTGTCTGAAATCAATAGCAAAAATAAAATCGAGAAAATGAATAAGGTGGCAATAGGGAATTGCGAAGATCGAAGAAGGCAAAGCAAGAAGAGATAAATCTAAACATGAATGCTATGTTGTGGGGCGACCCTTCGGTGGGCTCGATAATAGGTGTGGTAATTTTGAAAATCATTAAGATGTCCTAATAACAGCAGACCATCCGTTGCAATCTCGTAACACATCCTGAGTTACGTTATCTCAAAATGAGATACCTCATCTTAGCGACCGAGAGATCAATTGCAATGGCGCAACCACTAAGCGGACAAATAACCGCCAATGTATGACACTACTCTTCTGTCACCACTCGCTCTTTAATCCCATTCCCTGCGTCGCGCAAAAGGTCGATCGGTGACAAAATCACCCCTTTGACAGCACCTTGCGTTGCCTCTTTGGCAATATCCTGACTCTGATCTAAAATCTGCTCAGTTTTGATCGCCAGTTTATCGGCTTCAGCAAGAATCGGAGGTATTTCCCGACGTAGAGATTGAGACTCCTTTACTAGTTGAGGCACTGTGGTTTCTCGGTAACCCTTGCTCTCTATTAACAGTTTCGGCAAAACGTCAGTACGATAGCGAGTCGCTTCACTGACAACAGGTGGAATAACATATTGACGATACTGACTCACCTCTTCGACGATGGCTGGAATCTTCTGGTCGATTGAGGCGACCGTTGTGTTGGCGTCACTAACTGCAGACGTTATCCCGTCAACACTCTGTATCACGCTGGGTAATAGTGATTCTAAGGCATCTGCCATCTCTAGCCACTGTTCAACCTGTAAAGTTTCAGACAACCCCTGCACGTCCTCGAGTATTTTCGGGTAGGTATCGACCACTTCAGTGATCTTTGTCGTCATCGAGTGAATGGAATAACCCAAATAGAAAATTGACATCGCGAGAAGCAACTGAATTGCTGAACCGATCTTTGCTGGCATGGTCGCTCCCTGATTGAACTCTGTGGATTTGGTTTTTAATAATAACTTAGCCTAGATACAAAAAAAGCGAAGATGACTTCGCTTTTTCACTACTAGATGGAACAAGGTTATTCACCTTTATATATGCATCCAGCGGTACAGGTCTCTTTGATTTCGACTTTACTCAACAATGGCAGTGTTGGCTTTAACTCGTTCCAAATCCACTTGGCGAGAACTTCGCTGGTCGGGTTCTCCAGACCTTCGATGTCATTCAGATAGTAGTGATCGAGCCTGTCGTAGATTGGCTTAAATGCTGCTTTAATTTCGGCGAAGTCAACCACCCAGCCTGTATGCGGGTCAACCTCACCTTCTACGTAAAGGCGAACTAAGAAAGAGTGACCATGCAAGCGCCCACATTTATGCCCCTCTGGCACATGCGGTAAGTGGTGGGCCGCTTCAAACATAAACTCTTTGTATAATTCAGTTTTCATCTTAGATCTCAGGCTTGTCAAAACAGACGCAATACTAAGGAATAACCATAGCAGAGACAAGCACTGACCCGCAGATTCCCTCATTTAGCCTCTAGGAAAACGTTACCCTACCACTAGCACGTCAAAATTACGTTACTGCGTCAAAGTTTTGATTACACTAAGCCTACATCACATTTACAATGCCCTTACATAGAGTGCGGTCACAGTATGAAGTCCGTTAACTTCTCTTTTACTCAAAGATGAGACAAGATCTATGGGGTCTATTCCAATAATAATCAATAATTATTCAACCATGCGCTTAACAATTACAACAAAGTTGCTCATCACCTTATTAACTGTGTTTGGCTTGGTACTGGTCGCCTCTACTACCTATCAATATTTGCAGCAAAGAGAGCTTATCAACTCTGTCCTCAGTGAACAGTTGCACGATAAAGCAAGTAACTATTTTGATAGCCTAAATATGATGATGCTGACCGGCACTATGGCTCAGAAAGAGACATTACGCCAAAAAGCGCTCGCCCAAGACGGTATCGAAGAAGTTAAAGTGCTGCGCGCCGAGGCGGTGAGTAAGCTGTACGGTCCTGGTCAAGCCAATCAACAACCCGTCGACGAAATCGATCAGCGCGCTTTAGCTGGTGAGCTGGTCATTGAGCCGATCAAAGCCGATTGGGGTAAAGGTATCGTTGTTGCCCTGCCGATGAAATCAAGCGAAAACTATCGCGGCACAAACTGTGTATCATGCCATATGGCACCTGAAGGCGAAGTGCTCGGTGCCATTCGTCTTGAGTACAATCTCTCTCATGTCAACCAACTGATTAGCCAGCGTGCATTTATCGCCCTGGCGATTATGTCTGCGTTCGGGTTCGTCGGCTTTTTGGTCACTATGTGGCTGATTCGAAAGATCATCGTACGCCCAATTCAGAAAACCTCTGGTTTTATGCAGACGTTAAGCAAAACTAAAGATTTAAGTCAGAGACTCTCTACCAGCCAAACCGATGAGATTGGTCAATTGTCAGGCGCAATCAACTCGTTTATGGAAACCGTGAACAGCAGCCTTGAGCAAGTGCAAAGCACATCGCACAAAGTGGCGCTCAGTGCCACAGAGCTGACTCAAGTGGCACAGGTCACTGATTCTGCTGCTGATAACCAGCAAAAAGAGACCGCTGAAGTACAAACGCATATGGAAGAGATGCAGTCTCAGCAAGCGCAAGTTGGCCAGGCGACAGAAGATGCCTCATCCCTCATCAAGCACACCACAACCATTGCCAATCAAAGTGCAGAGCAAGCACACAGTGCTAGCCACGACATTAAAGCACTAGTGGATGATATTGAGCACGTTAAAGACAGCATTGTTGACCTAAACAATCAAACTTCAGAGGTGTCTAGCATTCTTGAAGTAATCAAAGGCGTAGCCGAACAAACCAACTTACTTGCTCTCAATGCAGCGATTGAAGCCGCACGTGCTGGCGAGCAAGGGCGCGGTTTTGCGGTCGTTGCCGATGAAGTACGTAATCTTGCCAGCCGCACAGCAGAAGCCACCGGCAGCATTGAAAACATCATTTCTCAATTCCAGCACGACAGTCAGTCATCATTAAGCTCGGTAGATTCGGTGTGCAGCACTGCGCATCAGCGCTCTGCAGAAATCGAGCAGCTTTCCCTGGCGATGTCTGATGTGGTCCAGGAGATGAAACAAGCCCTTGCTCATGCCAATAGCATTGAACAACAAACCAACACGACTTCCGCACTCAGCCAGCAAGTTCAAGGCAAAGTGCGAGTGATCACTCAACATGCCAACCAGACCAGTGAATCAGCGGCGCAAACCCATAATATTAGTATGAATCTTGAGCAGCAGTCGGAGCATTTAGAAGCATTGCTCGACCAATTCACTCTCTCCAATAAGAAATAGCCGGTTATCGGCTATTTTTGTTGGCCGAAACGACAATAAAGGTTGAAGCCTAAGATTTGAAAGGTAATATGTCCCATTGACGATATAGAATTTAATCCAACCCAATGTTTGTTCATTATTTATACCGTGAGTAATGCGACATTGGGTTGAATTTTTACCTCAATGGAGAATATTGAAAACATGACTTACGCGCCTGTATCAGACGTATTGAAAGGTCAGCTAGCAGTAGACAGTGAAGTCACTGTTCGTGGCTGG